>NZ_BLZR01000001.1:4105947-4421789 GCF_014193895.1 Clostridium fungisolvens | reverse complement strand
GAAATGGCAAAGGTTCAATACATGGCTACTGGAAGAAGAAAGAAATCAGTTGCAAGAGTTAGACTTGTTGCAGGTGAAGGTAAGGTAGTAATCAATAGCAAAGATATAGAAACATATTTTGGTTTAGAAACTTTAAGAGTTATAGTTAATCAACCATTAGTATTAACTGGAACTAAAGATAAATTTGATGTTATAGTTAATGTACATGGTGGTGGACTTACAGGTCAAGCAGGAGCTATAAGACACGGTATATCAAGAGCTTTAGTTAAATCTGACGAAGCAGTTAAGCCAGAAATAAAGAGAGCAGGATTCTTAACAAGAGATCCAAGAATGAAGGAAAGAAAGAAATACGGTCTTAAGAAAGCTAGAAGATCACCACAGTTCTCAAAGAGATAGTATTTCAAAAAAGAGGAGTATTCCTCTTTTTTTTTATGCATATAATTACAAAAAGATACTTGTTCATTTGAATTAATATTAGTAAGCAACCAGCTTAATATATTTTTAAAGTCTTACTAATCTTATATATCTAGGAATCTTTATTTTAATTGACTCCAACAAGAAGTAGTTCAGCTTTATGATTAAAGTTTATATGATATATACTTAGATATACTTTTAATATAGTGTATAAATATATAAATGCTGCAGAAAATACTACAGATATTATTGTATTTATGGAGGTCACTATGAGGAAGCGTATAGCTGTATTATTTGTTTGCATAATTGTATTTTTCACTAATACTGTAATTGTTAATGCAGTAGAAGATAAAACGAAACAAGAACAAAAAGTAGTATTAATAGATGCAGGACATGGTGGAATTGATGGGGGTGCTAAGTCAAAGAATGGCACCATAGAAAAAGATATTAATCTATCTATTTCATTAATGCTTAAAGATTATTTGGAAAAGAAAAATTATAAGGTCTATATGACAAGAGAAGATGATAGTGGGCTATATGAAAAAGGAAATTCTGTGAGGGAAAAAAAAGTAGAAGATTTAACTAATAGAGTTAAATTGAAAGAGAGTACTAAGTGTGATATATTTGTAAGCATACATCAAAACATGTTCCCACAGAGTAAATACTGCGGAGCACAGGTATGGCACGCAAGCAATGAAGAAAGTAAAAAGTTAGGCGATACGATTCAAAGTGCATTAGTTGAGAGGATAGACAAGGAAAATAAAAGAATAGCAAAAGCAGCTGGTGATCAATATAAAATATTAAGAGATAAGTTAGGGATACCAAGTGTTATAGTAGAATGTGGATTTTTGTCTAATCCCGATGAAGAACAACTACTGAAAACAGAAGATTATCAGAGAAAGTTAGCTGAGGCAATTAGCTATGGAGTAGATAAGTACTTTCAGTCTAAAAATGGTGCTGAATAATCAAATTTCCTAGGAAATAATGTTATCATACAAATATATAGAGAGTGTTTCAAAGTAATTACTATCTAAAAAACTCTGAAACAGTCTCTTTTTTATTTACTAAGAGGATATACTATTTATAAATTAATTGAGAAGTATGGTTTCATAAGATAGAATTATTTTTTAACAAGATATTTTGATGTAATTATGTTTGTTGAACTATCAGTGACTACCCAGTAAGTATTTCCACGAATTAATGTCAACGGAGTAACTCCATCACTTAAGAAAAAATTGTTATCTCTCCAAAATATCTTCTGAACTTTTCCACCTGTGAATAAAAAACCATCGCCTTCTCCTTTATGAGAAAAGATATCTTCGTGGTTTATATTTTTCTCATCTACGTATTGGATGACTAAATTTGTAAAAGAAAGCTCTTTGTTTGTAACGACATTTTTTTCTGTTATAGGACCATTATAGTGAACATAGTTTTCTCCATTATATGTAAAGCTGGAGGAAATGCCTGGCTTATATTCTACAAAAACTGTATCACAGTTAGATTTAAAATTAAATTTATATAAGTCTACCTTGTCCATAAAATCGAAATGAGGTATGTCTTTTAATGTTAGATTTTTAATCACATCTATAGAATCATTTCTCTCAATTTTCTTATTATAAAAAACTGCCCAATATTCTATATAATTGCTTTCCTTATTAAAGGTTTCATAGACTATATCACTTATTGTTACATTAGTGAGGTCTTTTATTTTTACGGGAGAATACTTAATGCCTATTACTGAATTTGATGATCCTACTTCAGTAATCCTTTCGCCTGTTATAGGGGATACACTAATACTGTTATGGGGAACTGAATTAGCCTTGTCCCTATTTATTATATGATAGAAATCATAAAATACTATTATTAATAGTATTACTATCAATCCGTATATTATTATGTCGTAAAGTTTGGAGGAAAGTTTTGTTTTCATGCCTACTCCTTAAAATAATGATATAATAGATTATAATTTCATTCTCAGCATAATATGCTAACAATTATAATTTATATTTAAATATGAAACACTTCAATCCAAAATCTTTTTTCAAAACTAGATAATAATATATTTAAAATATACTTTATTAAAATACTTGGGGAGGTTAATTATGAAAGAAATACATATTACGCAAATAATAGATTCAGTAAAAAAATTATGTATATCTTCAAACTATTATCTTGGAGAGGATTTAAGAAATAGTTTAGAAAATGCTAGAAAAAATGAAAGTTGGCCAATAGCTAAAAATATTTTAGATAATATTGTGATAAATTCAGATATTGCTAAAAATGAAAATATGCCAATATGTCAGGATACAGGTATGACATGTGTGTTTGTAGAATTAGGCCAAGATGTACACATCACCGGTGGGCTTCTTGAGGATGCAATAAATGAAGGAGTAAGAAGAGGATATGACGAAGGGTTTTTGAGAAAGTCTGTAGTTGAAGATCCTATAAATAGAGTTAATACTAAAGATAATACCCCAGCAGTAATTTATTATAATATAGTAAGTGGGGATAAAATGAAAATTACTGTTGCGCCTAAAGGTTTTGGATCAGAAAATATGAGTGCAATAAAAATGTTAAAGCCATCTGACGGCATAGATGGTGTGAAAGAATTTGTATTAGAAACTGTGAGAAAAGCAGGTCCTAATCCATGCCCACCAATAGTAGTTGGGGTAGGCATTGGTGGAACCTTTGATAAGGCTGCTAATTTGGCTAAAAAGGCACTAATAAGAAATATAAATGAAAGCAATTCAAGTAGCTACTATGCTGATTTAGAAAAGGAACTTTTAGAAAAAATTAATGAGCTTGGAATAGGCCCTCAAGGGTTTGGAGGAAAAACAACAGCATTAGGTGTAAATGTTGAGGTATATCCAACACATATTGCAGGACTACCAGTCGCAGTAAATATCAATTGTCATGCTACTAGACATGCTGAGATAGAGTTATAGGAGGAAGATTAATTGGAAAAGAAGATAATCATGCCATTAACTGACGATAAGGTCTTAGAGCTAAAGGTTGGAGATACAGTACTTATAAGTGGTACTATATATGCTGCAAGAGATGCTGCACATAAAAAGCTTATTGAATTAATAGAAAATAATAAAGAATTGCCTATTGATGTTAAAGATTCAGTTATTTATTATGTAGGGCCAACTCCAGCTAAGCCAGGCGAGATAATAGGGTCTGCTGGTCCGACAACTAGCTATAGAATGGATTCGTATACTTCGCAGCTGTTAAACTTAGGACTTAAAGGTATGATAGGTAAGGGGCTAAGAAATAATGAAGTGGTTGAGAGTATAATAAAGAATAAAGCTGTATATTTTGGTGCTATCGGAGGCGCAGGTGCTCTCATTTCTAAATGCATAAAGAAAAATGAAATAGTTGCGTATGAGGAACTTGGAGCAGAGGCTATAAGGAGATTGGAAGTAGAGGATTTACCTGTTGTTGTTATAATAGATAGTGAAGGTAATAATTTATATGAAATTGGACAAAAGAATTATTTAGATAGTATTAAGTAAATAGATAAAGGGAATTTCTATATCATTTGATTATAGAAATTCCCTTTATTAGCTATATGTTTTTAAATCCTTTTCCTCTAACTTCTGATATATCGATTATCGTTAGGAAAGCCTTAGGATCTACTAAATGAATTGTATTTTTTAGTTCTATCATCTGTCTTGTGGTCACAATACAATAAAGCATTTTCTTTTTATCATGAGTGTATTCACCTTCAGCGAATAACGATGTGACTCCTCTGTGTAAATCGTTAATTATATAATTTATTACGTCTTCTTCTCTTTCAGTAAGTATAAGAAGCAAGTTTTTTCTTGATAAGCCTCTTACCATAACATCTAATACATAACTTTGAATGAACATAGAGATTAGAGTATATAATGCTTTAGGAATACCGAAGAAGAAAGCACCTACAGCAACTATGACTAAGTTAAGTGTAAAACCTAATTTTCCTATATTAAAATTTGAATATTTTTTTCTGATTAGCATTGTAATTATATCTGTGCCTCCAGTGGAGCCGTTTCTTGAAAATACTAATCCATATCCAATTCCGCATAATACCCCACCATATATACAATAAAGTAGAATATCATCAAGCACTATAATTCTAGAAAAAGGAGAGGTAATTATAAGTGATACAGATAAAGATACCATTCCTAATGCAGAATACATTGTAAATTTTTTATCTAGCTTAATATAACTAATTATAAATAAAGGTAAGTTTATTAAGAATACAGAAAAACCTGCTTTAAAGCCTTTTAAATATTGAATGATTAGCGCTACGCCAGTAGCTCCACCACTAAGAAGCTTTGCATGGGTTAAAAATATGTTTATACCCAAGGATGATATAAAGCAGCCTGTTACTATTATTAAAATATCAAGTATGTAAGATTTTCGAGTTCTTATGTAGTCCATTTTGAAATCCTCTCACTAAAAGATAAATGTTTTACATGAAAATTATATAAGAATAACAGTATTATGTAAAAAGGAGAATAACCCCTAAAAGCAAATTACAAGTTTTTATTCATGGTTTAATAAAAAATGCTATAAATTCTTCATTATTCCTTATAAAGCCTAGTATACAATATTATGTATTAATGTATACGTAAATTTAAATAAATTAATTATGATTAATTTATGCATTAATAGACAATATTTATACTGTGATATAGAATATAGATTGAGTAATTAAAAATATTTAGTTGAATAGAGGAATATAAAATGAGAATTAAGCTTCCTGGAAGTATGAAAACTAAAATTATATTACTAATAATATTAGTATTTCTTAGTATAGGGATTTTCATAAAAGAAGGAATTACAAATAGTAAGCATACTGATAGTAAAGTTACTATTGAAAATCAAACTATTAAATCAAAGTAAAGAAGTTTAGAGTAATATGTACATTTTGGAAATTGATTCAAAATTAATTTACAAAAGAGATTATGTGCATAGCAGTTTGTAACATTATTGTAATGCACTACAATATAGTAATAAATTAAAATAGAATATGTAGGAGGGGATAATTTATGAAAGTATTAGTGACAGGTGGAGCAGGATACATAGGTAGTACAATATGCTCTGCACTTATTGATAATGGACATGAACCCATAATATTAGACTCATTAGTAACAGGAAGAAAAGAATTTACAAAAGGAAAGATATTTTATCAAGGAGATATAGCTGATAAAGATCTCTTAGAGAAGATATTCTCTGAGCATCCAGGTATTCAGTATACAATACATTGTGCAGCATTAATTGTTGTTCCTGAATCTGTAGAAAGTCCTTATGAATATTATAGAGAAAATGTAGGTAAATCATTAGAATTATTTCATACATTAAATAGATTAGGCTGTAAAAATGTAGTGTTTAGCTCATCAGCATCAATATATGATGATGTGCCGAACTTCATGGTTACCGAAGAAGCATCACTTAATGCAAGAAGTCCATATGCTAGGACAAAATATATGATGGAAATGATACTAAAAGACTTCTGCTCGGCATATGGGATGAAGGGTATAGCGTTAAGATACTTTAATCCAATAGGAGCAGATCCTAAAATGCGTTCAGGGGTACATGTTCAATTTCCGAGTCATGTATTAGGAAAGTTAGTTGATGTTGCCCTTGGAAATGATCCTGTATTTAAAATAACAGGTGTTAATTGGGATACAAGAGATGGATCAGGAATTAGAGATTTTGTTCATGTTTGGGATCTTGCACTTGCACATGTTAAAGCTGTTGAAAGATTTGAAGAGGCTTTTAAGGACTCAACTGCTAAAGATAACTATCTAGTTATAAATCTTGGAAGTGGCAATGGGGTTACAGTAAAGGAACTAGTTAAAGCCTTCGAGAACGTGTATGGTAAAGAAATAAATAAAGAAGAAGCGATGCCTAGACCTGGAGATGTACCAGGAGCTTATGCCAACGCTGATAGAGCTAAAAAGTTACTTGGATGGCAAGCACAAATGTCTATAGAACAAGGCATTGCTGATGCATTAAAATGGGGAGATATAAGAGAAACCATAATCAAATACTAATGTGTACAAGATGGCGCTTAATATAAAGATAATAAAAAATACAGGCTATAAATTATGAAAATTTATAGCCTGTATTTTTATTTTGAATACTATTAAAGATGTATCACTTCGATCCGAAGTCTATTTTTAAAACTCTCATAGGTTCTGGTGAGAGAATTTAAAAGTATAAAATTTATTACGAGACGATATAATCATAAAATAAGTATTCATTTTTAAATATATAACCATACAATACTAATATTTAGAAAGTAATATATATAATTTAATCTAATTCTATATGATTCAGAATTCCCTTTGATAATTGGAGTATAACTACTGATGCAAACAAGTTCCAGATAAGAAATGCAAAGTATATTGCATAATGACCTAAAAATGATAATTCATTTGCAATGATAGCAGCGCCTATTATGCCAGGAAGAACATAAAGTATTATCGAGAAAAACATTAAAAGGCCTTTAATTGCATCGGAATTTATACCACCAAATAATCTTAAATTAAGTACTGCTCCGTAAGTGAATACAAATCCAAATGATATATATACAAGCATGCAAAGTATTGCATCAAGCGGATTAGCTTTTATTATTATTGCTAAGGTTAAGAAGACTATAGCGCCATCTGAGACGTATTTTAATACTGAAGATAATGTGGCCCAGAATATTTTTTTATCATCATTATCTGGTATTAAAAATATATAGGGTTTTACGATCTCGAAGTTAAACTTAGAAGCAAAGTTAGATATGCAACCCATATATATAGTGAAGTATAGGAATATAGTTATATCCTTTATAGGAAAGAATAATCCATATCCTATTGCGCCTAGAAGTAAGGCACCTGTATACATATTAACAAGGCCAAAACCTGTCTTTCTATATTCTAATAAATGCTTTCTGAAGATAGCTTCTCCAAACATACTATCGTATTTATAAGTGACTTTTCTGGTTTTCCTTTTTCTCTTACCCTCAAGCATAAAATCTGCAGATTTTATTTGCTTAGTTTTTATATTTTTCATAGTTTCGTTTAATTCAGATTTATCTAATACATCTTCATAGAAATCTAAGTTCAGATTATAAAGTATCAATACAATCACAATTAGTACTGATAGTAATAAACCTAAATAAATAAATAATGAATAGTTTAAACCAGTGAAGCATTGACCTATAATAGCTTTGACCCAGCCGATTACAGGAATATAGTCTAAGTTATGATTACTATACATTGATGTAAGATATACTAATAAGTTATTTCTGTGATTATAGCCGTTATAAGCTGTGTAAAGTACTAAAACAACAGCAAAAACTTCTGCTACTATTTGTAATATATTTTTCAAATAAGTTCTTTTAGAGCATATACTATAGATCAATACTGAAGTAAATGATAAGATTATGAAAAATATTATATATGTCAATAGTAATACTATTACACCTAAAGGGGCAAATCTAAACCAATTAATTAAATTTGGTATTTGAAATAAGATAAATAAAGATGTAATAAAAGTAGTTTGTATCTCTTTAATGAATCCATACATAAGTATATTTTGTGGACTCAACGGAGAAGTAAAAGCAAAATTCACATCACTCATAAGAAATGATGAATTTCTTTTCTGAGCTCCAAAATATACTGTAGTAATCATAAATATTATAGTAACTAGAGTTGATATTCCTATAAAGTAAGCAGACGGAGTGTTTTTCATATTTGAATTCTTTGATATAAAAGGTGCAACAACGCAATAACCAAGTAAAAGTGCATAAAATAAAATTGGTATTAATTTTGAAGGTTTTCTTTTTATAAGCTTTATATTATTAATAAGGCTTCTTCTTAATATATATAAAAGAGGAGACATATTATTTTTTCTCCGTGAATTCAAAGAAGATATCTTCTAGAGATTCATTAGATTCATTAAGTTCACTTTTACTCTTGGATATTACTATTTCTCCATCTTTCATTATCAGTATTCTATCCCATAACTCTTCCATGCTATCAAGCAGATGAGTACTTATTAGAATTGATACTCCATCATTCCTAAGGTGGGAGATTAAATTCTTTAATTCTTTTATAGCTTTTGGATCTAAACCAATCATAGGTTCATCGAACAGTATTACAGAAGGATTTGTGATTAAAGCACAAATTATGCTTACCTTTTGTTGCATACCCTTGGACAATTCTTGGGCAAGCTTTTCTTTTTTATCAAACATATCAAAGGTTCTAAGCAATTCTTCAGCCTTTGCATCGTAATTTCTTATTCCATAAGCTTTAGCCATGAAATGAATATGTTCTTCAACAGTTAGTAGGGGATAGAGAGATGGTAGTTCAGGAACATATCCAAAAAGGCGTTTGCCTTCAACTGACTTGTTAACTTTACCACATATTTTTATTTCACCTTCATATTTTAATAAGCCGGCAATTGATTTTAAGGTAGTGGACTTACCGGCGCCATTAGGTCCAACTAATACTGCTATTTCCCCTTTATTTATCGTAAAGTTTATATTCTTAGCCGCTTCTAGCTTATTATATTTTTTTGTTAAGTTTATCACTTCTAACATACTATTCCTCCTTGAAATAATGACTTAATACTTTAGAATAAAATCTCATATTTAAATGAATTATCCTAAGTGATGCTTATTAAATATGACATAATATTGAATTAGTACATCTGTAGATATAAGAACACGTATACATTGTACCATTAAATTCCAAAAAATTCTCTATTAACAGTAAAACTTAAGAGAATTTTAAGATGTATAGTAAACAGTGGATAAGTATCTTTACTTTTTTATTAGGTTATTTTAATATAGTTTATAAACAAATGCCAACGGAAAACAGATATATTTATTAGGAGGAAATTAAGATGCCAGTTACATTTATACAATATCCAAAGTGTAGTACATGTAGAAAAGCCAAAAAGTGGCTTCAAGATAATAATATAGAGTTCAGTGAAAGAATTATTAATGAAGATAATCCTAAAAAGGAAGAATTAAGCCTATGGATAGAAAAGAGTGGATTACCGGTAAGTAAGTTTTTTAATACTAGTGGGAGACTCTATAAGGAACTTAATCTTAAAGATAAAGTAAAGACAGCATCAAACGAAGAGCTTATTGAGATTTTAGCTTCAGATGGAATGCTTGTGAAAAGGCCGATATTGTTAAAAGACGATGTAGTTTTAATTGGATTTAAAGAAGATCAGTGGGAACATCAAATAAAATAACCTTAATTAAGTTGTTGAAGTAGGTCGCTTCAACAACTTTTTCATTATATATGATAAGGAATAATCCAGTTTTGTAGCTATGAAAGACAAGGCAAAGACTATAGGGTTATTTATGGATTATATTGGGAAAATTTTTTCGAAAAGTTAGATATGCAAAAATGGTTTAGTAAGGAAAAAGAAGAAAAAATGAAATGTATACAATAAAGGTATATTATTTTAGCTATTTTGGGAGAAAAGCAATTTTACAAATTAATTATTTGGTTATTATAATATATAAGACAATATATTGTGTTATTGAGAATAGAATGTTAATAAACATACTATATATTGTGGGAGGAGAAATGCTATGAAAAATCTATCGGAATTGTGTGATATAGCGCTAAGTGCTATTAATGGGGATAAAGAGGTATATTCAAATAAAAAACTTGTAGATTCATTAGAACGTATAATAAGAGAAAACATGAGTTATAACGATATGATAAATTCAGCAATACAAGTTTGCCTAGAACTTACGACTGAAGATGAACCAAAATGGCTTAATGGAGCAGCTAAGTTATATATAGTAAGACTATATGATGAAGTAAGAGCTAACAGAGGAATTGATAAAGATTCAGATCCTTATAAAAACTTTTATGATTTTGTTTCTGAACTTACTGAAAAAGGGCTTTATGGAAAATATATTTTAGAAAACTACTCAAGAGAAAACATAGACGAATTAGAAAAATATATGGATCAAAAGAGAGACCTTTTATTTACATACAGTGGTATAAGTTTGCTTGCTAAAAGGTATCTAATTCAAGACTTCAACAGAAAGCCACTTGAATTACCACAGCAGATGTTTATGGGAATAGCTATGCATTTAGCAATACCAGAAAAAGATGATAAAAGAGTTTATTGGGCTAAAAGATTTTATGATGTACTTAGTTCATTAAAAGCAACAATGGCTACTCCAACAATGTCAAATGCCAGAAAGCCATTTTATCAATTAAGTTCTTGCTTTATCGATACAGTAGAGGATAGTTTGAAAGGTATATATAAATCCCTAGATAACTTTGCAGAGGTATCAAAATTTGGTGGAGGAATGGGAATATACTTTGGTAAGGTAAGAGCTCTAGGCTCGGCAATAAGAGGGTTTAAAGGTGCTTCAGGAGGGGTTATACCTTGGGTGAAGCTTTATAATGATACAGCCATAGCTGTTGATCAACTTGGTGTTAGAAATGGGAGTGTCTCTATTTGGCTAGATGCGTGGCATAAAGATTTACCTGAATTTTTACAACTAAAGACTAATAATGGAGATGACAGAAAAAAGGCTCATGATGTGTTTCCTGGTATATGCTACCCAAATTTATTTTGGAAACTAGCAGAAGAAAAGATAGATACTAATTGGTATTTAATGTGTCCGCATGAAATACGAACAGTAAAAGGATATTCTCTAGAAGACTTCTATGGCGAGGCCTGGGAGGAGAGATATTGGGACTGTGTCAATGATGAAAGAATTGAAAAGAAGATAATGTCTATAAAAGATATTGTCAGACTTATAATAAAGAGTGCAGCAGAAACAGGAACTCCATTTGCATTTTATAGAGATGCTGCTAATATGATGAATCCAAACAAGCATAAAGGAATGATATATTCATCTAACCTGTGTACTGAAATAATGCAAAATATGAGTGCTATGGATATCCTTCAGGAAGAAATAACAGATGTTAATGGAGATAAAATAGTAATTGAGAGGACTAAGGCAGGTGATTTTGTTGTTTGTAATTTATCTTCAGTAGTGTTAGGAAATGTTGATGTTACTAATGATGAAGAGCTTGAATACATTGTAGAAACTCAAATAAGAGCTATGGATAATGTTATAGACTTAAACTACTATTCAGTTCCTTTTGCTGAGATTACAAACAAAAAATATAGAGCTATAGGGCTAGGAACAAGCGGCTATCATCATATGCTTGCGAACAATAAGGTGTCCTGGACTAGTGATTATCATATAGAGTTTGCTGATAAGGTTTATGAAAAGATAAATTATTATGCAGTAAAGGCTTCAATGAACATAGCTAAAGAAAAAGGAACATATCCACACTTTGAAGGTTCTGATTGGGAAACTGGTGATTACTTTAGAATTAGAAATTATGAATCACAAGAATGGGTAGAATTATCAGAAGATATAAAGAAGCATGGCATGAGAAATGGATATTTACTAGCTGTAGCACCAAACGGATCAACTGCGACTATTGCGGGAACATCAGAGGGAATAGATCCGGTTATGTCTAGATTCTGGATGGAAGAGAAAAAGGGTAGTATAACCCCAAAGATAGCACCAAATCTTTCAGAAGATAACTATTGGTACTACAATTCAGCGTATAATATCGATCAGGCATGGTGTGTTAAGCTTAATGGAGTAAGACAAAGACATATTGATCAGGGACAGTCCTTTAATCTTTATATAACAACTAATTACACCATGAGACAGATAATGAACCTTTATATAGATGCTTGTAAATCAGGTGTTAAGAGTATATATTATGTTAGGTCCAAATCCCTAACAGTAAGTGATTGTGAGAGCTGCTCAGCTTAATTTCGGCACAGTGATCAAACATAAACTAAAAAGGTGCATATGTATTAAGGAGGAATAAAGTATGGCTATCAATAAAAAACCTCTGTTTAATGAAAATGGAGATACTGAAATCTCAAAAAAGAGAATGGTAAATGGAAATACAACAAATCTTAATGATTTTAATAATATGAAATACACTTGGGTATCTGACTGGTATAGGCAGGCTATGAACAACTTTTGGATACCAGAAGAAATTAACTTAGCTCAAGATCTGAAGGATTATCCAAAGCTTACTGGTGAAGAAAGAGTAGCATATGATAAAATATTATCATTTTTAATATTTCTTGACTCAATACAGACAGCTAACCTTGGAAATATAAATAACTATATAACAGCAAGTGAAGTGAATTTATGCTTAACTATCCAAGCATTTCAAGAAGCAGTACATTCACAAAGTTATAGTTACATGTTAGATACAATATGTCCACCAGAAAAGAGAAATGAAATATTATTTCAATGGAAAGACGATAAGATACTTCTTGAGCGTAATAAGTTCATAGGTGATTTATATAATAATTTTGTTGAAAATCCAAATGAGAAAACTTTCTTAAAAACTATTATGGCAAACTATATCTTAGAAGGAATATATTTTTACTCTGGATTTATGTTTTTCTATAACTTAGAGAGAAATGGTAAAATGCCAGGATCAGCTCAGGAAATTCGATACATAAATAGAGATGAAAATACCCATCTTTGGTTATTTAGAAATATAATAAGAGAACTTCAAAGAGAAGAACCTCAGATGTTTACTGAAGATTTAGTTGAAGAACTAAGAGAGATGGTTAGAACAGGTGTAGAAAATGAGATAGCTTGGGGACATTATGTAATAGCAGATGGCATACAAGGACTAAACAAAAAGATGATACATGACTATATTAAGTATTTAGGCAATATAAGGCTTAATGACATAGGCTTTAAGCCTTTATACGAAGGATATGATAAGAATCCATCTACATGGGTAGATATATATGCTGATGCTAATTCAGTTAAGACTGATTTCTTCGAAGCAAAATCAACAGCTTATGCAAAAGCAGGTGCTTTAGTTGATGATCTGTAGGATTACTAATTTCTAAATTACAGATAGCTATTATTAATAAAAGTAAAAGACAAAGGTGTTATCCAATCCTTTGTCTTTTTATTTATTGATATGCTTAATTTCAACACAGTACTTTAACAGTGCCATTTATGAAACATCACGTATGCTATCTTTTAGTTCTGATGGCTTAATTAATTGAGAGGGATCAAGCATTGTATCTATTTCTTCCTTGGAATAAATGTCTTCACCATATAGAATTTCTCTAATTGATTTATCTTCTCTTAAAGCCTTTTTAGCAAGTTCGCAGGCTTTGTCATAACCTATGAATGGAACTAAAGAAGTCACTAAAGCAGTTGATTTTTCCAGGTTTTCAAT
Source organism: Clostridium fungisolvens (assembly GCF_014193895.1). Taxonomy (NCBI): domain Bacteria; kingdom Bacillati; phylum Bacillota; class Clostridia; order Eubacteriales; family Clostridiaceae; genus Clostridium; species Clostridium fungisolvens. The sequence continues at coordinate 4,408,101 of NZ_BLZR01000001.1, read as the reverse complement.
ACAGTTCTTTTCATTAACTAAAATATCATCTATACATTTTTCTCTAAACAATATAGCAGCTTTTTCTAGAAGTTCTAAAGATTCTAACATACTTTCAGCTATTAATGGAATAAATGCATTTAATTCTAACTGGCCAGAGGATGCGGCCATTGTTATAGCAGTATCATTAGCAATTACTCTCATAGAAATTTGTCCTACCATCTCAGGAATTACTGGATTTACTTTACCAGGCATTATTGATGATCCTGCTTGGCGAGCAGGAAGAATGATTTCACCAAAACCACCTCTTGGTCCTGAATTTAAAATTCTAAGATCATTTGATATTTTGATTAAGCTTGATGCACAAATCTTCAAGGTACTTGATACCTCAACGAACACATCTGTATTTTGTGTACCATCTATGGAACATTCACATCTTCTTATATTAAGTTTAGTAAGTGATCTTAAAGTGTCTGATATTATGAAAATATATCTATCACTTGAGTTTATTCCAGTGCCTATAGCTGTTCCGCCAATATTTATATTTCTTAGATTTTTTTCAGTTTCACGTATTCTGTATAAATCTCTTTCTAAGGCTTTAGCATATGAGCCAAATCCTTGTCCAACAGTCATTGGTACTGCATCCATTAGTTGAGTTCTACCAAGACGAAAGATTTGAGAAAACTGAGCTTCTTTTAATTCAAATGCTTCTTTAAGCTTATTTATTTCATTTGTAAGTTTTTGAATTTTTTTTATAGTAACTATTTTTAGCGCTGTAGGGCAGACATCATTGGTGGATTGTGACATATTAACATCATTTAGAGGATGAACTATATTATAATCTCCCTTTTTGCCACCAATAATTTCGATAGCTCTATTGGCAATTACTTCATTAACATTCATATTTACTGAAGTACCTGCACCACCTTGGAAAGCACTTACTTTAAATTGATCATCAAAAAATCCGTCAATGATTTCTTCGCTTGCCTTTATTATAGCTTCTGCCTTTTGTTCACTTAATTTACCAAGTTTCATATTTGTTACAGCAGCAGCTTTTTTTACTAAGGCTATCTCTTTTACAAAATCTATATTTACAGGTTTGCTATGCAAGTCAAAGTTTTCTAACGCACGAACAGTATTTATACCATAGTATTTGGAATTGTCAATTTCTTTTGAGCCAATTAAGTCTTTTTCTATTCTATATTCCATAATATTAACCTCGCTATAAGTTTTTTCTTTTATAAAATAAGATAATACATAATGCATAATTAATATCTATTAAAACCTTTGGCCAAAGATTTATTTAGACTAAAATCTTTAAAAAAATAAAAAAAGGTGCTTTCGCCTATAAGCGAAAACACCTTTGTTCTACATAAAATATAATATTCTTATATCCATATATTTGTCAATGTATTTTGTAAATAGTAGAAATACATATGGTATTTTCAATACGATTTCATTGGTAAATATATAAAATATGATTTGTAAAATGAAATATATGATAGTTTTCACTGTTAAAAAATGTAATAGTAATATTTTCAAGTTCTCCACTCAGAACCAAGAGGAGTTTTGAAAATAGATTTCTAATCAAAGTGTTTCAGCCGTATCGTTACTTTTCTTTAAACCTATAGATTCAAAATACTGCCGATTGTAAAGAACCCTATGATCATTAGGAGAGTAATTATAAGCTGTTTCATTATGCTCAAAAGCTTTTTTATGGTCTCCAAGTCTATCGTAGCAAACACAAAGTTGTATGTGGGGCAACCAAGTCCAAGAGGCTTCATTGAAGAAACCTAAGCTATCATTTGGCTTCTTTAGATTAGTAGCTAATTCATACCAAAATATCGCTTGGTCTAATCTATTCTCACATAAGTATGAAAAGCCAATTCTACAGCAAGCTTCAGCTCGAGGCAAATCATACTGGAAACTTCTGAAAGCATATTCACGAGCTTTTTCAAATTTGCCTTCGCCTTGATAATAATCTGTAAGGTTTGAACAAACTCTTATATTATCCTCATACCAACCGAATCCATCATCTAAGAACTTGTTATAGTTTAATAGAGCTTCTTCAAACTCATTATGATCATAAAGCTCATGTGCATAATATAATAAATCTCTAGGTGTGAATTCTATGCCTTGTTTTAGTTTTGATCTAAAGATTTCAATGTTCCTATTAGGGGTGGATTTTAATTTTTGATGGGTTACGCTTATATCGCTATTGATTATATTTCCGTATACCTCTAAGTACTCGTGAATGAAACCTTTCCACACAAAGTTCCTTGCTCTTTTGACAAGTCTATTGCGTCTGTAAGATGATGCCGCATTGCCGTGCTCATCGATTCCTATATTATATTTCATAGTAACTGAATCAACATTTGGGTCTAAGCTGGTTTTTAATTCTTTAAGTTTTTTCATATCTTCTGATAAAAATACATCATCCGCATCTAACCAAAGTATATAGTCTTTATTTGCTTTACTAAAAGCATAATTTCTTGCAGCTGAAAAGTCATCAATCCATTTAAAATCATATATAGTACTGTTGTATTTTTTTACTATCTCCTTTGTTCTGTCAGTAGAACCTGTATCAACAATTATGATTTCATCAACTATGTCTTTTATGCAATCTAAGCATCTGCCTATAGTAAGTTCCTCATCTTTAACTATCATACATAAACTAATACTTATACTTTTACTCAAGGAAACGACCTCATTTCATATCTAAATATTTTAATGAAAAGATAAATTAAATTGTAAAATCCTTTAATATAATATGTTGAAAAGTTCTTTTTGTTCATCTATAAATCGGTGATGTGGGTTAAAATAGGCTGGTTTTAGAATGTATATTTAAGAAAAGTTTAAGGTTACTGTAAGATAATATTAATCTTTTTAATATATCATAGGATTATAAAAGTTTAATAAATAGAAGGGAGTATAGCTATGAATAAGTACAGTAGCCAAAGTGGTAATATAGATAAAACTTCTATTATGTTTGATATAATTGTGATAACTATTTGTGTAATAGGTATGATAATTGCAATATTTCAATAATCAAATTATCTGATCAGTGAATAAGCGAGTTATTTAAGTTAGTGTAGAAAAATTTATCTATAGGCACATATATTGTTAGATTACCATAATAAAGTATTATGAGACTAATATTTTATTATGGTAATTTGTTTTTTATTGTTTAGCAATTTATAGTTAAATTTGTGGATAAGTATAGAGTTACTAACTTAACTATTAATTTATAAGAGTAATTACGGTAGTATTTGGTTTTACAAGTAGTTGATTAAAGTATAGATAATAATTATTATTAATTAATATTGACGTTCAGTTGATGCTGTGATAAATTTATACATAATAAATTAGAAAAATAAAGTGTACTAAATCTTTAAATATTGAACGTTTATAAATATTGAAGTTGATTATGGAAATAATAGAGTTGTTAATTTATAGATATAAGGTTTTTGCCATTTTCCCATTGTGTAAAAAGGATGTGTATATTTATGAGAGAAGTATATATGAACAAGGCTATTGAAATTGCTAATAGAGGAAGCGGTTTTGTAAATCCGGACCCTCTAGTTGGAGCAATATTGGTTAAGAACGAAAAAATAATAGGACAAGGGTGGTATAAGTATTTTGGTGGTGAGAAGGCAGAAATGATTGCAATAAAGGATGCCTGCGAAGACACTAGAGACAGTGAACTTTTTATAAATATCGAACCTGAAATTAATGAAGAAGATGATGAATATATTTCTTTTATTTCAAATAGTGGGGTAAAGAAAATATATATAGGAATACCTAATCCTAAAGAGGGTAGAGGTGGAAAAGCTGAAGAAGTATTTAAGTCATTAGGGATAGACGTAGAGTATGGTGTTTTAAGGGATGAATGCGAGGAATTGAATGAAATATATACGCATTATATAAAAACAGGAACACCGTTTGTATTTACAAAGTGGGCTATGACTTTAGATGGCAAACTAGCAAGTAGAACTGGCGATTCTAAATGGATAAGTAGCGAGAAAAGCTTAGAATTTGTACATTATTTAAGACAAAGGGTGGCTGCCATAATGGTTGGAGAAAACACTGTAAGGCTAGATAATCCTTTGCTAACCACTAGGCTAGAAGGTGTTGTCATATCAAATCCGCTAAGAGTTATAGTGTCAAAATATGGTGATATTCCTTTGAACTCTAATATATTAAAGGTTGATGCTAATACACGAACGTTGATAATAGCATCAGAAGATATTGCCATAGAAAAAGAAGAGGAATTAAAGAACTATGGTGTCGATATGATAAAACTGAGAGAGAAACAAGGTAAGATACAATTTGAGGATATAGTGAAGGCATTGGGCGAAAGGAATATAGACTCATTATATATAGAAGGAGGAAGCTCCTTGTTGGCATCTGCCTTTGAGAGTGGAGTGGTAAATAAGGTATATGCTGCAATAGCACCTAAGATAATTGGTGGTAAAGATGCAGTCACTCCAGTCGGCGGATTAGGAATAGAAAAGATGAATGATGCTATAAGGCTCAGTAGAGTAACTCACCAAATTATAGGTGATGATGTAATATTTAAAGGCTATATAGATTAAACAAAAGCTCGTATAAAAATAATATAAATCTTAAATTAATTAATAATGAGTATAAAAGAATTAGATATAGAACATTTTTTATAAGTTCTATGCCTAAATAATATTGAGGAGGAAAATATGTTTACAAAGATTAGCGAAGCAATAGAAGAGATAAAGAATGGAAAATCAATTATATTAGTTGATGATGAAAATGAAGAAAATAGTGGCGTTCTATTGACTTTATCGGACAATATTAATAAAGAAAACATTAATTTTATGACTAAGCATGGTTCAGGAATCATCTACGTGGCTCTTAAAGAAGATAGATTTGAAGAATTGAATCTACCTAAGTTAGTTGATGGAAGTGGTATCAAGAGCAGAGATGAGTATTCTATTTCATTAGATCATGAGAGTACTTCTAGTGGAGTATCTGCAGAGGATAAGGCAACAACTATAAAAATGTTAATAAAGCGAGGAGAGACTAGAAGAAACTTTAGGATACCAGGAAGTATATTTCCTCGTAAAGCAATTAATGGGGGAGTGTTAAAAAGAGCTGATAACCTAGAAGCTGCTGTTGATATTGCAATATTATCAGGAAGTTATCCTTCAGCAGTTTTAACACAGATATTAAATGAGGATGGTACTTTATCAAACTTAAACGATATAAGGGAATTGGCTGAGAAATATCAATTAAGCATTGTATCAATTGAAGACTTGATTGCATATAGAAGAGAACGTGAATGCTATGTGACTAAGGAAGCAGAAGCTAATCTCCCAACAGAATATGGGGATTTCAGAATGGTTGGATTTGTTAATAGGTTGAATGGAGAACATCATGTTGCTTTGGTAAAGGGTGACATAAATGAAGAGGATAAGGTTTTAGTAAGAGTACACTCAGAATGCCTTACTGGAGATGCATTCCACTCATTGAAATGTGATTGTGGAGAGCAACTGGCAGCAGCTTTAAATACAATAGAAAAGGAAGGAAAAGGAGTTCTTCTATATCTTAGACAAGAAGGAAGGGGTATAGGCTTAATAAATAAAATAAAAGCTTATAAACTCCAAGAAGAAGGCTTGGATACTGAAGAAGCTAATATAGCATTAGGTTTCCCAGCGGATATGAGGGATTATGGAATAGGAGCTCAAATACTTAGTGAATTGAAAGTTAAAAAGATAAGACTTATGACTAATAATCCTAAGAAGTTAGTTGGATTAAAAGGACATGGAATAGAAGTAGTAGAGAGAGTTCCACTAATAATGGATACAAATCTCCATAATGCAAGGTATTTTAAAACAAAAAAAGAAAAGATGGGACATTTATACTAAAATACTTTCAAATTATTATGGCAAACTTTATGGATTTGTTATACAATTTGTATAATATAAAAATTAAACATACATGTTTGAGCTTCAAGGGCGAAGCCTCACTAATAGTGAGGTTTTGCCCTTTTATTGTATAGATAATTATACATGTAAATATGGTTTAAACCTATGTTTTATTTTTTGAAAAGTATGAAGGGGGCTATAATATGATTGTACTTATAGTAGTATTACTAGGTTCAATATTACTTAACCTAGTATTAATGTACAAATATATTAATCAATCAAGAAGTATTGAGCAAGTTAGGGGGGCTTTAACAAATATTAAGGAAGGATGTATACCTGAGAAAATACAATTAGATAATAGGGGATTAGCTAATAAGAATTTAGTTGAAGTTACTAATGGTATAATAGACAGACTTTCAAAATTTAATTATGAAGTAGAAGTAACTTCCGCTCAGATATCTGCAGTATCAGGTGAATTGTCTGATTCAGTTGTAGATAACAATGAATTTATGCAAAATATATATCGCGAAGCAGAAAAAATAGGTTGTATAAATGATGATAGTGCTAAGAAAGTAAAAGAAACAGTTGAAGATATAAATGAAATATTAAATATGGTAAAAAAGATTATTGAAGCATCAAATGATTTGCTAAATATAAATAATAACTCTACAACTAGTATACAAGAAAATTTATCAGTGGTTGAAGCGCTAGTTAAGATTGTTGAAGAAGTAAATGAATCATCTTCAAAAACTAAAAGTATTGTTAATGAACTTAATAATACTTCGGAAGAGATAAATTACATATTAAACACTGTAAGTGGATTTGCAAAACAAACCAATTTACTTGCTTTAAATGCAACTATAGAATCAGCAAAAGCAGGGGAGTTTGGCAAGAGCTTTGGAGTAGTTGCCACAGAGATAGAAAAGCTATCTAAGAATAGTAATGAAGCTGTTAGTTCAATATATAAATTAATTAATTCTATAAAGAAATCCATTGAGGATGTTACAAAGATAGTAAGTAAAGATATAGAATTAATAAGCGCAGGATTTTCTTATTCTCAACATATTGGATATGGTCTTTCTCAGATAAATGATTCTTTAAATTCTGTTGATAAGCAGATAGATATTATCTTAAAGCTTACAAATAGGCAATATGATTTTACAAGAGATATTAAAAACAAGAGTATATATTTAGAAAATAGTTCAAAAGAAGTGAAAGATGGTTTTAAGTTATTATATAAAGGGATAAATGAACAAGTAGGAAGAACCATGTCACTAGAGGAGCTTAGTAAAGGACTCTTACAATACGTAGGTTCAATTGAGCACAATACTATACGGGACTCAAAAGATGATGATACAAAAGAATTAATATATGAGATATGTAAAAAGGCTTTAAAAATAGTAAATGCAGAGCTACTTAGTAAAACAAGTTTTTCTAACTTAGATAAAAGAGAGCATAAAGTAATGTTAGATAAGATACTTTCTGTGAATACATTTATTGAAGCAATATGGACAAATGATTCAAAAGGAAAGTTTATTTATTCTAATCCAACTAATGGAATAGTAAATGCACGTAGTAGAAAGTGGTTTTTAGCCAGTATTGAGGGAAAAGAATATATATCAGATAAGTATATATCTTCAATAACTAAGAATCCTTGTGTAACTGTATCAGTTCCAATAAAAGATAATAAAGATAACATAACTGGTGTTCTAGGATTGGATATTAAAATAGTATGATAAATAAATTTCTTGTGGGAAAATAAAAATTATTAGTCTATCACATTCGTGTAATATTCATTGAGAATTTTAGATGAGTAAAAACTTACTAAAAAAGTCGCTTAAGCGACTTTTTTATTTTGCAGAGATTATGGAATTTATTGACTGGAATGCCTACTAAAATAAGAGGAATAATAATAAAGGTGTATCATTACTAGTTCAATTATTAAATATATTTACAAAAGATTCTCTAGGAAAATCCAACTTATACATATCAGATAATAAATAAGAGTGCAGCTTATCGAAAAAGTATAAATTAAGTTTCTAGATATGAATTCTTTAAAGAGGAAGACATGAGAAAAATTAAGATTAATCTAAACGATTCATTTTTTATTTCCTTTGCTATTATTTTAATATCATTAATATGCACTTTTACTTTATTTATAAAACCTGTAATTGGAGTTGCAGACAACGGAGATTTTTATAGAATTATAAGTCAAAGTGGGCTTTATCATCTTTCAAAAAATGATAATGATATTTTTTTTGGATATTTTAATAGATATTACGGTATTTATAAGTACTATAACGAAAATGGTATGATGCTTTTATCAACCCAAGCAATACTGATAAGAATTGCTTTGTTTTTAAATAAAATACTCAAAGACGGGTATATTTTCGATATAAAATACTTAGCGATACTTTATGTTATTACTATGGATTTTGCAGCTTATTTCATTATTAAATCTTTAATAATGGATATAAAGTTAAAGAGATACAAACTTTTAGCTGTTTTATTATTTGTTTTAATATTTTGCGATACGGGATATATAGCTTATTTTAATTCATTTTATGGAGAAGCAGTAAATCTAAGCTTCTTTTTACTAAGTATTGGGCTATTACTTTACATATATACATTTGATAAGCTTACTCCAAAATATCTAATGCTATTTTCTATTATATCTTTAATATTTATAGGATCTAAGCAGCAGCTTGCACCAGTAGGAATATTATATTGTTTGGTCCTCTTAAGATTACTAATAATAACAAATAATAAACACATTAAGAAAACCATAAAGATTTTAACTGGTACATTTCTAGTAGTTTCTGCTATATTTTATTTTTCCATAGTAGGTCCATTTGATTATATAAATAGATACCATTCCATGACTAGAGGTGTACTTTTAAATGAAGTTAATCCAGAAGAAGTTCTAAGCGAGTTTGGAATTAATAGTCAGTATTCTATATTAGCGGGAAATATTTTTTATAAATCAATGCCTGTGATAGATCCCAATGACAATAAATTAATGAATGAGTTTTACTCTAAATATTCTTTTGGATCCATATTAAAATATTATGCAAAGAATCCAAGAGCTTTTGGCAAAGTTATGAGTATAGCCTCTGAAAATGCATATAGCATAAAACCAGATGTAATGGGAAACTACGAAAAATCTGCAGGAAAAAGCTTTGGAGAAAGAAGTAGTTTTTTTTCATTATATAGTTATTTTAAGAGTAAGTATTTACCCCATAATATTGGTTTTACAATATTTCTAATAATAATCTATTTTATTTTTGCTATTAATGATTATATGTTACACAGGAATAAAAAAGATACGAAAGCACAACTAGTAGAAGAAGTATTTCTATTTGTTTTTATAGTAGGAGCATCACAAGTATTGGTATCTGTACTAGGTGCAGGAGATGCTGATATTTCAAAACATTTGTTTATGTTTAATGTAAGTTTTGATCTGATGGTGTATTTTTCAGCTATACGGCTATTAAAGCACCAAAAACAGTGATTAATTGATACTATTCTATTTAAGCTAAAGTAGATGGTTATTAAAACAGAAGGAGGGCAAAAGATCTATGAGTTCGGAACAAGATAGGAAGAAAATAGATATATATGTAACTCTTTCAATAGCTTACTTTTTCGCAATTAATAGTTTGTTTATATATTTTAAATTTTATGAGAATGTTGAAAACTACATTTTGTTTACTATTGTGATGATAGTAGCAATGATTAGTTATTATACTAATATAACATTAGCTCTAATTACTACTTTAATAATTGATTTTATCTACTCTAGTTATAAGTTGTATATTACTTTCATAAATGGAGTTAGTATAGAGAGTGATGTTTATTATTGGATTGTTGCTATTCCTGTAACAGCAGTTATTTTTTCGAATTTATCACGATACATAGTTACTTTACAGGAAGAATCAAAAGTTTTAGAGAAAGAAAATCAATCTTTAGTAATGATTGATGCATCTACAGGCATAAGAAATGCTGCAGCGTTTTTCAATGAAGTTCCAATATATATGAGTATGAGTAAAAGATACAATATCCCATTAACATTAATGTTAGTTAAGTTTAGGTATAAAGATAAGCTTAAAGCTATAGTTTCAGAGGAACAATTCAATAAACTATTAATTGAGGTATCAAATATACTAAAACAGTCTCTAAGATTAGAAGATAGAAAGTATATCTTAAAGGATAAACTAATTTTTGCATTTTTACTTATTTCAGAAGGTGAAGGTTCAGAAATAGTAAAGCAAAGATTTAAAGAAAATCTAGAAAACATAAATATAAGCGATAAAGATTTATTTAATAAGTTAAAAATAGAGGTTGAAATTGGGTATTATGCATACAATGCTGAGATTTCAGATGCTTTCGATTTCTTAGAAAAAGCAGAGATGGAGCTAGAATATGATGTGTAAGATTAAACGTATTTGTATCATAAGCTTGCTTATAATAATATTTTTTTATAATAGTTGTAGCGCAACTGAAAAAAAAGTTTTAATTCTGTACGATTCTTATAAAGCCTTTACCAGTGATTATAGCAACTTAAATAATATAATAAAGCTTATAATGTCATCTAAGACTGTAAATATACAAATTAATAAGTTGAATTTAACTATGAATAATATTAATGAATATGATAATTTAATTGTTATTAATAATGAAAATAATGATTACAGTAAAAGTACATGTGAAAAGTTAAGTTTGTATAATGGTAATATTTTATGGTTTACTGATAACTACCGTGAAGTAAAAGAAGCAGTTAAAAATATTCACATGAGAGCAGCAAAAATAGCTATTTTTAAACCAAGTATAGATGACTATAAAACCAAAAACTTAATAATTGATGAAATAAAAGATAACAATAATCCTAAAAATGAAAAGTATTTAATTTTGAATAGGGTATATCCATTTATAGACCTTAATCAATTTATAGAGAAAGTAGATTTTTTATATGACAAAGGGATCCCATTTATTTGTGAAGCTATGCCTGTTTATGAAAATGTAGATTTTGTTTCCATGAAGAGATTTGGAGAGGTGCTAAGATATGCTCAAAGTAAGGGGGGCAGAGTAATGTTGAAAGCCCCTATATTTTATATGGGAGATCCTGGTGGCGAAGAAGTAATGGAGAGAACTCAATTGGCATTTACTAACTATTTAAAATATCAAGTATATCCAATAGGATTTAGTATATCAGATAGATGGATTTATAAGGAGGAGTATCGGCCAATAATAAATATTTCTGACACTATAATATTGGAGAAAGATCAAAATTTGAATGCACTTGATTTTGAAAACTTACATATTGATGCTTATAAGAAAGTTATGGAGAAGTTCGACGTAGGTGATCTAGAAGCTGCAAAAAAACAGACTAATCCTATAGGATTGGCCATAAATTCAGATTATAGCTTATCAGAGTTTAAAGAAAAGATAAGTAGCATTACTAATAAGGGGATGAAGTTTAACGATATATGTGAAGTAGAAACAAGAGTTAAATTAAAAGAAAATGAGATAATTAATAAAGAAAATAATATCTATTTAAATAACATATTGCAATACCAAGGAAAGTTTCTATCTAGGACTGAACTAGAGGAAATTTACTCGCAAGATAAAACAAATGAAATAAAGAATACAAGTTCACTTCTAGATATAAGCAAAGTGAATAGGTTGATTCTTATTTTTACAATTGTAGTATGTGTAGTATTTGCTATAATTGCTTACTTAGGGGGAATTATTGATAGAAGAAAATATTTTAAATAATGGAGTGATAATTAATGACTGTATTTGATTATGCTCTTATATATTCACTTTCTGTAATTTGGATAGTTATATTTATAAACATTGTGTTAGTAATTGGTGGTTACAGATACTATTTAAGAACTTTGGAGCTGAAGATGAAGAGGGAACTAGATTATTACCCTTATATCTCTATTATAGTTCCAGCTCATAACGAAAGTAAGGTTATAGAGAAAACAGTAAAAGCTTTGATGAATTTTGAGTATCCTATAGACAGATATGAAATTATAATAATAAATGATAATTCCAGCGACAACTCAGCAGAACTACTAAAGTCAATACAATTAAAAAATCCTAGTAATAATTTAATCGTTATAAACACTGATAAGACAAATGGTGGGAAAGGGAAATCTAATGCGCTAAATATTGGATTTCAAAGAAGTATAGGAGAATACATAGTTATATATGATGCTGATAATACCCCAGAGAAGACAGCGTTAAGATATTTAGTGGAGACCATAGAGCAGTCAGAAGAATTTGGAGCAGTCATAGGTAAATTTAGATGTAGAAATAAAAATAGAAATTTACTAACTAGATTTATAAACATTGAGACTATAACCTTTCAATGGATGGCACAGGCTGGCAGATGGCAGTTGTTTAATTTGTGCACTATTCCTGGCACTAATTTTATAATAAGAAGAAAAATAATAAAGGATATGGGCGGATGGGATACGAAAGCAGTGACAGAAGACACAGAGATAAGCTTTAGACTTTACAGAATGGGATATAAGATAAAGTTTATACCTCTTTCTGTAACTTGGGAACAGGAACCCGAAACACTAAGAGTATGGATAAAGCAGAGAACAAGGTGGGCAAAAGGAAATACATATGTAGTAATTAAAAATATAAGATATTTATTTAGCAAAAATGCAGGTGCAACTAGATTTGATATATTTTATTATGTAATGATATATTTCTTTTTTTTATCATCTGTTATATTGTCTGATGGATTGTTTATCTTAGGTTTTACAGGTGCAGTAAGTTTACATATTAGTGGGTATAGTGTGGTGCTATGGGTAATGGCTTATTCAGCTTTTGTTCTATCCATATTAGTAGCTGTATCAACAGAAAAGAGCGAATTAAATATAAAAAATTTTTTTGTAATATTACTTATGTATTTTACTTACTGCAAGTTGTGGACCGTAGTAGCTGCACTTGGTTTTTATAATTATTTAAAAGATACCGTACTAAAAAGAGAAGTTAAGTGGTATAAGACAGAGAGATTTTAGTAAGGTGAAAGCTTGAGTTATAAAGCTTCAAATAGAATAAGAATTATAGATTTTTTCTATAAGTTGAAAGGTGACTGTAAGACTATAAACTCTATATCAATGGAGGTGCAGTAATGAACTTAGGATGGTTTTATAAAAAGTTGAGTTTTTTAATTGCTTTGATTTTTATAGTAATATGTGCTCAAAGTCCAATTAATAAAATGCCTAGTGTATATGCTGCTGAAAATCAGTTGGTGGACTATACAAATATTGCTAATGAGCCTAATAGTGATAATATAAAAAGAGTTGATATAGGAAATGATGTTGTTCTTAAAGGAACTTTTGCAAGTCACAATATGTATTTCGATATAAATAAATGGTGGGATGTTCAAAGCATAGATACAAATTTATTTTTAAGTATAAATCAGATTGTAGATCAAGAGAAAAATGCATCAATTACATGTTTACTAAACGGTGTACCTTTTTATTCAAGCAAAATTAGTTACAATCCAGAAATGGAGGATCAGAACTTTAAAATTAATATACCTAAAAAGTTAATAAAGGTAGGTGGAAATGAGTTTGTTATTCAAGCTTATTGCAGAGTTTCAGATAAGCCTTGTGATGATGATGTAAATAATGCTAACTGGATGACCTTATCAAGTAAATCTAATATATTGATTAATTTTAAAGAGAAGGGTATAAGTGATAGCATTGATCAGTTTCCATATCCGTTTTTCAGGGTAAATGAAAATAAAGTCTCTAATTGTATTATATTAGTTCCGGATGAATATACAGATACTGATATGACAGCAGCATTAATGTTGTCAACATATTTTGGAGGACTAAGTACAAGTGGAGACTACAGGATAGACATAAATAAGTATTCTGAAAATGTTGATAAAGCAGATAAGGATATAATATATATAGGAAGTTATAACAACATACCAAACGAAATTAGAAATGTTTATGATCAAAAACAGAATTTTGATTATAAAAATGCTGCATTAATAAAAAAGGCTAGATCACCTTTCTCAAAAAATGATCTTCGGAAAAGCTTAATAATTATTTCTGATGATGATAATCTAAAATTGAAGGCTGTAACAGCTCTCATGAATAATAGCTTAATAAGTCAAATTTACTCAGATACTTTTAAAATAGACACCAATACCAAAGTTGAATTCAACAATGAAAGTATGAAAAGCAATATTACTTTTAGTGATCTTGGTATAGGGAATATAATTATTAAGGGTCCTTTTAGAAGAAGTAGTACTATATCCTATTCACTGCCTAAAAATAGGGCACTTAGCAATGGATCAAAGATTTCTCTTTTTACGAAGTATTCAGAGAATCTTGATTTTTCTAAGTCATTGCTTACTGTTTTTGTAAATGGAACTCCTATAGGAAGTAAAAAACTTGATAAAACAAAGGCTAACGGAGATACTGTCGAACTAAATATACCAAGTAACATAAGTAAAACAAATTACATAGAGATAAATATAGTTTTTGATTTAGAACTTGAAGATTACTACTGTGAACAGAGACAGATGGAAATGCCTTGGGCAGTAGTCAATGATATATCCACTTTATACTTGCCGACAAAAGAAGTATCGACCTATAAATTTGAAACATATCCAAGTCCATATTTAGTTAATAACAAATTTAATAATACAGCATTAGTAGTACCTGATAATCTATCTTTAAATGAAATAAGATCCTTGTCGTATATGTTCTCATACATAGGAAATGGAACAAGTTTAAGTGGTGGTATTTTTAAAGTAGTTAGGGCTAGTAAGTTTAATGATCAATATAAAAATATGAACTTAATATTATATGGTACTGCTCAAGATAACCCAATAATTAAACAAATAAATGAAAATCTATGGTTTAAATATAACACTGAGTATAATAAAATTTTATCAAATGAAAAGTTGTTTTTAGAAGATGAATATGCCAGTAATATAGCTACTTTTCAATTTGATATATCACCATTTAATAAGCAGTGCTCACTTTTAGTACTAACATCACCAAGCAGGAATATACTAACTGAATCACTTTTATACTTATCTTCTGCTAAGCTGTCACCAAAGCTAATAGGAGATAGTGCTATTATTGATAAGTTTGGGAACTTAAGAACCTTTAGGTTTAAGAAGGATATTAGCGAACCTGGATACGAAAAAATAAGGAATTTAGATATTGAGTCAAAAAACTTTATAATCTTTTTTAGTTTATTTATGATATTTATAATTACAGCTATAAGTTTATATTTTATTAAAAATAGAAAGAGAAAATAAAATATAATTACATTTATATGAACTGGATAAAATGGAATTTATTGTTGAATAAAAAACTTGCTTAATATTTCTATGTATGCTATACTGTATTCGTTGTGATAAATTTTTGTCGCAAACACAAAGATTTAATTAATATGATTGAACATTACCTTTTTAGGCGTATAGTAATCTATTTTTAAATCTTAATATATGAATAAAAAGGAGAAATGTTCAAATGGCAGATAAGACTTTAGTTTGCAAAGATTGTTCAAAAGAATTTGTTTTCACAGAAGGAGAACAAGCATTCTACAAAGAAAAAGGATTCGAAAACGAACCACAAAGATGTCCAGATTGTAGAAGAGCAAGAAAGCAACAAAACAACAACAGAGGATTCAGAAGATAATAATTGACTGAATATAGGCTATCTAGAAGATTTAGTTCTTTTAGGTAGCTTTTTTATTCTTTAGCAATTTATAACTCAATGAGATCTGTTCATAATTATGCGAGCACATTTAAGTAATAATATAAGTTAAAGAATAAAAAAAGAAGAATATGTCGCCTGCCAAATTTTCCTCATATGCATTCGGAAAGGCAGATGCGCAAAAAATCACTGAAGAAAGTCGCTTCAGCGATTTTTTACTGTTTAGGAAAGCATAAAATTTCTATGTCGGTTAAACCTAGATATTCGATGGTTTTAAAAGTTTTTTATGGCTATACAGTAAAAAATAAAACTTATTTGCCTGGATAAAAAATAAGATATATTTACTTTAGATATGTGTTGAAAAGTGGTAAAGTTGTATGTGGAATGTACTAAGAATATAATTATAAATTTATGGTGGGGAGTTTTTAATGAAATATTTTAAGTCGCAAAAGTTAAAATTATTAATTATGCTTTCTATTACATTATTAGTTTTTGGATTTTTAATTGTAGATAGTATAAACGTAAATAAAGGTGGAAACAAATTTCCTCAAGCGAATTCAGGAGTAATTGATTTTACACATTGGAACTTCAAGAATAATGGAATGATAAATTTAAATGGCCAATGGGAATTTTATAAAGATAAATTAATTAGTCCAGAAGAGTTTGAAATAGCGCTTATTAATAGCAATAAGCAGTATTCAACAGTGCCTGGTATATTTGCGACACAAGGCTATGGAACATATAGATTGAAAGTATTAGTTAATAATCCAAATGACATATATTCTATTAAGATAGATTATATCCAAAGTGCGTATAAGCTTTGGGTTAATGACAGTTTAGTGATGAGTAACGGAGTAGTGGGAAGTAGTAAGGAGGCAATGACTCCGCAGCTTCTCCCTAAGATGGGAACATTTAGTCCAAATAGTAAAGAATTTTACATAACATTGCAGGTAAGTAATTATTATAGTGAACTTGGGTTTATAGACAATATAGTTATGGGAGATAATCAAGCCGTAAGTAGCTACAGAGATAAAAAGCTAGCTTTTGACTTGTTTATTCTAGGAAGTACTTTTATTGCGGCATTGTATAATCTAGGGGTCTATGTTAAGAGAAGAAAAGATAAGGCTCCATTATATTTTGCTATAGTATGTTTATTCATTGCGATAAGGACTATGTTTATTGGAGAAAGATTTTTTATTATGCTTTTTCCTGGCTTTAGTTACCAGGTTGCAGTGAAAATAATGGTACTTACCTTTTATGTGTACATCCCCTTTATTGTTTTATTTATAAATAAGTGTTATGGAGAAATACTGCTAAAGGATCTAGTCAAGATCTCTACGGTTACTGCAGTCTTATATACATTTATAGCAGTTGTAAGCCCTATAAAATACTATCTGCAGTATATAATACCCTTTGAGGGGTTTGCACTGGGTATGCTTTTGTATATGATGTATAAGATATCGAAAACTCATATTTCCAGTGGTCAGCCTGACTATATTGCCTTAGTTGGATTGTTTGCATTATTTATATCAAGAGTTAATGATATATTATATGAATATAGCATTATTATATCAACTTCCTTAGCTCCTCTTGGAACTCTAGTATTTATTATAGCTAATTATTATGTACTAGCTGGTAGACAATCAAATGCCTACAATAATCTAGAGGTAGCTAGAGAAAAACTTGAATCTATAAATAAGCTAAAGGATGATTTTTTGGCTGTAACATCTCATGAGCTTAAGACACCAATCAGTGGAATAGTAGGGTTATCTGAAAGCTTGATTAATAAGCATATATTAAATGCTGAAGATCAAAGCAGTATTAATTTGATTAACTTAAGTGTTAAGAGGCTAGCAAATCTTGTGGAAGACATGATGTTGTTTTCTAGATTAAAGAATAACAATATTAAACTTCACAAAAAGCCAATAAAAATAAATAGGATGGTAGATAATGTAATAAGGTTTTTAGAGACATCAGTTGGGAAAAAAGAAATAAAGATAATTAATTTGATAGATAAAGATGTACCTTACATAGTTGCTGATGAAAATAGGATTCAGCAAATATTATATAATTTGATTTCTAATAGCATTAAATTCACACATACAGGTAATATAGTTGTATCGTACGTATGTAACGAAGATTATATAGAAGTTTCTGTAGAGGATCAAGGGATTGGTATTCCTAAGGATAAGCTACAAGATATATTTAAGATTTACGAGCAAGTTGAAGGGATTTCATCCAATTATGGAGGAACAGGGATTGGGTTATATATAACAAAACAACTTGTAGAATTACATAAAGGTAGTATAAAGGCATCTTCAGATTTCGGTAAAGGGAGTAAGTTTACATTTTCAATTCCATTAGCAACTGGGGACATAATTCCTAGTGGTGTAGATGAGTTAAACAACGATTTTGCCTATGAAGTGGCTTACGACGAATTAGAAAATAATAAAAATGACTATAATTATGGACACGTAGAAGAAAAAGCTTCTAATACTCCGTATATAAATAACATGGGACATTCATATAAGATTTTAGTAGTTGATGATGAGTATATCAATCAAAAGGTGTTAGAGAATTATTTAAGTGAAATTTCAGAGGATATTTTGATAGCCTCAAGTGGAAAAGAAGCATTAGATATATTGGAATTAAATGAAGATATAGATTTGATTATTCTAGATATGATGATGCCGGACCTCTTAGGATATGAGGTTTCAGAAAATATAAGGAAGAAAAAGAATATATTTGAGTTACCAATACTTATTATGACTGCTGATAGAAGAATAGAAAGTTTAATCTCATCCTTTGAGTGCGGTGCTAATGATTATTTAAACAAACCTTTTGATAAGAATGAATTGTTAGCTAGAGTAACTACTTTGTTAACACTTAAGAGTAAGGTAAAAGAAGCTCTAAGCTTATCGAATCAAGTTATAGCTGCGAATAAGGAAGTAAAGTCGTTAAGTGAGCAAAATGTTGAAAATAATAAAAAAGTTGAAGCCCTTATGGAATATGATAAGATAAAGACTGAATTTTTTACAAATATATCCCATGAATTAAAGACTCCGCTAAATGTAATTTCTAGTACTATACAATTATTAGAGTCCTTGGATAGAAATAAGCAATTAGGGGATGAGAAAATAAAGTATTATTTCAAGATTATGAATCAAAACTCATTAAGACTTCTAAGGCTTATAAATAACCTTATAGATACTACCAAAATTGATGGTGGATATATAGGTTTAAATCTTAAAAATGACAATATAGTTTATGTTGTTGAAGAGATATGCCAATCTGTAACAGAGTATGGTAATGCAAAAAAAATTGAAATTATCTTTGATACAGATATTGAGGAGAAGATAATGGCTTTTGATGAGGAAAAGATAGAGAGAATTATATTAAATATTCTTTCAAATGCCATTAAATTCACAAAAGAAGGCGGAAGTATATTTATAAATATATATGATAAAGATGATAATGTAGAGATTTCTGTCAAGGATACAGGAATAGGAATTCCAAGAGAGCTGACAGAATATATATTTGAGCGTTTTGCACAAATAGATAAGTCTATAACAAGACAAAATGAAGGTAGTGGAATAGGGTTAGCTCTAGTAAAATCTTTGGTAGAAATGCATGAAGGTACCATAAGAGTAGTCAGTGAAGTAGGACTCGGCAGCGAGTTTATTATAAATCTTCCAGTGCGAATTATCCAAGGGGAGGATGTAAACTCTATAGCATATAAACAAATCAGGGAAGAATCTAAGTTAAAGTATGATAAAAGTTTATCTATTGAGTTTTCTGATATATATTTATGATAAAAGTTAGGCAAGTAAATAATTTGATTTTTGATTCATACATTGGTTGATTAATATATCTTTAGAGATATCACATAGTTATAAAACTTATATTGCTTTATTGATAAGTTGATGGATGAATTGCAAATGTATAAAGTTAGAGTGAAATAAAGAAATTAGGTTAGAAGCTATGTATATATAGTGATACAGTAGGAAAATTTATAAGAAAGTACTTAACAAACAAAGAGGTTAATAACATATGAATAATTTAAGTTTTGAAGAATTAAATTTAAGTGGACAAATTTTGGAGGCAGTGCATAAGCTAGGGTACAGAAATCCATCAAAGGTACAACAGCAAGTTATACCTAAAGCTATGGAGAATAAGGATATAATAGTAAAGTCACAAACAGGAAGTGGTAAAACTGCTTCGTTTGCTATACCTTTATGTGAAAGTATAGATATAGAAGAAAGAGATCCCCAGGCTTTAGTGCTAACACCTACTAGAGAGCTTTGTGTTCAAGTAAAAGATGAAATAGCCAATATAGGAAGACTTAAAAGAGTAAGAGCTGCGGCTGTGTTTGGAAAACAACCTTTTAGTGATCAAGTTAGGGAGTTGAAGCAGAGGACGCACATAGTGGTTGGTACACCAGGGAGAACGCTAGATCATATAGAAAGAGGAAGCATAGTATTAGACAAAATCAAGTATCTTGTTATTGATGAAGCTGATGAAATGCTTAATATGGGATTTATAGATCAAGTAGAAGATGTGATAAAGAAACTTCCTAAAAACAGAGTTACAATGCTTTTTTCTGCAACTATTTCAGAAGAAATAGATAAGTTATGTGGGAAACATATGAAGGATCCAATGAAGATTGAGGTGAATCCAGAGAGAATCACCACTGAAAGGATCAAACATATTTGTTACAAGGTAGGGTATGAATACAAATTTAATCTATTAAAAGATATATTGATATTAGAAAATATTGATAGCTCTATTATATTTTGCAGCACAAAGGAAAATGTAGATGAGGTAAGCAGTAAGTTGAATGCTCAAGGTTTTCCTTGCGATAAACTTCACGGTGGTATGATGCAAAAAGATAGATTAGATGTAATGAATGCATTTAAAAGAGGTAAATTTAGAATTTTAGTAGCTACTGATGTTGCTGCTAGAGGGATAGATGTTCAAGATGTTAGTCATATAATAAACTATGATATTCCTATGGAAAAAGAAAGTTATGTGCATAGAACTGGTAGAACAGGAAGAGCTGGTAAGCAAGGGAAAGCGATAACTTTTGTAAATAATTATGATAATAGATTCTTATTGCAAATTGAAGAGTATTTAGGGTTTAATCTTGAAAGAGAAGAGATTCCAAGCAAAGATTTAGTTATTAGTTTGAAAAAAGATTTCTTGGATAAACTAAATACAAAGCCTGTGCTGAAAAAAGATAAGAGTAGTGAACTTAATAAACAAGTATATAAGATTTATATCAATGCAGGAAAAAAGAAAAAGATAAGACCAGGAGATATTGTTGGTGCAATCCTTAGTGTAGAGGGATTAACTAGTGATGACATAGGCATTATTGATATTCAAGACGGATTTTCTTATATTGATATACTTAATGGAAAAGGAAGTAAGGTTCTAGATGGGCTTAACACTGACATTACTATTAAGGGGAAGTCGGTTAAAGCACAAAGAGCTAAGAAATAGAATTTTATATAATTATGTTACTAACTGATTAATGAAATACTTAGTATATAATAAAGACCTCGCATAGATGTAGGATTAAAATCCTCTATAAGCGGGGTCTTTGATTATTTAGATGAATAAATAAGGTGCGTGCATTTTTAGTAACCTACTCTTTAGTTATCAGATTGTACTTCTGACATTTTAAGGCTATAGTCCTATGGGTAAGTCCTAAGGCTTTTCCAGCCTTGTTATAGCTCTTATATTTATCCATAGCAGCTTTTATTATTTGTTTTTCATATTCTTCAAAAGGCAGTAAATCATCTACATCAAGATTTATAGGTGACTTGTTGCTGATGGAAGATTTCTTTAGGAAAGAAGGAAGATCTATTTCTCTAATATATTCATCATTACATAGATTCATAGCCCTCTCAATTATGTTTTCTAATTCTCTTATGTTTCCTGGCCACGAGTAATCTTGTAATAAAAGTATGCATTCTTTACTTATGCCTTTGATATTTATATTTAATTTTTCATTTATCTTCGTTATAAAGTGTTCAACTAAAAGACCTATATCTTCTTTTCTGTCTCTTAGAGGTGGAAGATTAATAGGAAGTACGTTGAGTCTGTAATATAAATCTTCTCTAAAGTCATTGTTGGATATCATTTCTTCAAGGTTTCTATTGGTGGCAGCTATAACTCTAACATCTATTTTTTGAGGAGATAAACCACCAAGGCTTTCAATCTCTCGTTCTTGAAGAACTCTTAAGAGTTTAACTTGCATTGTAATAGGCATATCGCCTATTTCATCAAGGAAGATAGTTCCTTGGTCTGCTATAGCGAATTTACCAGGTTTGCTTTTTACAGCGCCTGTGAAAGCTCCTTTTTCATAACCAAATAATTCGCTTTCTAATAAATTTTCAGGTATTGCAGCGCAGTTCACTCTTATAAAAGGCTTGTTTTTTCTGTCGCTATTACTATGTATAGCTTTAGCTATTAACTCTTTTCCAGTTCCGCTTTCTCCTCTAATAAGAACAGTTGAAGTACTTTTAGAAGCCATTTCGCATATGTGTAATATATCTTTGAGGGTACCGGATGAACCTATAATATCCTTAAAGGATGATTCTAAATAAGTATGTTTCTTTAACTCTTCCTTATAATAGTTTAATTCCTCCTCAGAACGTTTTAATTTTCCCATAAGCTCTTTGATTTCATTTATTGGTTTTGAAGTGGAGATTATCCCTTTAAAATCTCCATCAATGAATATAGGATCCAAAGTAGTTATTATTTCTATATTTTCTTTGTTATGAATCATATTCTCTATCTTTTTTCTTTCGTTGAAAGCCTTCACCCTATATCCGTTTGGAGAAAGTGTGAAAATATCCTTTCCTATTACATTTTGAGACGATGTTGGAAAGTGTTCTCTGTAAGCAGGATTGATATAACTTACCTTGCCATATTCATCAACAAAGCAAATCATGTCATGAGAAGCTGATAGTATTTTGCTAAACTTTTCATTTAGCTCTTTCATTCCAACAAGATCGGAAACATCTTGAAAAACTCCAACAGCACCAATTACGGTATCATTAGTAAAGATAGGACTACGATTTACCATTGTGGTCTTATTGTTTATATGTTGAATTTGTCCGAATTGTTTTATCTCTCTCTCAATAATTTGAGGAAGTTCACTAGTTGGGATAATGTCATTGACGTTTTTGCCTATTACTTGTTCATATTTCATTTCTATTATATTTAAAGCATAGTCATTAATACTTATAATGTTGTAGTTCATATCAATAACAATAATTCCAATTGGTACATTTTCTAGGATCTGATCATTAGCAATTTTACTTTCTTCTATAAAAACATCTATTGGATTCATTAGAGTAGAACCTTGATTTATATGAGTTTCTATATAGTCTAAAAGTTCTTGGACTGCTACTATACCAGTAGGGGTTTCTTCTTTGCATCCTATAAGAACTGTTTCGTTAGAATGTACTCTTAAAGATAAGAGTGCTAACATGCTAATTCCTAGCCAATCGGTATATTCACTTTTCTTTATATATAAATTGATATTAAGCCTTGACTTTATCTGCGAGGCTTTATTTACTATCATAGCAGCAAATCTTGTATGTAATCCATTTGGGTCTTTTATAAATATTTCTTTTGAGTACATAGTGCACCTCCATATTACCTTGATAAAATTTATCAAGGTATTTAGATGTTGATAAAAAATATCAATACATATTATATCATATATTTTAAGGGTTTGTAATAGAATATATTAGTAAGCGAGGAGGTAGGTTGATAAAAATTATCAAGAGTTAAGTAATTAACTTTAGGAGAATAATCATATTAATTATTTGTAACAATAAATATTGTGCAAATTTTGTCATTATAATCATAAGAATGACAAATATTATTACATTAAATGGGTTAAAATGCAAAAACTATTATTAAAATAGAGTGAATCAGAAGTTGGCATGATAATTGCTAATAAAATTAAAGGCTAGAAACATAAAATTTAGATATTTATTGTTTAAGGTCTATTTATTTAGTTATATGGAATAATAGTTTATTCGTTTATTTATAAGGAGGAGTAACATAATGAAAAAAGGTATTGCAGCTTCAAAAGGTTATGCAATAGGTAAAGTATTTATACAAGAACATGAAGAGATAGTAATAAGTGACGTAAAGATAAATGATATACAAGCAGAAAAAGAATTACTTCAAAGAGCATTAGCTTCTTCAAAGGAACAATTAGAAAAGATAAAAGCAAAAGCTGTTGAATCAATGGGAGAAGAAAAGGCTGAAGTTTTTGAAGCTCACATTACATTATTAGATGACCCAGAATTTACTGGAGCTATGGAACTTGAAATAGAAAATAATAGTGTTAATGCTATGAAGGCTGTTGATGGAGTAACTAACACTTTTGTTATGATCTTCGAATCAATGGAAGATGCATATATGAGAGAAAGAGCCGCAGACATTAAGGACGTTTCTAAGAGAATAATAGCTAATATAGCTGGTAAAGTTGATAGCTTTGAAATAACTGAAGAAAATACTATAGTTGTTGCTCATGATTTAACTCCATCAGACACAGCTCAACTTGATAGAAGCAAGGTAGTTGCTTTCTTAACTAATATTGGTGGAAGAACGTCTCACTCTGCAATAATGGCAAGAACACTTGAAATTCCTGCTGTTGTTGGATTAAAGGATATAACTACATCAGTAAAAAATGGGGATTTCGTAATAGTTGATGGTATTGAAGGAACTGTTATAGTAAACCCAGCTGAAGCTGTAGTTGAAGAATATAAAGCTAAGAGAGAAAAGTTTGTAGCTGAGCAAGAAGAATTAAAGAAGCTTATAAGCGTAAAGACAGTTACAAAGTCAGGTAAGAGAGTAGAAGTTTGTGGAAACATAGGTAAGCCAGAAGATGTACACCAAGTTTTAGCTAACGGTGGAGACGGAGTTGGTCTTTTCAGAACAGAATTCTTATACATGGATAGAGATAGTGCTCCAACAGAAGAAGAACAATTTGAAAGCTACAAATATGTTCTTGAAAAGATGGAAGGAAAGCAAGTTGTTATAAGAACTCTTGATATCGGAGGAGATAAAACACTTCCATATCTTCCATTACCAGAAGAAATGAATCCATTCTTAGGATACAGAGCGATAAGACTTTGCTTAGATAAAAAAGAACTATTTAAAGTTCAGTTAAGAGCATTACTTAGAGCATCAATATACGGAAATCTTTGTGTAATGTTCCCAATGATTTCAGGCTTAGAAGAATTCGTTCAAGCTAAAGAAGTTGTTGATGAATGTAAGGCTGAATTAAAAGCAGAAGGTAAGGAATACTCAGAAACAACTCAATGGGGTATCATGGTTGAAATCCCTGCAGCAGCAGTTTATGCTGATGAGTTAGCTAAGCACGTTGATTTCTTCTCAATAGGAACAAACGACTTAATTCAATATACTTTAGCTGCAGACAGAATGAGTGAAAAGGTATCTTACCTATACAACCCAATGCACCCAGCTGTACTTAGACTTATAAAGATGACAATAGATGGAGCACACAAGCATGGTAAGTGGGTTGGAATGTGCGGAGAAATGGCTGGAGATGAAGCAGCAATTCCAACACTTGTAGAATATGGATTAGATGAATTCTCAATGAGTGCTAGTTCAATATTAAATGCTAAGAAAATAATAATAGAACAAGAATAATTCTTAAATTAAGTTAATATAGGGTATTATCAGTTCATAAGACAGTATAACTAACCCTAATAGTTATTGCTGAATAAAGTTTCATTTTTAAACCCTATAAAGATGAAAGTAATATGTACTTTTGAAGTATATTATAAAAGCTGATAGTACTCATAAGAAAATACAACTTATCCCTAAATACAAATACTTAGAATAAGGCTTTTGCATTTGCAAAAGCCTTATTCTTTTTTTACTGTATAGAAAAGTATAAAGTTTTCATAATATTTTATAAAGATTATATCAATAAATTTGATAATTCTATGAATAATTTTCTTTCTATGAAAATCAATTTACATTTAAATAATTGGATAGTACGATATAAGAGATTTGTACGGACAGTAGTGATGCTTTTAATAATGTAGGGGTATGGGGGGATGGAGTTATATTATGGCAAAAAGTGAAGTGGTTAAGTTTAAAGAAGTTCAAGTATTAGTAAACATATGGAGTTGCATATATAACTTATTTATATTAGTATATTTGAAATCTAAGGGGCTAGATAATGTAGAGGTTGGCATAATAAATGCCATTAATATAATTGCCGGCACTGGAGGACAACTCTTTTTAGGGTATCTTTGTGATTTAAAAGGTACAATAAAAAAGTTTATGATTCCTATGCTTGGTATTTTGCTAATACTTTCTCTTTTTATAAGCTTTTCTAATGGAGCTATTTTGATAATAGTCATAGCAGTTCTTGCTTTTGTACAGGCACCGGTTGTGATGTTAATGACAACTTGGGCTATCAATAGTTCTAAGGAAACAAGGAAGGAATTTGGTGGAATAAGAGCCTATGCAGCTTTAGGATATGCATTCGCATCTTTGATAACTGGGAAATTATTTGAGATTATTGGCCTTTCTAACATGTTTTTCTTTTATGCCTTTTTTATGCTTGTAACGTTAATAAGTACAAAAGGGATTAATGATATAAAAATAGAGAAAAATAAGAAAAGGTCAAATCCTATTCTACTATTTAAAAATACCGAGTTTATGTTGATTATGATTATTTCGGCAGTATATGCATTAGTGCTAAATGTTATGGGATTTAGTGCTTTACTTATGATAGATTTAGGTGGAACTACTACTCATGTAGGGATTTCAGCATTTATTGCAGCCCTTGTAGAGGCCCCGGTTTATTTTGGAGCACAAAAATTGATGCGAAATAGAAAAAAGAGTTCTTTATTGATATTTGCGATGTTTGCATATATTGTTAGATTTGTTTTTATGTATTTTGCAACATCATATATTCAACTAATACTGTTATCTTTTACTCAAATAATAACATACGGAATTTTCGAGATAGTAAGTAAATATATGACTAGTGAAGCAGTTCCTATGGAACAGCAAAATACGGCTTACAGTATAATAGGTGGGGTTAGTTCAATATTAGCTGGAATATATTCATCCATTGCAGGGATGATGATAGATAAATTTACTCTTAGAGTTATACCTTTAAGTGGAGTGATTTTTTCTGTTTCAGTTCTTAGCTTGATATTTATTTATGCAAAGTTATATGATAGAGATAAAAAACTGGAACGCGAGTACAGTGTATAATGTTCTAGATTTCGTATATAGTTTGATTTTTAGAGAATATGTTTATACTTCTTAATAAACGTATTCTCTATTTTTTACTGGTAGGAAAATTATAAAATAAATTTGGAGAAAATGAACTAATATATTGAATTATCCGTATATAAGGTGAAATATATAAGTTGGTGGATTATACTGAAACAAGTATGGTAGGGGTGAGAGATTTGAATGAGGACATAGAACTAGTGAGTGAAGTGCTTAATGGAAATATAGATAGCTTTAATATTTTAGTAAATAAATATGAGTTAATAGTCTTAAGATTTGTTTATTCAATAACAAAAGATAAAGAAGCCTCGGAGGATATAGCTCAAGAAACATTTATTACTGCCTATAATAAGCTATATCTATATGATAAAAAATATAAATTTTCAAATTGGCTACTTCAAATAAGCAAAAATAAAGCGATTGATTTTATAAGGAAATTTAAACGGGTATATGAAGCGAACATAGAAGATGCCAAGGATGTAAGATCTAAGGAAGCTTCACCACAAGAGCAGTTGGAATTTGTAGATTTAAAAAAAGAAGTAACAACATTTATTCAGTCTTTAGAAGAAGTTGATAAGCAAATTATTCTACTTAGATATAGTGGAGAGAGAACATTTTTTGATATCTCTCAGATACTCTCAATAAGTGAATCTACAGTTAAAAGGAAGTATTATAGGCTGAGAGAGAAGTTCAAAAACTCTCTATATTATAATAAAACATTCGAGCAAGGAGGTGCTAGCAATGAATTGTGATAGCTTTGGTAAAAAACTAGATTTGTATGTAGAGAATCAATTACAGAAAGAAATGAAGAAGTTAATGGATGAGCATGTTATAGAATGCGAAAGCTGTAGAAAGCTTTATGAGGAAGAAAAAGAACTTGACGATATACTCAGCAAATCACTAAGTTTTGAAGATGTAGACTTTAAAAGCTCGAGAGTTGAAATAATAAATTCTATAGATAAAAATAGATATAAAAAAGGTTATAAAAATAATATAAAGTATCATTTTATAAAGAATAGAAGTAGATATGCAATTGCAGCCTCTTTTGTAGTTATGATTACAAGTATAGCTTTTCTAAAAACTCGCACCAACTTTTTTACAATAGGAAGTAAGAGTGAAAAAGCTGTAGCTATGGAGAAGGAAGATAAATCCTTAAGTATTATTGCGCAGGATGAGAAAACAGGTGCAGCTAAGGATGGGGCAAAAGCTAATAGTGTAGCTTTATATGATGTTGCTGGTACAAATAATATATCAAACATATTATTTAATATGAGTGAAAATTACTCAGCTATAAATTTAGTTAAAACAAGTGAGGAGAATCTTAAGGATGCTCTTTCAAAAGGGAAGTCAAAAGTTAAGGATTCACCAAGCGGAAAATATCAAGCATATATAGCTGGAAAGGGATCTAATTTAGATAAAGAAGGAACTGGTATTGTTGTAATAAAAGATAATACATCGAATTCTACAAAATATTATAATGTGAGTGCAGTGGATGCAAAAGATAGATCTCCACTATATTTAGAATGGTATGATGATAATACCCTATTAATAGTTGTTGGCCTACCAAATGGTAAAGCAACTGAAGGTGGAAGTGTATATGCTGTTGATGTTAATAGGGGAAATACAGTATTGGTTTATGGGGCAAATACACCGTTAGTGCAGGTAAAATCAATAACCGCAAGTTCAGATAAAATTCAGTTGACATTAACAAAATATAGTGATGATAATATGAACTCATATAGCACCGTTAGAAAGACCGTTAATTTTACCATCAAGCAGTCTAGTGAGCTATTTAATGAATTAGCGGACTCAAAAGAAAAGCATGAAGATTATATGGCCTTGGAGAATTATAATAAGCTATTAAATGGAGAGAGTACCTTGGATAATGCGAATATATTGGCTGGTGGTCTTAAAATAGATGATTTAATAAGTGGGAAATCTGGTATTGCAGCTGATTCTACCCATATTGAAAGAATAGTTACCATAAGTGATGATGAGTTTAACAAATATATTAAAAGTTTTGGGTTAAGTAGTGTCAAAGTTTATGGTGTAGAATCATTAACTGAAGATAAGAAGAATAGTTTATATCAAATGGTTGTTTTAGGTAAAGAAAGTGAAACAGCGCCTTGGAAGATATACTATGCATATATATTACCACAAGGGCATGTCAACTAATATCTATAATAAGTTTAAGTATTGAATTATAAATTTATATTTCAAAAATAAAGAAATTATAGATGGCACTATGAGTATTTATGAATATTCATAGTGCTTTTTAAAGTCTATTATTACTGTAATTTAAAATATATATTCTAAAATATTATGGTGGTTGATATGTATTGGATCTAAATGAGTATATAACATGAATATATTTCTTTATAAAAAGCTTTAATGATATAATTATACTTGGAATTATTTTATATTAAGGTCTAAGTAGTGAGTGTATTCCATGTAGATTGAAAAGGATTCGGAAATTACATATTCAACTAAGTTAGTAGTATATATAATTCATAAAAACGTAAATATAACATAAAGGCAGTATATAGGCATCTTATATACATAAGGAAGGTAACTTATGAAGGATTGGAAGAAACAATATGATAAATCAATACATTTATTTCAAAATGGAGAAATAGATAAAGCATTAATAATATGTGAAAAGCTTATATCTGAAAATCTTAAAAATACTTCTGCATTAAATCTCAAAGGATTACTTTTATATATCAAGGGGGATTTAAAGTCAGCAGAGGCTGCTTGGAAGATAAATAAAGATTTCAATGATGATGGAATATCGAAAGGGTATTTAAAGGATATACAAAAAGATTGGGAAAGACTGTCTCTATATGAACAAGCGTTAAAAGATATAAAAGGAATGTACATAAATGATGCTGAGAAAAAACTAGGTATTTGTAGTGAGAGCGATTTTAATAAGATAAATGTTAACAATGCCATAGCTTTTTGTTTTATAAAAAGAGGAGAGTATGAAAAAGCTAAGGAATGTATCGATATTGTGAGGGGTATAGATAAGAATAACAAGGTTGCTTTAGATAACTATAAGGTTATAAAAGAGTTTTCAGACGGGCATAAGCCAAATATAAACTTTAAGCTAATAATAATACCATTGGTAATATGTTTTGTAGGTCTTATATCATATTTACTTTATAAGCCTGTTAGTCAGTACATAAGCAAAGCTAGAACAAATTATATAGCTTCGAAGTCTACTAAAAAAAGTGAGACTAATCCTACGGATAAAATTAATACAAATCAGGCTACTACTAATAATACCAAACAACAAGTTCCTAACAACAGTACAACTGATAAAAACGCACAAAATAGTAATCAGGAAGTAGCTAAATTTCCATTAGATCAGGTAAAAGCAGCTATCAATGATAAGGATTATAATAAGTTATATACCATAATAACTTCTTTTGATAAAGATAAGTTAGGTGTTAATGATAAGATTGCTTATAACAGTGGTGAGCAGTTGTTAATAAATGGTGGCGTGGCTAGCTTTTATGATGCGGGAAGAAGTTATTTCAGTGCAAAGGATTTTGCAAAAGCTAAAGTTGAATTTGAAAAGGCAAGCAAGTTTTCTAAAGATAATTATTTAAATCCTCATATTATATATATGCTTGGTACAACAAATGAGAAATTAGAAGATTATGAGAAATCTTTAGTATATTATGATCAGTATGTAAATAGTTATTATAGTGGGGACTATACAGCTGAATGTCTCTATAAGCTCGCAACTATAAATAATAATAGTGATAAAACTAAGGCTAAGCAATATGCAGAAAAAATGTCAAAGGATTTTAGCAAATCTATGTACTATAATTCAACAATTAAAGACATACTAAATACTCAGTAGATTATGTGTATTTTTTAGATAGGAGGCATATTATGATAACTGTTATAAAGAATATTGATGTTTATACACCTGAACATTTGGGAATAAAGGACGTAGTAATTGTTGGAGACAAGATTGAGGGAATTTACGACAGCATAAATGTACCTAATAATTTTATTGATATATCAGTGATAGATGGAAATAAAAAAATCTTAGTACCAGGGCTAATTGATTGTCATGTACATATAATGGGTGGAGGGGGCGAAGGCGGATTTAGAACTAGAACTCCAGAATTGCCTTTTAGTGAGCTTGTTAATGCAGGTATTACCACTGTAGTGGGATGTATTGGAACAGATGACATATGTAGAAACATGGTATCACTTTTGGCTAAAGCACATGCTTTAGAAGAAGAAGGTATAACTACATACTGCTATACAGGATCATATCAAATACCTGCAAAAACTGTAACTGAAAATATAAAAGGAGACCTAATGCTGTTGGATAAGGTCATAGGAGTTGGTGAGGTAGCTATATCAGACCACAGAAGTTCACAACCAACTTATGATGAATTTGCAAATGTCGTTGCAGAGGCCAGGGTTGGTGGATTATTATCAGGAAAAGCTGGAATTGTTAACATACATCTTGGTGACGGGGCTAAGAGATTGGATTATTTGTTTGAATTAATAGAGAATACTGAAATTCCCCCAGATCAGATGTTACCTACTCATGTGAATAGAAATGGTGAATTATTCGATATCAGTCTAAAATATGTGCAGAAAGGTGGATTTATTGATCTCACTACTAGCTTTGATCCTAACTGTTTAGAAGAAGGTGAATTGCGTGCAAGTAGAGGCTTAAAACTTGCCTTACAAGCTGGAATACCAGAAGAGCATATAACCTTTTCTTCAGATGGTAATGGAAGTATGCCTATGTTTAACGAAAGGAAAGAGATGATAGGTATGGGGATATGCAAAGTTAATTCTTTATATGAAGAAGTAAAATATGCTGTTCTAGAAGAAAATATACCTATTGAAAAAGCAATAAAAGTCATAACATCAAATGTGGCAGATATATTAAAGTTAACTACTAAAGGAAGAATAGAATCCGGGAAGGATGCTGATTTAGTTTTATTAGATAGAGAAGGACTTGAGATAGATACTGTAATTGCTAAAGGGAAAGTGTTAATGGATAAAAAGAATATCATTGTAAAAGGAACATTTGAAAAATAAGTGCATATGTTTGACTTTTTATCATGAGGATATATAATATAATTATAAATACCTATTGGGGGTATATAATTAGGAGGAACTTTTATGGTTAAGCATGTGGAAGAAAAGGATTTTAATGAAATTGTATTAGAAAGCAATAAATTAGTATTAGTAGATTTTTGGGCTACATGGTGTGGTCCGTGCAAGATGATTGCTCCTATTTTAGAACAACTTTCTGAAGAAATGACAGAGGTAACATTTGTTAAAGTAGATGTAGACAACAATCCTGGATTAGCAGATAAGTACGATATATCAAGTATACCAACAATAATACTCTTTAAAGGCGGAAATCAAGTGGATAAACTTACTGGATTTAGACCTAAAAATGACTTGGTAAATATAATCAACAGAAATTTATAATAGAGTATTAGATTACAAAAAATTAATATATGCTTTTTCAAAAATTCTGTTTTCTGAGGATTCTTGTGGCATCAATTAGTTAGTTGTTTAGGCCATAGAGATGTAGAAGTTTTCAAGGGAGAGTAAAGTATGGGTAGATATGATATTGCCATTATAGGAACAGGTGCAGCTGGCCTTTCTGCTGCAATAAACGCTAAAATTAGAAATAAAAACGTAATAATCTTTGGAACTAAAGAACTTAGCTCTAAATTATCTAAAGCTCCAAAAATAAATAATTATTTAGGATTTCACGATATAACAGGAAATGAATTAAAGGCAAACTTTCAAAGTCATATAGAAGCAATGGGAATTAGCATTACAGAAGAAAAAGTGAATAGTGTTTATGCAATGGGAGATTACTTTGCTTTAATGGTAAATGAAAAGATGTATGAAGCGAAATCAATCATACTTGCAACTGGAGTTGAATATACAAAACCTTTACTTGGGGAAGAGAGATTATTAGGTAAAGGTGTAGGCTATTGTGCTACATGTGATGCACCACTTTACAAGGGGAAGATAGTTAGTATAATTGGATATAATAAAGAGGCTGAAGAAGAAGCTAATTATGTTAGTGAACTTGCAGCTAAGGTATATTATATACCTATGTACAAAGGAGAATATGCTCTTAAAGATAATATAGAAATATTAAATAAGAAGCCTCTAGAAATAGTTGGTGATAAAAAAGTAGAAAAGATATTATTTGATCAAGGTGAATTGATTACTGATGGGGTATTTGTTCTTAAAGATAGTATTTCACCCTCACAACTTGTACCAGGATTAGATGTGTCGGAAAATCATATATTAGTAAACAGGTTAATGCAAACAAACATTGATGGATGCTTTGCAGCTGGTGATTGTGTTGGAAAGCCGTACCAATATATTAAGGCAGCAGGAGAAGGTCAAGTTGCAGCTCTAAGTGCAGTAACTTATCTTGATTCAAAAAATAAGAGATGATCTCATCTCTTATTTTTTTGTTTGAAAAAACACATGCTTTCCAATAGTTTTCATATTCTTTTTATCAATTTGTTTCATCCAACTACAAGTTGATGTTTGAGGGTTGTAAAAAAATAATGCGTTACTGGTAGGGTCCTTGCCTTTAATTGCATCCATAACAGCATCACGACATTCGTTGTCAGGAGTTACAGAAATCTTTCCATCTCTCACGCATGAAAAGGCGTTTTTCTGTTTTATAACACCTTCAACTGAGTTTGGGAAGCTAGGATTTGTAACTCTGTTAAGTATAACTGATGCAACTGCCACTTTTCCTTCGTATGGTTCCCCGTGACTTTCTGCAAATACTACCTGAGACATCAAGTAAATATCATCATCTGTTAAATAAAGATGATGATTTTGATAGTTAAAAACCTCTACTACTGATTCCTTTTCATGGTATAATTCGCTAGATTCATTCGATATTCCTCTTCCATAAAACTTTATATTATTTTCTTTTATATCCTTACTCATGATAATCTTAGGGCCATCGTTTATAGGAGAATAATTTACTAATTCATTTGCAAATACACTAACGCTGTCAAAGGTTAAAAAGATAAAAAGGAAGAAAATACAGCATTTAAGTTTATTCATAAAAAACCTCCTTTGGTTTTTACCCTCTCAGCATATTGTATCCAAAGGCATATTTTTCATACATATTTAATTTTTAGATTTGTAATCATCATAACTTTTATTGAAATTTTCATATGATGAATTCATATCATCATACTTTGAAAAAGCATCTTTAAGCTTTTCGGCTTGATTGTTTTGTGATTTTAGTGCCTCAGATAAAGTAGAAATATAAGTATCATATGAATTTAAAGTTTCCTCAAAATCTGAAAAACATTCAACTCCATCTGAAGGAACTGAAATTTCATATAAGGAAGTTTTTAATTTTTCTAACTGAACAATTTTATTTTCCACATCACTTTCTATGCCTGATAGAGAGCGATTTTCATCCTGAGCTCTAGTTACTGCTGCACTTAGATCTTCTTTTAAAGGATAAAAATTTTTAATACAGTTATCAAATGCGATTAAAAAGTCGTTTTTTTGGCTAGTCTTTATATCAGAGTCTCTATTTAATTTTACTAATTGATTTACATAACTAGATACACTAGAAAAAAAGTTCGAGAAGCTTGAACTAAGATTTACACTCACTCCATTACTTTTACATAGCTTGTAATATTTAATACAATCCTCTTCATATTTAGTTAGGTTTTGAAGAGAGGCTTGTATATCTTTTGAAGAAGGATTTTTCATTATATTCAACGTTTGCTCATAGAGTTTCATATTATTATTCAATCCCAAAGTTAAGTTATCATATGTATTCTTATACTTTGCTGATGGCTTTATTTGCTCAAGTTTGTTTTTTTCTTTTAACAGCTTGGACAAATTATCTGTAAGAGTACTTACGGCCAGTTCAGTATCCATGGATGAAGAAACAATTGGTTTTTTTAAATTTTCGTTTATACTCATGATAGTAGAACTTATATCTGCTAATTGCTTGCGTTCTGGATAAAGAAAATTATTAACGAAAAAATAAACTGATATAGCAATTATTAAAATTGCTCCAGCAGAAATAATTATATGTTTATTGTATTTTTTTAGTATTTCAATCATTTAAGGTACCTCCTCATTTTTTCATATGAATATGTTTTTGAAATACGAATTTATTGGTTAATGTTAAAACTTAATCTTTAGTTTAGTTATATTCTAAAAAAATTTAAATATTACTATTGTGAAAATAGTAAAAAATACAAATTTTATTACGATTGTATATATATGAGGGGTATAATTGGTGTATAATTTTAATAGATTAGGATATTAGGGGTGACAGAAGTGCAAGAAGTTTTTAGTATGATAATTAATACAATAAAAAATATATCAATATGGTCCGTTTTGGATATCCTAGTAGTTTCTTATATTTTCTTTAAAGGATATATGTTGATAAAGGAAACAAGAGCAGAACAATTATTGAAGGGGATTGCATTGATAGTTGCATTGCTACCAATAAGTTACCTTTTAAGATTAGATATGCTTTATTTCATTTTAAGCAAAACAATAACAATTGGTGTTTTAACAATTATAATCATATTTCAACCGGAAATAAGAAGAGCTCTAGAGCATATCGGAAGAAGTGCCTTTGATGATTTGCATGTAATGCAGGATGATGAGGCATTAGAAGAAGTTATAACAGAGCTTGTAAATGCTGTTGAAAACTTAGCTGATACAGCAACTGGAGCGCTTATAGCTATAGAACAAAGTACAGGGCTTGGCGAAGTAATAAGTAATGGTACTGAATTGGATGCCAAGGTTTCTTCAGCTCTCCTTGAAAATATTTTTGTAGTTAACACCCCGTTGCATGATGGAGCTACAATTATTAGAAATGATAGAATTGTAGCTGCTGGTTGTGTATTACCTTTAAGTAATAATACAACTATAAATAAAAAACTTGGTACTAGACATAGGGCTGGTATAGGTCTTTCAGAAACTTCAGATGCACTTATAATAATAGTTTCAGAAGAAACCGGAACTATATCATTAGCGGTAAATGGAAGGCTTACTAGAAACTATGATAAGGATAAATTAAAAAGTATATTAATACGTATTATGATAAACAGAAGAGAAAAGAGGGTAAAGACTTTAGGAGAGAAGGTGAAGGTATGGATAACAAGGATAAAAAGGCAGAAATAGTTATAAGGATTGTATGCCTAATTCTTTCCTTTGGACTATGGCTTTATATTTCCAACGTGCAAAACCCTACTAGAGAATATAAGTTAGAGAAAGTACCTGTTGAACTTCTTAACGCAGATGCATTAAAGGAGTCTAAATTAGCTTTATCGCCTCATCAGGATTTTTATGTGACTTTAAATCTAGAAGGGCCTAGTAGTGAAGTGTACAAAGTTACACCATCTCAATTTAAAGTTAGTGTTGACCTTTCATCGTACGCTCTAAAAAAGGGTGAAAACAGGATAAGGGTTGATATTGTTAATTACCCAACTAACATTAATATAAAAAACAATAGTTTTTTGTTAGTCACCATAAAAGTGGATGATTATTTAGAAAAGAGCATACCAATAAAATCTGATATAAAAGTTACAACTAAAACTGGAACTTATGCAGACTCACCGGCTATTAAACCTACTAATGCTGTTATATCAGGACCTGGAGAATATGTGAATAGTGTGAAGAGTTTAGTTGTAAGTAGTGAACTTAAAAATATCGAACAGGATACTACACTAAACTTACCTATAAAAGCAATAAATGATTCAGGTAAAGATGTAGATGAGGTAAAGGTAACGCCTACAAATGCTGAGGTTTACATAACTGTAAAGAAGGGAAAAGTTGTACCTGTCAACGTTATTACAAAGGGAAACTTACCTGCTGGATTTGTTATGAAAGATTTTGGTTCTACAACTGAAAAAGTCGAACTTGTTGGTGATGATACAGTGTTGAGCGGAATTAACAGTATAGATACAGAAGCAATTGATTTGTCTTCAATAAACGATTCAAAGGAAGTAAGTGCTAATTTAAAGATACCTCAGAATGTAAGGGTAGCTGATAACATCAGTAAGGTTAAGGTGAGGTTTGATTTAAGCAAATATACAGTCAAGGATGTAGATGTACCTATTTCTTCAAAGAATGTACCTGACGGCTTCCAAGCAACCATAGACCCACAAAAGATAACTGTTAGAATTAGTGGTTTAGAAGATGACATAGGTTCATTCAAAGCAGATAGTATTAAAGCAGAAGTAGATTTATCAGGTGCTAAAGAAGGTGAGAATACTATTCCAATTGTTATTAATAATAGTAATGATAAGATAAAAATAGTATCTCAAAGCGGAGATAAGGTTAAGGCTGCACTTGTTAAGAAACCATAATAAGAGTTTTTACTTTGATATGAATATGTTTTTAGAGATTATAAAAAAGTTCGCTGAAGAAAGTCGCTTCA
Source organism: Clostridium fungisolvens (assembly GCF_014193895.1). Lineage (NCBI taxonomy): Bacteria > Bacillati > Bacillota > Clostridia > Eubacteriales > Clostridiaceae > Clostridium > Clostridium fungisolvens. The sequence goes on along the minus strand of NZ_BLZR01000001.1, from coordinate 4,370,752 downwards.
GCGAACTTTTTTACATCTATAAAACACCAGTTGATATTGTTCTAATCCTTTGTTAAAATTAATAGTCAAAGACCTTATGTATATGGAGGTAAGCTAAATGCCTATAAGGATAAATAATATAATACTTGATATAGATGAAGATATATCATTGCTTAAAAATAAAGTTGCAAAAAAGTTAAAGATTTCTAAGGATGAGATAGATAATTTAAGAATAATAAAGGAATCTATTGATGCTAGAAAAAAAGATATAATAAAGTTTAATTACTGTGTTGACTTTCAACATAAAAATGAGAAGTCTATATTCAATAAAATAAATGACAAAGATGTTAAGTTTGAAGAATATGCTTCCAGTGAGGAAATAGCACATGGAAACAAGCTTATGAATAGTAGACCAGTTGTTATTGGAATGGGGCCAGCAGGTCTATTTGCGGCACTTCTTTTAGCTAAGAATGGGTATAAGCCATTGGTTTTTGAAAGAGGAGAGGCTGTGGACAAAAGAACAGAAACTGTGGAAAGATTTTGGGCTACTGGAGATCTTAATACAGAATCAAATGTACAGTTTGGAGAAGGTGGAGCAGGTGCATTTTCTGATGGGAAACTGACTACAAGGATTAAGGATAGAAGATGTGATTTTGTAATTGATGAGTTAATAAAAGCAGGTGCACCTCAGGAAATAGCTTATATGGGGAAACCTCATGTAGGAACAGATATATTAAAGATAGTTGTAAGAAACATAAGAGAACAAATAAAAGCTCTTGGTGGTGAAATTCACTTTTCATCAAAACTTGAAAATATAATTCAAAAAGATGGTAAGGTAAGAGCCATTATAGTTAATGGTAATGAGATACCTTGTGAAAACATAATTATGGCAATTGGACATAGTTCAAGAGATACATATGAGATGCTTAATGCTTTAGGGGTAGCAATGGCTCAAAAGCCTTTTGCAATAGGTGTAAGAATAGAGCATCCTCAATCACTGATAGATTTAAATCAATATGGAAAGTATACTGGACATCCGAGACTAAGAGCTGCGGACTATAGACTTACACATTCAAGTGAAAAGATAGATAGATCAGTCTATTCTTTCTGTATGTGTCCTGGTGGAGAGGTTGTAGCAGCGTCATCTGAGGAGAAAAGGCTAGTAGTAAATGGAATGAGTTATCATGCAAGAGATAAAGAAAATGCTAACTCAGCAATAGTAGTAACAGTTGGTCCAAAGGATTTTCAAGATAACTCACCACTAGCAGGTATGAAATTTCAAAGGCATTATGAGGAATTAGCTTATAAAATTGGTGGAGGAAATTATGTTGCTCCAGTACAGCTTGTAGGAGATTTCTTAAATGATAGGATAAGTACTAAGATTGGAACCGTCACTCCTTCATATAAGCCAGGCTACGAATTTGTTCAGCTTAAGGAATGTTTACCTATATATGTTACAGAAGCTCTAAAGGACGGGCTTGTAAATTTCGATAAAAAAATTAAAGGCTTTGCAGATAGCAGTGCTGTAATGACTGGAATAGAAACAAGAACTTCTGCTCCAGTTAGAATAGAGAGAACTGAAAGTTTACAAAGTGTATCGCTTGAAGGTTTATACCCTGCGGGAGAAGGTGCTGGTTTTGCTGGAGGTATAGTATCAGCTGCAGTAGATGGATTAAAAGTAGCTGAGAGTATAATAAAAGAATTTTGTCCATTTAATAATAAATAAGATGGGGGAATAATTATGATACAACAACCTAAATATGCAACTCTTCAAAAGGTGAGGAATGAAAACAGAACCTATGGAATTACGCCTAGAATTCCTGGTGGTTTTATAAAACCAGAAGATCTTATTAAATTTGCTGAGGTAGCTAAAAAATACAATGGTGCAATAAAGATAACCTCAGGTCAAAGAATTGCTATACTTGGAATAAAAGCAGAGGATGTTGAAAAGGCTTGGCAAGAATTAGGTATGGAGCCAGGGGTAGTATCTGCCTACTCAGTAAAAAATGTTGAGTTGTGTCCAGCATCGTTTTGCAAGAGAGCTAAGCAGAATTCACTTAAGCTTGGGATGAAGATAGAAAAGAGATTTTATGCAGCAGCGGCACCAAATAGAACTAAAATTGCTGTTGTAGGATGTAGAAATTCTTGTACAAGTGCATATTCTAAAGATATTGCTGTTGTTGGAGATAAAGAAGGCTATATTGTTACTGTAGGCGGAAGTGCTGGATTTTACCCTAAGTTACCTCACATAATAGCAGAAAAACTTTCAGATGATGAAGCTTATAATATGGTGGAAGCTATATACGAGTTCTATAATAAAGAAGCTGAATTTGGTGAAAAATTAGGTGACTTTATTGAGAGAATATCAATTGAAAGTTTTAAAAGTGGTGTTGAACAAATATATAATAAGTAAAAAATAAAAAAAATTTCTATAAATTTTCAGAAAACTTCTATTTTAGAAGTTTTTTTTGTTAAAATGTTGATAAAGGATATTTTAAATAAACAAATATATTTATTTAAATGTTTCTAAAGGCTTTTTAACTATAAAGATAAGAATAGTTAGTCCATTTTATTGCATATACACTCAATTTCAGTGATTATGACAAAATATTAATTTTATATAATATTTATTTATATACAGTTTAAAAGTGATATAATTACTTTGTGTTTAAAATATTGAAACATAAATTCGATTTCTTTTTGACTAGTATATAATTTTTATAAACTAATTTGTTATAAAATTAACAAGAATGTAGTTTTTTTAACTTATGTAATTGGATAAAACTATATAAGATTATTATGTTGTATTAATAACATTAAACTAAAAATAAGAAGAGGTGCAGGAATAAATGAGTAAGAATTTTGATGAATTATTATCGAAGCTAAAAGAAGTAACAAAGAAAAAAGTATCTGTTGCTGTAGCACAAGATGAACCTGTTCTTGAAGCAATCAAGGCAGCAAAGGAAAGAGGGATAGCTGATGCCATATTAGTTGGAGATCAAGCTAAGATAAGAGAAATCGCTGATAAGATAGGTATGGATTTAAAAGAATACGACCTTATCAATGAACCAGATCCAAAGAAGGCTGCTCTTTATGCTGTTGAATTAGTAGCGAAGGGAAAAGCTGATATGGTTATGAAGGGGTTAGTTGATACAGCTACATTCTTAAGAAGCGTACTTAATAAAGAAGTAGGTTTAAGAACTGGTAAGCTTATGTCTCATGTTGCTGTGTTTGAAATTGAAGGAATAGATAGATTAATATATCTTACTGATGCTGCTTTCAATACATATCCAGATTTAAAGGCTAAGGTTGATATATTAAATAACTCAGTTAAGGTAGCTCATGCTTGCGGACTAGATTTACCAAAGGTTGCACCAATTTGTGCAGTAGAAGTTGTAAATCCTGATATGCCTGCTACTGTAGATGCAGCACTACTTGCAAAGATGAACGACAGAGGACAAATAAAGGGATGTATAGTAGATGGACCTCTTGCATTCGATAACGCTTTATCTGAAGAAGCTGCACATCATAAGAATGTAACTGGACCTGTTGCAGGAAAAGCGGATATATTCTTATTACCAAATATAGAAACAGCAAATGTTATGTACAAATGTTTAACTATGACATCAAAATCTAGAAATGGTGGTATACTAGTTGGAACTTCAGCTCCAGTTATACTAACTTCAAGAGCAGACAGCTTTGAAACAAAGGTAAATTCTATTGCTTTAGCAGCTCTAGTAGCAGATGCTAAATAAAATTTTGCAAATATAAATTTATAGTTTAACTATAGATATTTCCATATGATATTCTTCAAGGAGGAGAAAAATAATGGCTTATAAAATTTTAATAATTAATCCAGGTTCAACTTCAACAAAAATAGGTGTTTATGAAGATGAGAAAGAAGTACTTGTAGAAACACTTAGACATTCATCTGAAGAAATAAATGCTTACGCTACAATCTATGATCAATTCCAATTTAGAAAAGATGTAATTCTAAATGTATTAAAAGAAAAGAATTTTGATGTGAAAACTCTAGATGCTGTAGTTGGTAGAGGTGGAATGCTAAAGCCTATAGCTGGTGGAACTTATGCAGTTAATGAAGTTATGCTTGAAGATTTAAAGAATGGTGCTCAAGGACAACATGCTTCAAATCTTGGAGGAATAATAGCTAATGAAATAGCAAGTGAAATAAGAAAGCCAGCATTCATAGTAGATCCAGTTGTTGTTGATGAATTACAAGATGTTGCAAGACTTTCAGGAGTTCCAGAACTTCCTAGAAAAAGTATATTCCACGCCTTAAATCAAAAGGCAGTTGCTAAGAGATATGCAAAAGAAAACGGCAAAGCATATGAGGACGTTAACTTAGTAGTTGTTCATATGGGTGGAGGAGTTTCAGTAGGAGCTCATAAAAATGGTAAGATTATTGATGTAAATAATGCATTAGATGGAGAAGGTGCATTTTCACCTGAAAGATCAGGATCAGTACCATCTGGTGATCTAGTAAAAATGTGCTTTAGCGGCAAATACTCACAAGAAGAAATATACAAAAAGATTGTTGGTAAAGGTGGATTCGTTGCTTACCTAAATACAAATGATGCAAGAGATGTAGAAAAGTTAGCAGCTGAAGGAAACGCTGAGGCAAAATTAGTGTATGATGCATTCATGTACCAAGTTTCAAAAGCTATAGGTGAATATGCTGTTGTACTTAAAGGTAAGGTAGATGCTATAATACTTACTGGTGGAATTGCATACGGCAAAGTTGTTACAGATACAATAACAAGTAATGTTGGTTGGATAGCTCCAGTTGTAGTTTACCCAGGAGAAGATGAACTTCTAGCTCTTGCTCAAGGCACAATAAGAGTATTAAGTGGCGAAGAAACTTCAAAGGAATATAAATAATATTTGTAAATAGAGATTTTTATAAGCACTATAAAGTTCTAAGTAATTTAGAAGTTTATAGTGCTTTTTTACTGTTTAGGAAATTATGAAATTTTTTTGAAAGCTAAACCTAGCAATATCAAGGGTTTAGAACAGATATTTAAGATAAACAGTAAAAAAATAAATCGTATTCGCCTGCCAGATTTTCCTCATATACATTCGGAAAGGCAGATGCGCAAAAAAGTCTCTGAAGAAGGGTCCCTTCAGAGATTTTTTTAATATACATATTTCTTGAAATTTATGGTATTATATTTTTAATTGGATAAGTTAACTATTCTATTATTTAGAGATTTATAATTTAACTAGATTTATTATAAGCATGTGTAACAGATTTATAACATAGTAAGGATTGAAGTAGTATGTCTATGGATGCTGTATATGAGGTTAATAGTATATGATTAGCTATTCACTGTTTTCTATATGTAGTCAGAAGTTAAATATGATGCAAGGAGGGGGAAAATGAGAACTTCACTAAATATAACAAATAAGCTTACAAAATTAGCTGAAATGTCAGCGGATTCAGTTTTTCAAGTGTTAGAGTTTGATGAGTTAAATGGAGGCAATGATATAGATTCAGCTATAAAGTTTAAATTTATGAAAGATGCTGGGATAAAGCTTAAGCAGATTAGAATAATACTTGAAGATAGTGCTGTTAAGCTTGAATCAGGAGCGCTAAGTTACCTTAAGGGAGATATTGAGCTTCAGAATAAAGTTGGCGGTGTTTTAGGATTTGGTAAAAAGCTTATTAACAGTAAGCTTACTGGAGAGACTGTATTTAAGCCTAGATATGAAGGAACAGGAGAAATATTTTTAGAACCTTCATTTGGACATTACGCTTTGCTAGAATTAGAAGATGAAGAAGTAATTGTTGATGATGGAGTATTTTATGCTTGTGAAGATAGTATAGAAATAGGTGCAGCTATGCAAAAATCTATATCTTCAATGATATTAGGTAATGAAGGATTATTTCAAACAAAAATAAGTGGTAGTGGAATTGTAGTTCTTGAAATACCAGTTCCTGAAAATGAAATATTCAAGTGCAGGCTTTCAAATGACACTTTGAAGGTTGATGGTAATTTTGCTATATTGAGAACAGGGGGAATCGAGTTTACAGTGGAAAAGTCCTCAAAGTCAATTATTGGTTCAGCCACTAGTGGAGAAGGCTTTCTTAATGTCTATAAAGGAACTGGTGAGGTATGGTTAGTGCCTACAAAGGTTGTGTATGATAAACTAGAATCAAGTGGGTTAAATACTATGACAAATCCTTCAGGTAGTCACGATAATGAACAATAAAAAATTTAATTAATGAAGAATATATAATTTAAGCTTTAACTTTAATAACAAGATGTAATGATTTTAATTTTTGTGATAAAATAAAACTATTGATATTATCTTGATAAATAATGGGAATGGGTGTGGATTTAAAGTTATAGCTCATTTTGTAAGGTTAAGGAGGTGAGCGGAATGGATCTTATGACTACAGTAGTTGTTGTTTTCCTTGCTGCATTTGCAATTGTTGGAGTGTATGTTACAGTAAAAAGCGAGCAATTTAAGCATGAAGAAATGAAGAACAATAATAAATAAAATCATACATAAATGCAGGATTTATCCTGCATTTTTAGATTGTCAGAAACCACAGGAGTTTTAAAGTAGTTTTCAGAATTAAGTGATATATATTTAATATATGATGCATTAAAAGGAGGAGTTATAATGCCATTCATTGACTCAAAAGTAACTGTAAAGTTAACAGAAGAGAAAAAGAATAAAATAAAGGATGAGCTTGGAAAATTGATAGAACTGATTCCTGGAAAAAGTGAACAGTGGTTAATGGTTGGATTCCAAGATGAATATCCATTATATTTTAAAGGTGATAAATTAGAATATGGAGCATTTATAGAAGTAAAGATATTTGGAAGTACATCCAAAGAGGCTTTAAGCAAGCTTACAAAAGCAATATGTGAGCTTTACAACGAAGAGCTTTCAATAAGTAAAGAATCAATATATGTTAAGTATGAGGAAGTAAATAACTGGGGTTGGAACGGAGAAAATTTTTAGATTAGATTTTTAATTAAAGTGCTGTTAAAGTACAGTATTGAGATTAAATGGTTAGCCATCCGAGGATTTGCTTAGTCTTTGCAAAGAATAAAAAATAAGAATGTGTCGCCTGCCAGATTTTCCTCATATGCATTCGGAAAGGCAGATGCGCAAAAAAACTGAAGAAAAGCACTTCAGTTTTTTTTATATATTATAAATCTGCTAGGGCAAATTTTTTCTCAACAAACTTAAAACCTGTAGTAAAGAATGTTGTCATTATAAGATACATTATTGATGCCATGAAGAAAATTTCTAGAGGCCTAAAAGATACATTTGCCATATGTTGAGCATTGTTCATCAAATCTGTCATTGCTATAGTTGATACTAAAGCTGTATCTTTAAGTAATGCTATAAATTCATTTGCAACAGCTGGGAGCATACGACCTAAACTTTGTGGAAGTATTATATAAAATACTGTTTGTATAAAGTTAAGTCCTTCTGTTTGAGCAGCTTCCCATTGATTTTTGTTTACTGATAACATAGCACCTCTTATAGCTTCGGCTACATATGCAGATATATTTATACTTAGTCCTAATATAGCAGCTTCAAATGAAGTCAGGGTTATATTTACTTCTGGAAGTCCGAAATAGATTATGAAAAGTAGAATCATTAGGGGAATTCCTCTAAAGAACCAAGTATAGAATGTTCCTATTGACTTTAGTACTTTATTTTTTGAAAGCTTCATTAAAACAACTATGAAAGCTAATAATAATCCACATAAAATTGATATTACGGTAAGTTCTATTGTTCTTAAACAACCTTCCAATAATATGGGAAGATATGTTGAAATGATTTCGACTTTCATAAAAAACAACCTTTCTGTAAATGATATAAATTATTTTGAAGATGTAATATCTTCACCAAACCAAGTTTTTGATATCTTTGCAAGAGTTCCGTCTTCTTGCATTTCTTTTATTACTTTATCAAAAGTAGCTTTAAGATCTTTATCTTCTTGTCTAAGTCCTATAGCGATAGGTTCTGTAGCAACTGATTTATCTAAAACCTTGTAAGTGTCAGCTTTTTCTTTTATATAATATCTTGCAACTAATTCGTCTACTACAACTGCATCTATACGACCTATTTGTAAGTCTTGAAGAGCAGCAATGTTTTCATCATATAATTTTGTATCTTTAAAAGTAGATTTTGTATCTTTTATAGCATCTTCGCTTGTACTACCTTTTTGTACTCCAACTGTTTTACCTTTAAGGTCATCTGGTGAAGCTATAGAAGTATTGTCCTTCTTCACTACAATTACTTGTCTTTCATTTAGATATGGAGTTGAAAATGCAATTTCTTTTTCTCTTTCTGGTGTTACGCTCATTGCGGAAATTATTACATCAAATTTCTTTTGCTTTAAACCTGGTATTATACCATCCCAATTATACGGCATGAACTTTATTTCTTTATTTGTACGTTTTGCTATTTCTTTTGCCATGTCTATATCAAAACCTTGAAGTTCTCCTTTGCTGTTTTTAAATCCCATTGGTGGAAAAGAATCATCGAGTCCAACCACTATAGTATTCGAAGCAGCAGTAGAAGTAGAATCTTTCTTAGTTTGTCCGCAACTTATTAATGATAATGAAATAGTTGTAATAGCTACAACTGATAATAATCTCTTAACAATTTTATTCATAATTAACATCCTCCTGAGTACCTGATAATCATATTATACTTTAATATAATAAAGTTGTAAAGTGATAAATAAATAAAAATATAACCAATTACTAAAACATATGGTAAAGTTCAGTATAAGGTGTTAAAATACTGATGTGAGGTGATTACATGAGCAATTATGAATCAAAGCTAAAAAGTGAGGACATGGACTATTTTTTCGAAGCTATATTAAGTTTAGAAAATATAGAAGAGTGCTATAGATTTTTTGAAGATGTAGCTACAATAAATGAAATAAAAGCTTTAGTGCAGAGATTACAAGTAGCAGCTATGCTTAAAGAAAAGAAAACATATACTGAAATAGCCAATGATACTGGAGCGAGTACTGCTACTATAAGTAGAGTTAATAGATGTTTGAATTATGGTAGTGACGGATATAATACGGTCTTAGAAAGATTAAATAAGAAAGACAAGTAATAAAACAATGTTTTGCTTACAATTACATATGCCTATATTTGTTTTCAGCTTTTGATAATTTGCTTTAGAGTTATTAAACATGGATATAAGCAAGGAAATTCGATAGGTTTGTTAAAGGCCGCCATCTTTATTTTGATGGCGGTTTTTACATTTTTTAAAAATAAGTATTGCTAACGTAACAATGTTTTGTTATACTGAATTCAAGGAGGAATGAAAATGGAAGAAAATTTGATATCAAAAAAAGAATTATTAGAACTTACTGGCATATCTTATGGTCAGCTATATAGATGGAAAAGAAAGAACTTAATACCTGAGGAGTGGTTTATAAAGAAGTCCTCTTTTACAGGGCAAGAAACCTATTTTCCTAAGGATAAAATATTAGATAGGATAAATAGAATAGTTGAGATGAAAGATGATGTTTCTTTGGATGATCTAGCAGAAAGATTTCAAGGAAGCTCTATATCCTCTAAATTTTATATAGAAGATATATTAAAAGGAAATATTGTTACGCAGCATGTTCTAGATATGTACAAAAATAGCTTCAGCCTGAAAGATGAGTTGAGCGGAGATGACATAGTCTTCTTAGCATTATATAAATACCTGTTGGAACAAGGTAACTTGAATTTAGATGAAATTAATTTTACAATAAAAGGATTAATAGAGAATTATAGTAATATAAAAGATAAAGACTATGAACTTGTATTTGTTCGAAAGATGGGAGTAGGAATAGGAATATTAGCCGATTCAGCAAATATTATATTAGGTGATGGTAAGATCTTAGAAAGAGTTAACTTAAGTAGTTTTTCAGAAAAAGTAATTACTAATTTAGTATAGGAGGTTAAGGGTATTATGAATGATATATATTATGAAGATAGAGGAGATCTAGAAATTTCAGGAGCTGGTAAGTCTGGTGGTGGAAAATTTAATAGAGTAGAGGTTAGTGGTGCGGCTAAGATTAATGGAGATATAGATTGTGTTGAATTTGAGGCAGCTGGTGCAGCAAAATTTGAAGGTAATGTAAAGACTGTAACCTATAACGTTAGTGGTGCTACTAAATGTACAGGAAATGTAGAGGCTGAAACATGTAACATAAGTGGAGCTGGTAAGATAGGTGGGAATTTAAATAGTAAGAGAAGCAACATACAAGGAAGCTTAAAGATATGTGGAAATCTTACTGGTGAAACTATTGATATACAAGGAGCTACAAGTATAGTTGGAGATTGCGAAGCAGAAGACTTTAAGTGTTCTGGAGCGTTTAAGATTGGTGGTCTTCTTAACAGTGAAAATATATTAGTTGAAATTGGTGGTAAGTGTGAAGTTTCTGAAATTGGCGGAAGAACTATAAAGGTAAAGCGCGGACTTTGGAGTGTAGGAATTCTGTCTAAAATAACTAAAGCAATATTCAATTATGCTCTTGATGAACTTGATTGTAACGTTATTGAAGGAGACGAGATTTATCTAGAGTCGACCACAGCGAGAATTGTAAGAGGTACTGATGTAGTTATAGGTGAAAAATGTACTATTCAAAGAGTTGAATATAAGAACAGTATATCTATTGATCCAAGCAGCAAAGTTATAGAGCAGATTCAATTGTAGGAAAGGAGGAAATTAATAATGGAAAAGAATTATTATAACGATAGGTCAGATTTGAGAATATCAGGATCAGGTAAGTTTGGTGGTGGGAAGTTTAATTCTGTTAAGATTAGTGGAGATGGTGAAATTCGTGGGAATTTAGACTGTGTTGATTTTAAATGTTCAGGCTCGTCTAGTGTTGAAGGTGATGTGCTATGCCAAGAATTTAAAATTAGTGGAGACACCTCAATAAGAGGAAATGTAAAAAGTTCAGTATTTTCGATATCAGGGGCCTCGTCTATTAATGGTAATATAACTAGCGATGAGATGAAGATTAGTGGAGATTCAAAAATAGGTGGAGACGTATCAGTTGGACAGCTAAAGATATCAGGTGATTCTAAAGTTGGTGGGAATTTAAAAGGTGATGGAATAAAGATATTCGGTGGAGTAAAAGTAGGTGGTAATTGTGAAGCAGAACAATTTACCTGCCATGGCGCATTTAACATTGGAGAGATGCTTAATGCAGAAAAGATAGAAATAAATCCTGGTGGGGAATGCAGAACTAAGGAAATTGGAGGGAAAGAAATTGAAGTTAGGCTTAGGGCGAAGGATTCGCTTTTTATGAATTTCATAAGATTCGCTTCTTTTAGTAAAAGTAGATTGATTTGTGATTCTATTGAAGGAGATAACATATACCTCGAAGCAACAAAAGCTAGTATTGTGAGAGGTAAAAATATAACTATTGGTGAAAGATGTGAGATAGATACAGTAGAGTACAGTGGGGATATAACAATTTTAGATGGAGCAATTGTTAAGAATCAGATTAAAATATAATACGGTTAATATTACACAATAATAAAAAGGGAGGATTATTTATGCAGGAAGATGCTCTAAGAGCATTAAAGATTATGGAGCATAGAAAAAGTGATACTGTTTTAGTAATTATTAAATGGGAGAAAAAGTTATGAGTGAAGAGATAAAAGAAATTCAATATTCCAATACTACAGATGAGGGTGCTTCGAAAAGCACAGAAAAACTTTGGAATAAAAACTTCTTTTTACTTTGGCAAGGGCAGCTTGTATCTTGTTTTGGAGATGCAATTTATGAAATTGCATTGGGATTTTGGGTTTTGGCAGTTACAGGATCTTCAGCCCTTATGGGAACCATTATGGCAATTACAATGATTCCGAGAATTGCAATATCACCTTTTGCAGGTGTTTGGGTAGATAGAGCCAATAGGAAATTGATTATTATACTGGCTGATTTAATACGTGGGGTAGCAATAGTATCAGTTGGTTTTGCAATATATAAAGGTGTAGGGTCTGTATGGATGGTGATGGCTGCAGGGATAGTACTCGGGCTATGCTCAGCGTTCTTTGGTCCGAGTATAAGTTCAGTATTACCTGATTTAGTACCTAAAGAAAGGCTTCTACAAGCAAATTCTAGTTATCAAATGTCAAATACAGGAGCTAATTTAATGGGAACAATGGCTGGTGGTGCAATTTTTTCAATTCTAGGAGCTCCTATAATGTTCTTATTAAACGGGTTTTCATATCTTTTCTCTGGTTTTCTTGAATTATTCTTAAAGGTTCCTAAGGTTATTCATAAAAAAGAAAAATCTAACTTTAAAGAAGATTTTGTCGATGGGCTTAAATTTTCAATAAAATTCAAAGGTTTAAGAAATATTATTATATTAGCATGTGTTATCAACTTTTTCGCACAAGTAGGTTTTGTTTTGCTTATGCCTTATTTTAATTCCACTCCAGGGTTAGATGCAAAGAAATATGGTCTTGCAATGGGGATATTTACTCTAGGGATGATCTCTGGGATGTTGACTTTATCAATAATAAAGATAGCAGCTAAAAATAAGTTTTTTGTTTTTGTAAGTAGTGGGATTATAAGCATGGCTATGATTATGATAGCGCCTATCACTGAAAATATATATGCTATTTGTATATTGTTATTTATAGCAGGAGCCTTGAATGCGATACTTAACACTTTATTAAATACAACAGCACAACTTATCGTTCCACAAGATATGAGAGGAAAGGTGTTTGCTTTGATTGGTACCTTTACTCAAGCGCTTTCACCAATTGGTATGGTAATAGGTGGAGTTCTTGGAGGGATATTGGGGGCAAAGCAAGTTATATGTGGAAGCTTTGGGGCGACTCTTCTATTTATTATATGTTTCGCATTCATGAAGTCTGTAAAGAAGGTTATTAACTATGACCCAGAAAAACAAGCTATAGAAGAGATAATGTAATTAAAGAGTTCCTCTTTCGAAACTTAATTTATACTTGTTTGAAAATCTCGGGTTCTGGGGATTTTCAGGCATGTATAAATTAATAGTTGAGCTAGGAACTCTATAAAGATGTACCACTTCAAACCAAAATCTATTTTTAAAACTCTCACGGCTTCTGGTGAGAGAATTTAAAAATAATAGGTTTTATTGCGAAGTGGTACATCCATAAGATAACAATTTAGCAATATAAATTGATACCAATTGGTATCAATTTTTTTAGAAGGAGTAGTGTAAATAAATGCAAAAAGTGGTTCAAGTTGAGAATGTAAGGAAGGTTTTTATCTCGGTAAAAAAGAAATTTTTGAAGGTTATTGAGAAGAAAGAATTTATAGCTGTTGAAGGAATATCTTTTGATATATATAAGGGAGAGATATTTGGACTTTTAGGTCCCAATGGAGCAGGAAAAACCACAACTATAAAAATGATTACAGGGCTTTTAAGGCCTACGTCTGGAAGAGTTCTAGTAAATGGTTTAGATGTAGAAAAGGAGTCTTCTAAAGCATTAGGTCAGATAGGGACAGTACTAGCAGGAGATAGGAGTATTTACTGGAAGCTTACAGCAAGAGAAAACTTAGAATATTTTGCATCCTTATATGGATTTTCTAGAAAAGAAGCTAAACTTAGAACAGAAAAGATATTAAAAAGGTTAGATATAGTAGAAAAAGCAGATGAAACAGTAGAAAAATTTTCAACTGGTATGAAACAAAAGGTCGCGCTTGGTAAAGCTTTAATTCCAGATGCTCCCGTGGTTTTGCTGGATGAACCAACTTTAGGATTAGATCCACAATCAGCATTAAATCTAAGAGAGATAATAACATCCCTTAAAAATGAAGGTAAGACTATACTGTTGACAACACACTATATGGAAGAAGCTGATTTCCTATGTGATAGGATTGCTATAGTTGATGGAGGAAAGATAATAACTTTAGATACACCAGACAATCTTAAAAAGACTATAAGTGATGTGAGAAGTATAAAGATAGAAGTAAATAGTATTTCCGATGAAATAACTGCTAAGCTTAGAAACATAGAAAATATAAAAAATGTAACTATAAGTTACATGGAAGAAAGAAGTAGTTATGAACTATTAATACATCATGATGAAAAAGAAAACATAGTTCAAGAAATAATAGATTTTCTTGGAATAAATAAAATATCAATAAAAAGTATGAATGTTGTTATACCATCCTTAGAAGATGTATTTATACATCTTACAGGAAAGAAGCTTAGGGATTAGGAGTGAGGTTATGAATAGAATACGAACTATTCTTGCTGTAGGAAGGAAGGAGTTTACAGAAGTCACAAGGTATAAAGATTGGATACCTGGGCTTATAATATGGCCCCTTATGTTCCCAATAATATATATATTAAGTGCAGTTGGTCTTGCAGGACCAGACAAAGGAGGACTTAATACCTTTAAAGAGATAGCAGGAACTACTAATTATACTGCTTTTATAGCGGTAGGGGTTATGGTATACATGTGGGTTAATACTATGATGTGGACTTTCGGAACTTTTTTAAGACAAGAACAGAGAAGAGGAACTCTAGAGTCTTTATGGCTTTGCCCAATAAGAAAGATTGATATTTTAATTGGTGGAGCTTTAGTCAATATATTTATAGGATTTACCTATATATTTGTAAGTATGGTTGAGTATAGCTTTATTTATAGAATGAGTTTTTCAGGAAATTTATTAGAGTGGCTGGCTATATTTTTGGTTATGATTCCAGGGGTAATTGGTTTTGGAATGATATTTGCAAGTCTTGTGCTTTGGCTTAAGGATTCTAATATAGCAGTACAACTAGTAAGAGGTTTAGTTATGATACTATGTGGAATCTCCTTTCCTATTAGTGTTATGCCTGAATGGATGCAAGCTTTATCTAAAGTTTTTCCTTTTACTTATGGAATTGAAGCTGCTAGAAGAGTAATGGTTGAAGGTGAAGGAATAAATTCAGTGCTGAGTCAGATAATAACATGTCTAATAGTGAGTTTAATATATCTTATAATAGGAAGATTAGTTTTTGTTTTAGTAGAGAGAAAAGTAAAAATGGAAGGATCTTTAGAAAGGTTTTAGGGAGGTGCTATTTTGGAGTTAAAAAAAGTTATGAGAGTTATAAGAGCACGCTTTATAATGAAAGCTAAAATATATTTTAGGTACCCTCTGAATATATTTTTCTTTGTAGTAGATCCAATAATATGGTTAAGCCCGTTTTATTTTATGGCTAAGGTGTTTTCAAAAGGAGACAGTCTAAGTGGATTTCAGGCTTATACTGGAAGTTCTAACTATATGGGATTTCTTATATTAGGATTTATGCTTTCATCTTATAGCGGAGCGGCAATGTGGAGTGTAGGTTTTTCAATGAAGGATGAGATGATGGATGGAGTTTTGGAAGCTAACTGGACCGCCCCTGTAAATAGAGCAATATTAGTAGTTTCTAGTTCTATATTTGAATTTGTAAGATGCACGGTTGAAATAGTTGTAACTGGTGTAGTGTGTCATTTCTTATTTGGATTTAATATTAGTGGTAATTTAATAAAAGCTATTATGTTTATGATTCCTGGAATTATATCACTGATTGGCTTAGGGCTTATAATGGCCAGCTTAGTTCTAATAATAAAAAATGCTAATACTGTAGTAGATATATCAAACTCTTTGTTATATGGCTTTTCAGGAGCTTATTTTCCAATTCAGATATTTCCTAAATATCTGCTTCCTATAGCCTTTGCAATACCATTAACATTTCTTAATGATAGTGTTAGGTCTATACTCGTTGGACAAAAACCTCTAATGGATTTAAGATTGCAGTTCTTAATACTATGCGGATTCATGGTTGCATTGCTTTGGCTCGGATATTTTATCTTCATGAAGGTTGAGGGGAAATGTAGAGAAAGAGGACTATCTGGATATTAAAAGGATAAATAGAAGGTTTATATCAAATTTTGTTGGAAAATTAAACGTATTGTAATTTCTTCGTTGTTGATTAATTGCAGCAACATTCATATAATATACACTAGGGGCTATTTATAGTCTGTTTGTCAAATTAAACGTTTATGTGTTTAAGTAAAGCTTTAATTTGATAAAATAAGTCATATATAAAGATGAACTACCTCAATATAAGTATTCGTATAAGTATGATGGAGTCATCTCTACAAAAAAAGTAAAAATGCAAAAGTGAGGTATATATTATATGGGAAGAATGTTTGGAACTGATGGAGTTAGGGGTATAGCTAATACTGAGCTTACTGCACTTACAGCTTATAACTTAGGAAGAGCTGGTGCATATGTATTAACAGAAGGAACCCATAAGCCTAAGATATTAGTTGGAAAAGATACAAGAATATCTTGTGATATGCTTGAATCAGCTTTAGTTGCAGGAATATTGTCAGTGGGAGCTGAGGCTGTAGCGCTAGGTGTTGTACCTACTCCAGCAATAGCTTATTTAACAAGAGAATACGGCGCTGATGCTGGAATAATGATATCAGCATCCCATAATCCAGTAGAATACAACGGAATTAAGTTCTTTGATAATAAAGGATATAAACTTCAAGATGAATTAGAGGATGAAATACAAAGAGTTATAGAAAGTAACTTTGAAGGTGTTCCAAGTCCTACAGGGGAGAATGTTGGAAGAAAAAGAAGAGAAGTTGGAGCTTTAGAAGACTATATAGAATTTGCAAAGCAAACAATAGCTTTCGACCTAGAAGGACTTAGAGTTGCTTTAGATTGCGCTAATGGTGCATGCTATTCTGCAGCTGTTCAAGCTTTTAGAGATCTTGGAGCAGATGTATTTGTTATAAATGACAACCCAGATGGAACCAATATAAATGAAAACTGTGGTTCGACTCATCCAGAAGAACTTATGGATTATGTAATAAAAAAAGGTTGTGACGTAGGTTTTGCATTTGATGGTGATGCTGATAGATGTCTTGCAGTTGATGAGAAAGGTAAACTTGTTAACGGAGACTTTGCAATGACTCTTTGTGCAAAGCATTTGAAAGAACTAGGAAGATTAAAGGATGATACATTAGTAGTTACTGTAATGAGTAATTTAGGTCTTAAAATAGCTTGTGAAAGAGAAGGAATAAAGACAATAGATACTAAAGTTGGAGATAGATATGTTCTTGAGGAAATGGTTAAGAATGGGTATGTATTAGGTGGTGAACAATCTGGTCATATTATATTCTTAGATTTCAATACTACAGGTGATGGTCTAGTAACAGCTCTTCAGATGGCTTCAATAGTTAAGAAAAGCGGTAAAACTTTAAGTGAACTAGCATCTATAATGCATGAATTACCACAAGTTCTTGCCAATGCAAAGATTCCTAATGAGAAGAAGAATATACATGAAGAAGATGAAGAAATAAAGAATGAAATAAAGAAGATAGAAGAAGCTCTTCACGGAGTAGGAAGAGTTCTTATAAGACCTTCAGGAACAGAACCATTGGTAAGAGTTATGCTTGAAGGCGAAAACCAAGAAGAAATAGATAAAATGGCTCATGATTTAGCTAAATTAATTGAGCAAAAAGCTAATAATTAATATAAAAAGGTGTCCAGAAATTGAAGTGCACCCCAAATATTAGACAAAACTAATATTTGGAGGTGCATTTTTTATGTCTAAACATACTTTAGAAGTTAAACTGAAAGTGGTGAATGATGTATTAGAAAAAGGTATGTCAGTCAATTCTGTAGCAAAATCACTCCCTACAGCAAAAGTTGTAGTTCAAAGATGGGTTGCGCTTTATGAGAAATTTGGAGTAGAAGGACTTTCTATGAAGTCTGGAACATATACTGGTGATTTTAAAGTTCATGTTATAGAATATATCCATAAGAATAATTTATCTCTATTCCAAGGGGCTGTTCATTTTGGGATTCCAAATGGTTCAACCGTAGGTGTTTGGGAACGGATATATCTCGAGTATGGTCCCGAAGCTCTGTATAGAGATAACAGAGGGAGGAAGGCAAAAATGAAAAAGGATAAGTTTAAAAAGCCTAATACTGATAACTCACAAAATGAAGATTTAATTGCTGAGGTTCAACGCCTTCGAATGGAGAATGAGTACCTAAAAAAATTGAATGCCTTAGTTCAAGCCAGGGAAAAATCAGCGAAAAAGACAAAGTAGTTGTTATTAGAGAATTAAGGCATAAATATAAGTTAGCTGATTTATTAGAAATTGCAAACATTCCTCGCAGCACGTTCTACTATCGTATAAAAAGCATGGAGAAATCTGATAAATACGATGTTGTTAAGTCCTGTATCGTCCAGATTTTCCATGAGAATAAAGGTAGATATGGATACAGGAGAATTACTTTAGAACTGCACAATAGAGGATATATTGTAAATCATAAAACTGTTCAAAGACTGATGAAGCAGTTATGTTTAAAGTGTATGGTTCGTATTAAGAAGTACAGGTCATACCGAGGCAAAATCGGCAAGATTGCCCCAAACTTGTTATCGCGTAACTTCAAAGCTAATAGACCTAATGAGAAGTGGGTTACTGACGTGACCGAATTCGCTGTCTTTGGAAAAAAGCTATATCTTTCGCCAATCCTTGACTTGTACAACGGAGAAATAATAAGTTATAACTTATCCGAAAGGCCTACATTTCATCAAACAGTTGATATGCTTAAAAAGGCCTTTGAGAAGATTCCTGATGACATAGAATTGATACTACACTCAGATCAGGGATGGCAATATCAAATGAATAAATATCAAAAGATGCTAAAGGAAAAAGGTATTAAGCAAAGTATGTCGCGAAAAGGTAACTGTCTTGATAACTCAGTTATGGAAAACTTCTTTGGATTACTGAAAACAGAGTTGCTATATCTACAGGAATTTGAAAGTATAGATCACTTTATAGAAGAGTTAGTATCTTATATAGATTATTATAATAATAATCGTATTAAGATAAAATTAAAAGGACTGAGTCCTGTTCAATACAGGATTCAGTCTCTAAAAATAGCTTAATTAATATTTGTCTAAAATTATGGGGTCAGTTCAAATCTGGGCACCTTTTTGGTCGTTTCAGCGACTTTTTTATTATGTTCTTTTTTTATACAGCAATCCTTTCTAAAATATCTTAATAATATTGTATTAAAGTTAAAGAATTTTGTTACTTAAAGTTTATAAAAATAAGTTATGATTCTTATCCAGTAATAACCAAGCCCTAGTAAAAATATAATAATAAGAAAGCTTTTTTGGAGGGAGTTTAATGAGGATAGATGAATCAAGTAATGATGCAGAAGCGGAAAAGATAGAAAACAAAAAGAGTTTAAAAAGGCCGATAATTACTTTGATTTCTGCTTTAGTGGTATTGGTATTAATAGTTTCAATATTTATAAACTTAAACAACATAAAGACTTTTTACTATATAAAGAGAGCAGAAATGACTATGAACTCAAAAAAATATCAGGATACTATAGTTTATTGTGATAAGGTCCTTAAGATATCAGATAAAGATAATAAAGCCATTTTAATGAAATCACAAGCGTTAGAAGGTAAGGCAGATATTATAGGTGCCATAACTCTATTAAAGGATAATATGGAAAAGACAAGTGATAAAGAAAATTTTAAGTCACGTTTAGATGAGATAGTAAACTCACTAAAGTTTAATAAAGAGAGCATAAAAATTTACGAAGGTCAAAGTCTGGTAATGCCAGATACAGTTAAGGCACTTACCATAGACAAGAAAGAAGTAGAGTTTAAAGTAAAGTGGTTCGCAAAACCTCTTACCACTGATACAGCAGGAACATATATATTAGGAGGAAATCTAGAGCTTATCAATAAACCTGTAGAGTGTAAGTTAGACATAGTAAAATTTACAGGTAATACAGAAGGTAACATAAATAATAAGTCCCATATGGTTCAAAAAGATAAAACTATTTACTTTGTAAATGGCGAAGATAATAACAATCTATACAAAATGAATCTAGATGGAACAGATAAGAAAAAATTGACTGATGTAAAAGAAGAAAAAAATCTTATAACTACATTTTATAATCTTAGGGTTATTGATGATACTATAATAGGGACAAAATTAACTGGATATATAAACTCAGAGTATTATACTGAGGTCTTTAGAGTAAGTACTAATGGGGATAATTACAAAGTTTTATCTCAAGGAAAATATGCGGATATACTTGATGTAAATAATAAAGAGATTTTTTACAAAGAGTATTATCCAGATAGCTCAACAGAAAAGTATTTTCAATATGAAATAATAAGTGATAAAAGTTCAAGTATAGATTATGATTACTTAAAATCAAGAAACCTAAATACTGGTGAAATTTTAATAAAAAATCCCCAAGATAAAATGCTACCTAAGTACTCTCAAGTCACTCAAAAATACGAGTATAGTTTTATGTTAAATGATAAAGATATAAATTATAACTACTTTAGTCATCCAACAGGAGAACTACACATGAAAGATATAGATACTAAGGAGGATAAAGTATTAGAGAAAGATGTTATATGTGTTAATATAGCAGATAATAAAATATATTACTCTAATAATGATGGCGTATATTTAATTGATGAGGCTAATTCATCAAAGAAAAAGATAATAGACGTAAAAGGTGCTACAGATGTTAATGTATGCGATAGGTATTTAACCTACAGAGATATAACTACTAATTATATAAAATTAGTAGAACTAAAGAGTAAATAAAAAATTAGCATAGTTACAGGAGGGAAATATTTTGACAAATACTAAATACACAAAAGAAAGTGATGAAGAATTAAGAGCGAGATTAACTCCAATCCAATATGAAGTAACTCAAAATAATGGAACTGAAAGACCATTTACAAATGAATATGATATAAATGTAGAGGATGGCATATACGTTGATATCGTGTCTGGTGAACCACTATTTTCATCAAATGATAAATACGATTCAGGCTGTGGATGGCCAGCATTCACAAAACCTATAAACAACGACTTCATAAAGGAAAAAGCTGATCTGACACATAATATGCGTAGAGTAGAAGTAAGGAGTGCAGATGCTGATTCTCACTTAGGTCATGTATTTACAGATGGGCCAGAAGCAGAAGGTGGTCTCAGATATTGTATTAACTCAGCAGCTTTAAGATTTATTCCTAAAGAAAGATTAGTAGAAGAAGGATATGCTGAATATTTGACTCTATTTAATAAAATTATTTAAAAAACAAAACTTATTGCCGTGCCAAATTTTCTTCATGTATATGTGGAAAGGCAGATATGCAAAGAAAGTCGCTGAAGAAGATCACTTCAGCGACTTTCTTATATTAGTGACTAAAAGTTCTTTAATGAATTAATAAATTTCAATGAACGAAGGTTAAAAATAAATATAGTGTGCTAAAATTTAATTAAAGATGTATCGCTTCAATCTGAAAATATAAGTTTTATTATGAAGTAGTACATTCATGCAACAATATTATTAATCGTACAGAAGAAAAAGGTTCAATAAATCAGTGATTTACATATTATTAATAGAGAGGAGGTAATGTAAATTTAGAAGGTTTTGTTAGAATAAAACTTAAATTCAAAACTTTTTATAAAAATAAAGCGCCAGGACTTAATGAGGTTTAAGAATCTTTAAGTTGACGAGGATGGGAAGTATCGAGTTTTCGGCGGATGTCCCACGGTATTGCACTACCGAGAAAGATTGGTAAAGCTAAAGTATATTAGTACAAATTCAATCAGGTGTGATTTTATTAAAATTTAGAGGTGTTATTGATGAGCGAATTAGAAAAATTATTAAGTGAATATAAAGAGACAGAAAGATGCATAGAACTAGGTATGGAGTACTTAAATGACAAGGATTATGCACGAGGAAAACTTGATTTAGTAAGAGTGATAATTGCTGATCTAGAAAGATTATCTGCTATAGCGGAATAATTAATATAAGGATAGTAAATACATTAAAAGAACCCTTTGGATTGGGTTCTTTTGCTTATAATTTATAAAGAATAAAAGGAGATCGTAAATGGAATATAAAATAAGAACGCACAGCACTGATGAGATGTTAAATATAACTTCTACCATAAGACAAAGAGTAAAGGAAAGTGGCGTAAATGATGGTTTAGTTGTGGTATTTGTTCCTCATACTACTGCAGGTATCACTATCAATGAAAACGCTGATCCTGATGTAGTAAGTGATATGTTATTAGGATTTAAGAATATATCACCAGAAAACAAAGCTTATAAACATTTCGAGGGAAACTCTGCTTCTCATATCAAGGCTTCACTGATGGGATCATCGGTAACTATAATAATTGAAAATGGAGAACTTATGCTAGGCGTTTGGCAAGGAGTATATTTCTGTGAATTTGACGGGCCGAGAGATAGAAAGGTCTACATAAAAGTTATAGAAGGGTAATTTGTATACCTCAAGTATACGAATATATAAAATGAATATAATGAAACATAGAAACATAAAAGATATAGTATAAATCTTTTATGTTTTTTATTCTTTATGCAATAAAAATATCTAAAAAATTTTATGAAAATACTTGACTATTGAGAATTAAAATCATATAATTTAAATATACCAAGTTACAATAAGTTAGTTGGTAACAATAATATATAAGAACGTTGTTTATAAAAATAAAAAATCTAGTAACATATATAAAATATAAATTTTTAGTTGGAGGTAATATAAAATGGAAAAGAATTTTTATGATGCAATAGAACTTAGAAGGTCATATTATGGGATTAGTAAAGAGGCTGTAGTTTCTGATGATAAAATCAAGGAAATAGTTGAAAAAGCAGTGAAATATGTACCATCAGCATTTAACTCACAAAGTGCGAGAGTAGTCCTATTATTAGGGGCTCAACATGATAGACTATGGGATATTACAAAAGAAGCTTTAAGAAAGGTTGTGCCAGCAGATCAATTTAGTTCAACAGAAGAAAAGATAAACTCATTTAAAAACGGATACGGAACAGTTTTATTCTTCGAAGATGGCAGTGTGGTTGAATCATTACAAAAGCAATTTGCCCTATACAAAGATAACTTCCCAGTATGGTCACAGCAAGCAAGTGGAATGCATCAATTTGTTGTTTGGACAGGATTAGAACTAGAAGGTTTTGGAGCTTCATTGCAACACTACAATGAACTTATAGAAGAGGATGTAAAGTCAGAATGGAGCATACCTAACAATTGGAAGCTTATCGGTCAAATGCCATTTGGAAAACCAACAGCAGAACCAGGTGAAAAGCAATTCCAACCACTAGAAGAAAGAGTAAAGGTATTTAAATAATATATAGTTAAACCAGACATTCTTAACATAAAGTTTGCGAGGTATATGTGTAAACAAATCTAAGGGTATAAACCTAAGGATTTTTTATATAAAATATTGGGATATAAAACTACCTGTAAGGTTGTTTTATATCCCAAATTTATTTTTACTGTAAAGGAAATTATAAAAGTTTTAAGACGATTAAGCGATTTTTTTTATTTAGTATACTTTATGTAGGTAAAATTTCAGTGATAGTTCGAATAGTTTAGGTAATTTATAAGCTAATCGTAGTGACTGAATCTTTTCAAAATTAGAAAAAATTCATCAGCATGAAAAGGTTATAATGTAGCTGTAGGGTAATTTAGAGTAATAGATAATAAATGTTAATATAATTTACAATTTAAATTAAACATTTAGGAGGTATTTTTATGAAGATGAAAGATGGATTTTTATGGGGTGGAGCTACAGCTGCGAACCAATTCGAAGGCGGATGGAATAAAGGTGGTAAGGGGCCAAGTACTGCTGATATGATGACTGGTGGAACACATACAACCCCAAGAAGAATTACTCCGGTTTTAGAAGAAGGAACATATTATCCAAGCCATGAAGCAATTGACTTCTATGGACATTATAAAGAAGATATAAAAATGTTTGGAGATATGGGATTTAAGACTTTTCGTATGTCAATAAACTGGACAAGGATATTTCCAAATGGTGATGAATTAGAGCCAAACGAAGAAGGCTTAAAATTTTATGATGATGTATTTGATGAGTTAAAGAAAAACGGAATTGAGCCATTAGTAACAATATCTCATTATGAAACTCCATTTGGACTTACTCAAAAGTATAACGGATGGGCAGGAAGAGAAGTTATCGACTGTTATGTAAGATATTGTGAAACAATTTTTAGAAGATACAAAGATAAGGTAAAGTACTGGTTGACTTTTAATGAAATAAATTGTTTAACTATTGATTTTGGCGCTTTCATGGGAGGCGGAGTATTAGTTAAAGAAGGAGAAGATTCAGCTAAACTAAGATTTCAAGCGTTACATCACCAATTCGTAGCAAGTGCTAAAGCTGTAAAATTAGGACATGAAATTAACCCTGATTTTAAAATCGGATGTATGATAGCATATATGACTCTTTATCCACTTACTTGTAATCCAGATGATATTTTATTGGCACAAAAAGCAGATCAAATACAAAACATGCTTTGTGGAGATGTTCAGGTGAGAGGTTACTATCCAGGATTTGCTCTTCGACATTTTGAAGAAAAGGGTATAGATATTAAAATGGAAGATGGAGATTTAGATATACTAAAAGAAGGTACTGTAGATTTCTATTCATTTAGTTACTATATGTCTAATGCAGTAAGTGCTGATCCAGCTAAGCAAGAAGAAGCGAAAGGAAATTTACTAGGAGGATTAAAAAATCCTTACTTAAAAGCTTCAGATTGGGGATGGCAGATAGATCCTAAGGGATTAAGATGGACACTAAACCATATTTATGATAGATATCAAATACCTGTAATGGTTGTTGAAAATGGATTAGGTGCAGTAGATGTTGTAGAAGAAGATGGTTCAATTAATGATGATTACAGAATTGATTACTTAAGAGATCATATAATTGAAATGGAAGAGGCAGTTAAGGATGGTGTTGAGCTTATGGGATACACTATGTGGGGATGTATAGACTTAGTAAGTGCATCTACTGGAGAGATGAAAAAGCGTTATGGGTTCATTTACGTAGACAAAGATAATGATGGAAATGGTGATTTGAGCAGAAGACCTAAGAAGAGTTTCTACTGGTATAAGAAAGTAATTGAGACTAATGGAGAGGATTTAGCTTAAATTATCTATATTAAGTAAATTAGAAGGTTGATGTAAAAGTTGACCTTCTTTTTATATAAAGGGAGAAATCAAGTGAGTAAGAAAGTAATATTTTTAGATGTAGATGGAACCTTAGTAAATGATAATGGGATAATTCCAGAGAGTGCACAGATAGCAGTAAAAGAAGCAAGAAAAAATGGTCATTATGTATTTTTGTGCACAGGCCGTTCGAAGGCAGAGCTGTTTGATCACATAATGGAGATTGGATTTGATGGAGTTATAGCAGCTGCTGGGGGATATATTGAAATAGGAGAAGAGGTACTATTTCATAAAAGAGTAGCAGATGAAGATGTAAGACATCTAGTAACTTATTTTAATGATAATAATATAGATTTTTATCTGGAATCAAATGGTGGATTATATGCAAGTAAAAACTGCAAAAAACATCTTAGAGAAATATTTTTTGGAGATCCTAATCTAGATTCAAAAGAAAGAGCGGAACTAGAGGAAGGTATGTCACCATTTATAGAATGCTTAATAGAAGATGAAGACTTGTTCAGAAGCGATATTAATAAAGTATCTTTTTTAGGGTCAGATATTTCAATAGAGATAATAAAAGAGGAATTTAAAGATAAATTCAACGTTATTTCAGCTACAATTCCTATATTTGGTGAAAACAGTGGCGAATTATCACTTCCTGGTATACATAAGGCTATAGCCATAGAGCTGCTTCTTAAACATCTGAATTTATCTAGGGAAGATTGCTACGCTTATGGAGATGGTGTTAACGATTCTGAAATGCTTCAATTTGTAGGATATGGTATAGCTATGGGAAATGCAAATGATAAGTTAAAGGAAATTGCATATGATATCACTGATACTCATGATGAGGGAGGAATTTATAATAGTTTTATGAAACATAAATTGATTTAATCCACCTATTCTTATAAGTATACTTTGAATAGAAAATTAGCTTAGATAATGATAGAACAAGATTTTATAGTGTTTTAGTCATCTAAATAGGTTTGTGATTAAAATCATGGTTTTACTTACAATAAATATAGTAGTATACTTTTGTATAAGAATGCGTAATTGACAGAAAAATAACTTTATTTATTGGGGTGAAAGTAATGGAGAATTTAAAAGAACAGTTAATAAGTGATATTGAAGATTTTAGAGAAGTAGGACATAAGTTTTTAAGTGGAGAAATAAATAGAAATAATTTCAAGAAAACTTCAGGCGGTATGGGTGTATATGCTCATAGAAGTGGAACAGAATTTATGGTTAGATTGAGAACTTTTTCAGGAGTAATATCAATTGATAAGCTTCAATTAATATATGATTTTGCAAGCAAATATAATCTTGATGGAATACATCTTACAACTAGGCAGGCAATACAACTTCATGGTTTAGGAATAGATGAAATATGCGAGATTATGTTAAAAGGATTGGAAGAAGGAATATATACTAGGGGAGCTGGTGGGAACTACCCAAGAAATGTAGCGCTTTCACCACTTTCAGGGGTTGACCCTGAAGAGGCTTTTGATGTAACGCCATATGCTATAAAAGTTAATGAGCATTTTGTAAGTAAGATAAGAAGCTATAAACTGCCTAGAAAACTAAAAGTTGCCTTTGCAAGCAGTGATGCGGATGAGGCTCATGCAACAGTTGCGGATTTAGGGTTCTTGGCAGTAAAAGAAAATAATAAAGAATGCTTCAAATTATATATAGGTGGTGGAATCGGGAGAAATCCGAGATTGGCAGTGCCATTTGATGAAGTAGTAGAACCTAAAGATGTTCTATATCATGTAGAAGCTATAACTAATCTATTTATTGCTGAAGGTGATTACGAAAACCACGGTAAGGCTCGTATTAGATACATAGTGGAAAGAATGGGAGCTGACCAATTTATAGAATGTTATAAAAAGCACTTAGCTCAAGTTAAAGAAACACAAAACCTAGAGTTAGATTTAGTGACTAAAGAAGTAGTAAAGCAAGGTGCTGAAACAGATTTAATTAGTTCTAGACTTTTTAAACAAAAGCAAGAAGGACTTTATAGTGTCTACTTCCATCCAATAGGGGGACAATTAAAGTTATCAGTTTTAAAAATGTTATTGGATGAACTTAAAAGTATCGATGAAACAGAAGTAAGACTTACTATGAATGAAGGCTTATACATTAGAAATCTTAATGGGCAGGAAGCTGAAAAATTAATAAATCTTACAAAAACATTAGGTGGAGAAACTAGATTAGAGCAATCTGTAGCTTGCATAGGCGTACCTACATGCCAAATTGGTATATTAAATGGACAAAAAACTTTACAAGAAATAATATCTAAATTTAAAGAAGAAGGCTTAACTGAAGATATATTACCAAAAGTTCATATATCAGGATGTCCAAATTCCTGTGGAGTACATGAAATTGGAACTATAGGTTTCCAAGGAAAGATGAAGAGAGTAAATAACGAATCTAAAAATGTATTTGAACTTTATGTTAAGGGTGCATTAGGAGAAGGTGTTACTAGACTAGGTGATTCCTATGGGGATATACTTCAGGATGAAGTTCCACAATTTTTATTTGAATTAGCTAACACTATCAAAGAAGAAAATGTAGAATTTATTAACTGGTTAGAGCAGAATGAAGAAAGCTTTAAACAATTAGTAACTAAGTTTACGGTTTAAAAATAAATCTAATAGTATTAAAATTTTTAAGGTTCTTCCTGATTTCTTTAGGGAGAACCTTAAAATTCAATTATATAATAATTAATTTAAAGGGTGGGGTGAATTATGTACAGGCTTATGGCAATAGATATGGATGGTACTCTTCTTCAAAATGATAAATCTTTATTAGATTCTACAAGAGATAGTATAAAGAAGGCAATGGATTTGGGAATAAAGATAGTATTAACTTCCGGGAGGCCCGTTCAAGGGATAAAAAATTATTTAGATAAGTTAGGGCTTAATAAGGAAGATGACTATGTTATTGGTCTTAATGGTGCTGTAATATGCAGATGCTCAGATTATTCAGTAGTAAGCAGTAGTGCAGTGCTTACAGGTAAAGATCTCAAATACATTTATACAAGAACAAAAGAATTAGGTGCTTATGTTCATGCATTTACTGAGAAAGAAGATTTAGTAAGTGAATTGAGCAAATTATCAGAGGCTGAGGAAAAAAGATTAAACCTAAAGGTAAAAAAAGTAGATTTTCTTAAAGAGATAAACGATAATGATGAAATACATAAGGTTGTTCTTGAAGAAGAAAGTGATGTTCTTGATAGAATTATGAATGAAGTTCCTGAAGACTTAAAGCAAGAATACAGTGTGATTAGAACTGTAGGATACATGATAGAGTTTATGAACAAAGATTGTAATAAAGCTTTAGGAGTAGAAAGCTTGGCTAAGTATCTTGGAATATCCAGAGAAGAGATAATAGCTATTGGTGATGCTGATAATGATAGAGAGATGCTTCAATATGCAGGTCTTAGCGTAGCTATGGGAAACGCAGAAGATAGAATAAAAGCTTTAGCTAAGTTTGTGACTAAAAGTAATGAGGAAGATGGAGTTTCTTATGTTATTGAGAAATTTATATTAAACCCAAAATAGCTAATACTATATAAGACGCCTCAGGTTGTTCCTGGGGCGTCTTATATAGTATAAATCATTTTGGCTAAGTAATGCTATAGATGAACCACTTCATAATTAAATTTATATTTTCAAATTCTCCACTCAGAACCCAGCGGAGTTTTGAAAATAGATTTCGGATTGAAGTGGTTCATCTTTAATTAGTTTAAGCAAAAGAAAGATTTAAGAAGAAGCTTGTTACATAGCATACTTCATTATCAGATATGTCTATAAAATATTTATCCTTTAGTGGATTTAAGCTATCTTTTACTATATCAAAGAAATATCGATTTTCTCTCACAAAATCATCTCGTTGTAAGTACTCTATAGAGTAGTCACTTTTAGACAATCTGCTTACCATAAATGATAAATGAAGAAGAATACCAATAAGTTTTTCATCTGCTAATTTGATAGAAAGATTTTTTTGAATCCTTTCTACTGTTGATAGTACTGAGTTATAAAGTTCATATCCATCAAAGTTATCTATGTTTTCTTTTAGTAGTGAAGGCATTTTTAAAAAAGTGGTTTTTACATCAATCATTTCTTGGATTTCAGGTATTGCTTTCATATTAATTACATCATACATTTCATATTGCTTAATATCTGTTGAAACAGAAAAAGAGGAGATAATGCATAATATATCAGTTCTTTTTCTTAAATCTTCTAACTTTTTAGCAAACTGATTCTTGTGGAGACAACTTAAATGTAGTATCTCAAAGTAATTTTTATCATACTTAAGTGTATTATTTAGGAAACTTTTTATCGCTACAGCGGCTCCTTCACCAGTTAAGCAGGCTGTTATGATACTAACTTTTTTAGATTCCTTTGAAAGATTTAAATCAAATCTATCGCCTTGAAAATATGAATTTACTGCTGTTACTTCCCTGTGAATTTCTTCTAATGAAAATCCAAGGAGTGCTTTTCTAGCTGCTTCAAGTACATGAAGAGTTGATGCTAGAGGTACCACTTTAGCTGGTATATTAAATTCACTTACTATTGCATCAGCAAAAGTTGTAAGAGATCCCATATCTACTAACAAAAGATATCCGCTGGAATTTGGTTTGTTTTTAATTAATGCTCTTAGCTTGTCCAGAACTTTTAAAGGGCTTACTTCAAGAGGTGCATTTATACCTACGACGTAAGTTTCTCCTAATAACTGGTTTGCTACATCTGCCATAGATGTAGCAGTGTAGTGACCGTGAGCAATTAATATTATTTTCACCTTATCCTTTCTGCTATTTTCAAATTCATCTTCAGGCAGAAGAAAAATTGTAAGATAGCCTACCTCATCTTCTGGAATTGATTTATTAATATATTTTTCAATTATTTTTTTAGCCTTAGAAGCAATCTCATATTGAAGAGGATAAAGATTTTTGAATTTATCTAAATCGGGGTTAACAATACTGTTGTCTGTATTTATCCTATTGATTAAAGTGTTTATATGAAGAGCTAAGGCAGTATAAATTTTGCTATTTAATCTTCTTTTGAGTTCAGTAGTTAAAAAATATACCACATTATCTACGCAGTCTAGACAGTCTTTATCTATAATAGTGAGCAAGTTTTTTCTGTTAATTACGTCTGAAACCCCAATAACATGGCTATGAAAGTATTTTGTTATATTCTTTTCTAATATGTTTTCGATAGCTATATTAGATATACCTTGTGATTGTAAAGTTTCTAATTTCTCTTCAATCATTTGATATATACAATTATCCTCGTCGGATATATCATCTTGCAGGTTATGGCAGCAATTTGAGAATTTAAAAAATTCTATCTCTGTTCCTACAATTTTGTTCCAAAGTAGACGATGCTCCTTGCCTTTATAAAGACCTTCTTTAATATAAGAAGGTAAACTAGAGCTTCTTATTCTTACATCAGATTTTATATTAGTAAGATATTCAGAATAAGCTCTAGCGCAAATTAATTGAATATCACTTTTAAGCTGTCCAACGTTACTAGGACAATCATAAGATAGTAGTGCTCTCATAGTGTTTAGGGAAACATAAATATCTCTACTTATCTTAATACTTTCTTGTTTAAAAAAATTCTTTATTAAAAATAACTTCTCATCTAAGGACCTTTCTTTTAGAGAAGGAATTCTTATAACCATAGGAATTCTTCTGGTAAAGGTTTGCAATAAGGAGGATGAAGGATCTTCAGTAGTAGCAGTTATTATGAGTACATCTGATTTTTGTGGGTTATCAGATCCTAAAGGTATAAAAAGTCCGCTATCAAGAAATGTGAATAGGGCTTCTTGACCTTCAGGAGGAAGTCTGTGAACCTCATCAAGAAATAGAACTCCTCCGTTTGCTTTCTCTATTAATCCAACTTTATCCGAATCTGCTCCAGTATAGGTGCCTTTTTTCACTCCAAAAAGTCTTGATGTTAATAGCTGAGAGTTATTACTGTAGTCAGCACAATTAAATACTATAAAAGGAGAGTCCTTTTCTCTTATTCCCATATCTATAGCATACTGGTGCATTAATGAGGCTATCATTGATTTACCTACTCCGGTTTCACCAAAAATTAATGAAGGAATTCCTTTTGGCGGATAAAGAATAGCTGCTTTAACTTGTTCTATAGCCTTTTTTAAACTTATTTGAGTCTTTAGCATGAAATCTAGTTTGTTCATGCTGGATTTTTCCTTAACTAAATCTGGAGGTACGCTAAATAGCACTGGACGGGTAGAAGTTTTTAATATTTTTCCTTCTTTAAATAGTTTATTAAGTTCGTGGCTTACGTTTGATCTGGACATATTTAAAACTGATGCTAAAGTAGTTGCATCAATACCTTGATCAGGATCTACTTCTAACAATTTTTCATATATTGCATCTTTTTTCAAGAAAAGTCCTCCTTACTATGGGAAAAATATACATCTGATTTAATTATACAGCAAAGTAAATGTTCAGACCATAGTAATAGTTATTCACTAAGCTTAAAATCAAAAAGTTTATAAACAGATAGTATCTAAAATTATTAAATAAACTAGCGACATGTCTCTCATTTCTATTAAACACTTAATATTGAACTGTAAAATATCACAAACACTAGAAATTGTATCATGCTATACGTTAAACTCTAGAACTTACTTTTTAAACACTAATAATAAATACTTTAACACTATATAAGAATACAAAACAAAGTCTATGAAAACCTTATCAAAATATATAATGGTAGTGTTTGGCATGTGAATTGCTATGTAATAAGTGTAAAGATTATCATGAGAAAGAGGGGATTTATTAAATGAATGAATTAGAAATGATTGTACTAGATATCATAGTAAATGCTGGTGATGCAAAGGCTTATGCCTACGAAGCATTAGATAAAGTAAATAAAGGGCAGTATCATGAGGCTGAGGAAATGATGGAGAAGGCAAATCATGCATTAAGTTTAGCTCATAATGTTCAAACAGATTTACTTCAAAGAGAAGCTGCAGGGGAAAGAACTGAAATTTCGGTATTGTTTGTACATGCCCAAGATCATTTGATGACTTCCATATCCGAAAAAAATCTTATTGAACAGATAATTGAATTAAGGAAGGTAGTTAATAATTTAATAAATAATCAGGTTCAACTAAGTCATATTTAGAAAAC
Source organism: Clostridium fungisolvens (assembly GCF_014193895.1). Lineage (NCBI taxonomy): Bacteria > Bacillati > Bacillota > Clostridia > Eubacteriales > Clostridiaceae > Clostridium > Clostridium fungisolvens. The sequence continues at coordinate 4,338,522 of NZ_BLZR01000001.1, read as the reverse complement.
AATCTTTTTATTACTTTTAACAGTATAGTAACGAAATCATTTAGATGATTCCGTTTATATAAAGTTTTCTTTAAGGAGGAATATATTATGGTAAAAATTGCACTGTTTTGTGCTGCAGGTATGTCTACAAGTGTTTTAGTAAAAAAGATGAAGGAGGCAGCTGAAAAGAAAGGTATTGAGGCAGAAATAGAAGCCTATCCAGAATCAACATTGTCTGCAAAACTAGATGAGGGGATAGATATAGCATTACTAGGGCCTCAAGTAAGGTTCAAGATAAATAGCGCTAGGGAACAATGCTCGAAGAAAAATGTACCTGTTGATGTTATCAATTCTGTTGACTATGGAATGATGAGAGGAGACAAAGTATTAGATTTTGCACTAAAGTTGTTAGGATAGTAGCTCTTGCCTTAGTGCAGTAGAGGTATGATTAAAAGCTAAAGTTATTTTGGTTTGAAAAGTAGTCAATTATTAATTAAATATAAGGGGGATTAATTATGGAACAAGCTAAGTTCAGTGACAAGATGATATCAGCTGTAATGAAATTTGTTAATCTAAAGGCTATAGTGGCATTGAAAGATGGTGTAATGTACACCCTTCCATTATCACTTTGCGGATCTGTATTTTTGCTACTAGCACAAATACCTTATCAACCTTTTAATGACTGGATGGCAAGTATATTTGGTTCAGGTTGGATAGCTCCATTACTTCAAATTTATAATGCTTCCTTTGGAATAATGGCCATGGCAGCTGCTGTTGGTATAGGATATGCATATGCAAAGAATGAGAAACATGAACCGTTATCTGCAGGTATTTTATCTTTAGTTGTATTTTTGGGATTAAATAACTTTTCTGTAACTACTGATAAAGGAGTAACGGTTACCAATGTAATTGACAAGAGTTGGACAGGTGGACAAGGTATGGTAACTGCTATTATAGTTGGACTTGTAGTAGGAGCAGTATATTCATGGTTTTTAACTAAGAAGATCACAATAAAATTACCAGAATCAGTACCTCAAGGGGTTGCTAATCAGTTTTCCGCACTTATACCAGGAATTGTTATACTTTTAGGAACTATGATTGTTTATATGTTTTTCAAATATGCTTTAAATACAACATTTATAGGATGGATTTATAAGGTATTGCAGACACCACTTCAAGGTTTAACAGATTCTTTACCAGGAGTTATAATACTAACTGCAGCGGTACCTTTCTTATGGTGGTTTGGTGTTCATGGAGCTATGATAGTTGGTGGTGTAACAGGTTCATTATATACAGCAAATGAGCTTGCTAACCAAGCACTTATAACAAGTGGAAAAAATTTAACAATAGCTAACGGCGCTCATATAATGACACCACAATTTGGTGCATTGTTTGTAACTGTGACAGGTTCAGGTCTTACTGTAGGTCTTGTAATAGCTGCACTATTAGCAGCTAAATCTGAACAATCGAAGGCTCTAGGTAAGATTGCTATCTGGCCAGCTATATTTAATATAAATGAGCCTATCATATTTGGTTTTCCTATAGTAATGAACCCATTCATGTTCTTACCATTCGTTCTAGTTCCAGTAGTATCTGCAGTTGTAACATATTTTGCTATAAAGATTGGATTCTTGCATCCATTCTCAGCTGTTGAAGTGCCTTGGACAACACCTCCTATAATATCAGGCTTCATTCTTCAGGGCGTAAAAGGTGCATTATGGCAGATTGTAATAATAGCTTGGTCTACAATAGCGTACTATCCATTCTTTAAGAAGCAAGATGCTTTAAACTATAAGATGGAGCATGAAGAAGAATTAGTTTAAAATTATTAAGGTTGGTATGAAATTATCGTTTATAATATGCCGTGATTGAATTAAATAAATGACAAAGGTTTGTAAATGTTTACCTTAAGTCTAAATTGATAAGAATATAAGAGATTTGACCTAACAGCCACTAGGAGGTTAGGTCAAATTAACTTACAATTAGTATATAAAATGGAGTGATATTGATGAAGTTATATAAATTAAAAGTAGAGGGAAGTAAAGAGGAATTTCATATAGATTATACAGAAGCTAGTGATTTTATAAACTACAAGAGTTGTGGATTTAGTGGAAATGAAGAAGAAAAATATAATCAATTTTTGCTGGATTTATCAAAGAATATATCTTTTCACCCTGTTAATATAAAGATGAAGTTAAATACTCAAGGAATAGATAGAGCTATTCCTAAGAAAGAAATATTGGGAATTAAAGAAGTTAACAAGTTTATTGATAGATTATATAAATAGGCTAACTCTCCAAAACTGCTATTTTAATAGAAGCCTTAAAAATATTTGTATTTTCCAAAATAGAAAAAGGTATTTAATTAGAGTCGATGAATACAATAAGTAGATCGCTTGCAAGCACTAATTATATTTACGAACAAGGAGAGGGGATCTTTATGAAGTATCTAGTTTTAGATATTGGAGGAAGTGCAATAAAATACGCAGTTATGTCTGGAGAAGCTGAGTTTCTTGAAAAAGGAAAAGTTCCTACTCCACTAGATAACATACAGAATTTTATTGATACTGTTGGAGGAATATATGATAGGTACAGCAAAGATATAGAAGGAATAGCTATAAGTATGCCCGGAGTTCTTGATAGCAAACGCGGGTATGCATATTCAGGTGGGAGCTTAGAATATAATTCAGGAAAAGAAATAGTGAAAATTCTTCAAAAACGTTGTCCTATAAAAATGACTATAGAAAATGATGGAAAGTGTGCAGCTTTAGCTGAAGTTTGGAAAGGAAGCCTTAAAGAATGCAATGATGGAGTTGTTGTAATACTTGGTACTGGAATAGGTGGCGGTATAATAAAAGATAAAAAACTTCATAAAGGGAAACACTTTTTTGCAGGAGAATTCAGTTTTATATTTACTGATGGAAAAGGTGATGAGCACTGGGGTTTTAAAAATGGGACTTTAGGTTTAACTACCCCTGTTGCAAAAATAAAAGGATTACCTTTAGAAGAAGTGGATGGATATAAGGTTTTTGAATATGCCAATTCTGGAGATGAGGAAGTTTTAAAGATATTAGATGAGTTTACATATGGTTTAGCTGTACAAATCTTTAATCTTCAATGCATTCTAGACCCAGAAAGAGTTGCTATAGGTGGAGGGATAAGCAGTCAAGAAATACTAATTGAAAGCATAAGAAATAATATAGATAAACTTTGCATGAAACTGGGGACATTAAATCCACCTAAGCCAGAAGTTGTAAGATGTGAATTTTCTAATGATTCAAATCTTATAGGGGCTTTATATAATTTTTTAAACTTTGATAAAAATTAGAATAAATAAATTACGATATTTAGGACTATGTTTAATTTAAAGAGTACTTTTAAATTAAACATAGTCCTTTTTAAAAATACATATCCAATCCCTAAAGTTTATGTATCTAGTTGTACAAGTGTACATAATTAGTAGGAGAGTAGCTTAAACAATGTTTTTTGATTTAAGTTCGAATATAGAATCAACCGCTTCCTTATAACCGCCGCATTGTTTAAAGGAGTTGTTAATCTTTTTAATGTTGTTAAGATAACTAGAATCACACATGATTTTTTCTGCTGAAGCTCTTAAAACTTGCACAGATAGCTTGTCCTTATTAAGAACGATGGTGGCCCCCAAATCCTCCACTCTAGAAGCTATATACGGTTGATCAGCACCGAAAGGTATAGCTATGAAAGGTATATTATTATATATTAAGTCATTAGTACTATTCATACCGGCATGTGTTATAGCAACAGTTGTGTATTTTAAAATTTCTGACTGGGGAACGTAATTACTTACAATAAAGTTTGAAGGTATAGTAAACCCAGATATATCGATATTATAAGCAGTCATTACAACAACAGCGTCTGCATTACCAAAAGCTTCAAAAAATAGATTGTAGATATTCAGATCAGCTTTGTTAAACACTGTACCGAGAGATATATAAATTACTTTTTTATCTTTTAGTTTATTGAATGGAAAATCTGAGTTTTCTTTTATCTCGTAGGTAGGCGGTCCTATAAATTTAAATGAGGAATCATAATACTCAGGATGCGGAATAAAGTATTCGGAAGTGTATGCAATATTTAAATCTCCTTTATTAAAAAATAATTCCACAATACCAGGCATTTCTACCCCATAGTCATGCATTAAGTTATTGGATACTTTTGTATAAGTATCAACCACTGGGTGGCCTTTTATTGAGTTGATATTTATTTTATTAGCACCTCCATATTCAAGTTCTTTTGGAGTAGCAAATATAGCAAAGGAAGATACTGAAGGGATTTTTAATATCTGAGATAAGATTCTTCCATAAGGGAAAGAAGCACCATACATTATGTAATCAAAGTTAATACCTTTTATGTCATCTAGTAAATCATTTATAAATGATTCGCTTGATTGAAGAACTGAATTTATAAAGTTAAGCATTTGCTCCATACTTACATTCTTACTTTTATGATCGCTAGAACTTCTAGAGAATACTTCTGTTTTAAAGTTTTTAAAAGTAGCTCCAGTACTTTCTATCCTTTCCTTAAATTCATCATAACAATAATAAGTTACTTCTTCACCTCGTTTCACAAGTTCCTCAACTAATCCTAAGGTTGGATTAACATGTCCATGTCCATGAATGTTTAAAAATAATACTTTAGACATTTTATCACTCCTTATAATATAGAATTTCATATGGTTTAAAGTCATTGTAACATTTTACATATAATGGTTTATAATTAGTTTACTACTTTTATAAAGTATGTCAATTATATAAAATTAAGTGAAACCATCTTACAATAACGAAGTTAATGATATTTTGGCATAATCGTATATAAAATTTTTTAGGTTGTTTACTTACAAGTAGTTGTGTATAATAATATTTAATTTAATGCAAGTATAGTTGCGCTTAGGAAATGTCTCCAAGCGCATTTGTCATATATGAAAGGAAGTAGTGGTATGTGTCCAATTACTAAGGAACAAATAAATATTCTTGTGGTAGATGATGAAATTAGTATTGTTAATTTTATAAAAATGGGATTGGAATCTGAAGGATATAGAGTATATGAAGCTTTTAATGGTAATGAAGCATTAGAATTAGTAGAAAAGATAAACCCTCATATTGTAATTTTAGATGTTATGATGCCTGGAATGGATGGGTATGAGGCATGTTCTAGAATCAAGAAGTTAGTTAAGACCTCTGTAATAATGCTTACGGCAAAGGATGAGGTTGATGACTTGGTGAAAGGACTAGACTTAGGGGCAGATGATTATATGTCAAAGCCATTTAGCTTTAAGGAATTACTAGCTCGTATTAATGCAAGAGTTAGAAATAGTTTTCCAGAACTCAGTGATGTTATTAAGATAGGTGATTTTACTATAGATGATGGCGCTCATGAGATTAAGTATAGTGATAAAGTTTTAGAGTTACCTCCAACACAATATAATTTATTAAGATTTTTGCTTGTAAATAATGGGTTAGTATTAAGTAAGTCACAGATACTTGAAAAAGTCTGGGGATACGATTTTAATGGAGAAGAAAATATAGTAGAGGTGTATATAAGGTATCTTAGAGATAAAATTGAGGACAAAGATCATAGTATTATTAAGACTGTACGTGGAGTAGGATATAAGGTGGTAATTTAAATGAAATTATTTAAGAGGACTAAAAAATCCAGAGGGATCCAATGGCAAGTATTTTCAAGATTCTTTATGATTCTTATAGTTTTGTTATTTATAATGGGATTAACTCAATATTTTAGCATGAGAGATTATTTATGTAAAAGTAAAGAGCTAGTACTGCAAGCAAAGTTTCATAATATTGATTTCAAGGTGCTGGGAAATATTGATAAGGTTGATGCCAATAACATTGAGCTTAATAATATAGTTGATAATTTGGTGGATAGAATCACTAGTGCCGTAATTATTGATAAAGGTGGTAATGCAGACTATAAGGTTGTTAAGCAAGAAAGTGAGCCTCAAGTCAATAAAGGAAATGAATATGTAGATAATAAAGTTGAGGAAAAGCTTAAGGAAAAACTTGCACCGGTAGTGCCACCTACATATGACAAAAGTGAGTATATAAAACTATTAAATGAACCAGGAAACCTGGAAAAAGATTATAAAATTTATAAAAGTGGTGATGATACATTACAGCTAGTAGTATGGAGAAAGATAGGGGATATGAACTCTCCAACAGGTCTGATCCAGTTAAGCACTCCTATAAATGACGTGGGAGAAATACTTGATAAACAAATGTATATATATTTAGGTGGAGCAATATTTATGCTTATGCTTGGAGGAGCGATTGGAGGGACTGTTTTTAAACAAACACTGAACCCTTTGAAAAATATGACCAATACTGTAGAGCAAATTGATATAAAAGAACTTCATACAAGAATTCCTGAAGATAATGGACTTTTGGAAATTGATAAGCTATCACATTCCTTTAATAATATGTTGGAGAGAATAGAGACATCCTTTGAGAAGGAGCAGTATATAAAAGAGAAGATGAGGCGCTTTGTTTCTGATGCTTCTCATGAATTAAGGACTCCATTAACTTCGATTCATGGATTTGTAGAAATATTATTAAGAGGCGCAGCAAAAAATGAACAACAGTTAAATTTAGCATTAAATAGTATATTACTAGAAAGTGATAGGCTTACAAAGCTAGTAAATGATCTTTTGGTTCTAAGTAAGCTTGATCAAAATATAAAAACGGAAATGAATGAAGAAGATTTAAAGGAAGTAGTAGAAGAAATAGCCCCTCAGCTTAAAATACTTTGTGAGAATAGAGAGCTCGTTCTAGATTTAAATGAAAATATAAAAGTAGATATTAATAAGAACCAAATTAAACAAGTTATATATAATCTAACTCAGAATGCTGTGCTTCATACCGATAAGAAAAAGGGTAAAATAAATATATCAACTAGATTGGACACTGTTAACGATGAAGTTCTTGCTGTTTTAAGTGTAAGCGATAATGGGACTGGTATAACTAAAGAACATATAAATAAAATATATGATAGATTTTTTAGAAGTGACACTCACAGATCGAGAGAACATGGGGGATATGGATTAGGTCTTTCGATAGTAAAAGGTATAATCGATTCTCATAATGGTAAGATTGAGGTTGAAAGTGAGCTAGGCAAAGGCTCTAAATTTACTGTGTATTTAAAATTGAATGAGGTTTATCTATAAAAGCTTTAGGTTTAGTAGAGGGTAAGAGCTCACTAAATCTAAAGCTTTTTTATTTAGTTTTCGTATGTTCTAAATTAGTTTACCAAATTCTCAGCTAATTCTCAGTTTGTATTAATGTTTTACTCAGTTTTGTTTTTTATAATAACAATATCAGTTGGAAGAAGCGTAAAAGATTATATTGATGAGGTGGTCCTATTTGAATGAGTTTATGGCTGTATTAGGTATATTGGCTATATTAGTAATTGCAGTAATTATAATAGTTATATTTATAACTGGTGATAATGGCAACGGTACAGTAACAAGAAATAGTTATGGTTTAGGTACTATTATACATTTAAGAGCAACAGGAAGAGGTGCTGAAAAAGCAATAGCAGAGGCAATAACAAGAGTAAATGATATAGATGATAAAATGTCAGCATTCAAAGAATCAAGTGAGATAAAAAGAATAAATGCTAAGGCAGGAAGTTCTTATGAGATTGTAAGCAGAGACACATATGATGTAATAGAAAAAGCTGTTAGGTATAGTGAAGTTTTAGAAGGAGCCTTCGACCCGACTATAAGACCATTAGTAGAACTTTGGAATTCTAATGGAAAGAAAAACAAAATTCCTGAGAAAGAGAAGATTGCAGAAAAAATGCAGCTTATAAATTATAAAGACATAATACTAGATAAAATAAACTACTCGGTAAAACTTAGAAAATATGATCAGAAACTAGATCTAGGCGGTATTGCAAAAGGCTATGCAGCTGATGAAGTTAGAAATATATTTAAGAAATGTAGAGTGAAAAGCGGACTTATAGATCTTGGAGGCAATATATATGCTCTCGGTAATAAAGAGAATGGAAGTCCATGGACAGTAGGTATACAAGATCCTTTTAAATCAAGAGGTAACTACGTTATGACAATAAATGTAGCTGACAAGTCTGTAGTAACTTCTGGAGATTATGAGAAGTATTTTGATATTGGAGGAAATAAATATCATCATATTTTAGATGTAAGAACAGGATTTCCTGCGGAAAGTGAAATTGTTAGTTCAACAATTATATCTGACAATTCAATAGATGGAGATGGTTTATCAACAGGAATATTCATTTTAGGTGTGGAAAAATCATTGAAAATTTTAGAAACTGTGGATGGAATTGATGGTATTTTTATAACTAAGGATAAAAAGATATATGCAACTGAAGGAATTAAGCAACTATTAACAATAACAAATGAAGAATTTAAACTCGAGACAGTATAATATTGCCCAGAAATTAAAGTTGTCTCATGAATTAATTAAAGAATAATAATATTAAGTTAGGTCGTCGCTTAGGAGGAGTAAAAACATGGCTAAGAAGATAAAAAAGATTCAGATATTCAGACATATAGTTCAACTTGTATTTTTTATATTATTACCTGGTCTTTATACATTGACCTTTACTGAACTTAAAACTGTTTACAAGATGATAATCAGTGGTAACTTTCACTTTATTAAAGCTTTGCCAGCTTTAAGTGAATTTGTTATAGTAATTCTTTTTACTATACTTATGGGAAGAGTTTTTTGTGGATGGTTTTGTGCTTTTGGAACGTATAATGACTGGATACATCTAATAGCAAAGAATGTATTTAAAGTTAAGTTTAGAGTGAATGAAAAGGTAGATGCAGCATTAAAGTATGTAAAGTATGGTGTTTTGCTTATGCTTTTAATAGTTACTTGTACGCTAGGAAGTAATATTTTAGAAGGTACAAGTCCTTGGGATGCTTTTGCTCAAATAACTGATTTCTCAAATGTTATTTCAGGTTTACTTATAGGTCTTATACTACTAGTGCTTATAACAATAGGTGCATTTTTTGTTGAAAGATTCTTCTGTAGATATTTATGTCCTTTAGGAGCAGTATTTTCAATAATATCTAAGATAGGAATTTTAAAGATAAATAAGCCAACGGATAAGTGTGGAAAATGCAGAGCTTGTACTAATGTATGTTCAATGGGAATCCCTCTTTATAAAAATGAAAGCATAAAAGGTGGAGAATGTATTGAATGTTTAAAATGTATAGAGATATGTCCTAGAAAAAATACTGTTGTGAATATAGCAGGAGAAGATTTAAACCCTGCATTAGCTAGTTCTGTAGCAATTGCTACCTTTGCTGGTGTTTATGGATTAACTAATCTTACAGGTGCAGTTTTAACTAAGGCTGGAATATCTTCAGCAAGTAGTATTACTGTAAGTTCAGGTATTGCAAAAAAAACATCTAACTATAAAGATGGAACATATACTGGCAGTGGTGCTGGATTTAGAGGTGGTACAACTACAGTTTCGGTTACAATACAAAATGGTCAAATAACTGATATCCAAACTGTATCATCACAAGATACTCCAAGATATTATGACAGAGCATCAGGTACTGTAATGAATGAAATAATTTCAGCGCAATCAACTCAAGTTGACACAGTTTCAGGTGCTACATTCACAAGTAATGGAATCATAAGTGCAGTTGAGGACGCTTTAAATCAAGCGAGTAATGGTTCTACTTCAACAAGCACTAGCGATGAAAATAATTCTAGCCAATCATCAAGTAGTAATAGTTCTTCTGATAATAGTGGTAATACATCTATTTCATCAGATAATAATACAAATTCAAATGAGCAAAATAACAATGCAAATGGAAATACAGGATTTGACCATAAAGGTGATAATGCTGGTGGAACAAGCCAAAGCGGGCAAGCTAACAACACTATAGGTAATGGGGCTTCAAGTAGCACATCAACTAATAATGCAACTTCAAGTAGTTCTTCAAGCAGTAGCTCAGGAGCCAATTCAAGTTCTTCATCTAGTGCAGCATCTGCTAAGTATAAGGATGGAACCTATACAGGTACAGGTACAGGATTTAGAGGAGGTACAACAGAAATGTCTGTTACTGTTGTTGGTGGAAAGATTACCAAAGTAGAAACAGTATCTTCTCAAGATACTCCAAGATTCTATAGCTATGCTGAAAATACTATGACAAGTGAAATTGTTTCGGCACAATCAACTAGTGTAGATACAGTTTCAGGAGCAACTTTTAGTAGTAGAGGAATCATTGAAGCAGTTCAAAATGCATTAAGTAAAGCAAAGTAAGATAGATTTATTATATTCAATCTTAATTAAAGATGTACAAAAGTTAAATAGTCTAGATGATTGTAGTCTAACAACACAATCATCTAGACTTATTTTTTGCTTAGGTTATCTTTAAGAATATTGGTGAAATTAAGTGGTTATGTAGGAGATATTATATGAGCATTTTAGTTATGCTCGCTTAAAACAACTATCTATATGATCATCTATTAATCCTACTGCTTGAAGGTAAGAATATACTATAGTTGTTCCTAGAAATTTAAAACCTCTCTTCTTTAAATCCTTACTGATTTTATCAGATAAATCTGTATTTGCTGGAAGTTGTGATAAGTCACCCCAGTGATTTACTATCTGTTCATTGCCAATAAAACTCCAGATGTAATTATCAAAGCTACCAAATTCTTTTTGAATATTTAAGAACTCTTTTGCATTGCTAATAGAGGCTTCAATCTTTCTTCTATTTCTTATTATCCCTGCATTACTAAGTAATTCATCTATCTTTTTATCATCATATTGAGATACCTTGATAACATCAAAATTATCATAAGCTGCTCTATAATTCTCTCTCTTTCTTAGTATGGTAATCCAGCTTAAACCTGCCTGAGCTGATTCTAGAAGAAGAAACTCAAAATGTTTTTTATCGTCATGGACAGGAACGCCCCATTCTTCATCATGATATTTAATGTATAACTCATCGTTTCCGCACCAAGAACATCTATTCATACTATTACTCCTTTTTGTATATAAAAAATATTTTTATTAATTAAAAAAAGAAAAATGTATTAAAAATAATTGAATTGCTTTTTAACAAGTAATTATGTTTTTATTTCAGAATAAATTTTATCATATTTAATCATTATAGTATCACAAATTAACTATAAGTTGTTATAAAGAATATGTTTATATTTACTTGTATTTGTGTTTCATTTAAGCGAATTTATAGATTTTATATTGTTCTGATTAATATAATATTATAAAATATTTTGAATTTCACTAAAAGTGTTAAAAAAAGTTACTGGATACTTATGTAATTAGATAAAGAGAAAAATGTTACTGCTTTTAGTATGTGGTTAAAAAAATATATTCAAACGATTAAAATCGACAATTTCAAATATAATTATATTGCTGCTGTAATCGTTGAAAACTGTAGTTTTATAGAGGATAGTGAATGAAAAAGGCTTGATGTTAAAAGATAATTAAAGTACATAAAAAATAATTTGTAGAAAATGGTTGGAAAAATAAATGGAAAATATAGATAAAACGTATTGTTGGAATTTAATGTATATGTTACAATAAAATAAATTAAAGTTATTTTAGTTGTTTGTGAGGTTTTTAAAATGAATTTTGAACTAATAGAACAAGTGATAAAAATTGCAAAACAGCATGATTTACTAAAAATATCAGTAGAATGTGACGAAATTAAGATTAATATTGAGATGAATAAACAAAATCAAAATGACAAATGTATAAATAATGCATACAAAAATAGTGTTGAAAGTATGGATTCACTCAATGAATTAACTGTAAATGATGGAGATTATATGATTAATGCTCCTTTATTAGGGACAGTTGTTATATTAATTAACAACAATACAGGAGAAAAATACAAGGTTGGGGATTTAATAACAAAAGGACAAGCTTTTTGTACCATAGAAGCAATGAAGATGATTAATGAAATAACTTCTGATAAGGAAGGAATAATTACACAAATGCTAGTTACTAGTAATCAATTTGTTGAATATGATCAACCTCTAATTAAGATAAAAGAAAATGGTGGAAATAATGTTTAATAGAGTTTTAATTGCTAACCGAGGAGAAGTCGCGGTAAGAATAATAAGAGCTTGCTGGGAAATGGGAATTGAAACTGTTGCTATATATTCTTCAAAAGATAAAGAATCCATGCATGTTAAGTTAGCTGATAAAGCTTTATGTATAGGACCTGCAGAAGCTGGTAAAAGCTACTTGGAGGTAAATAGAATAATTGAAGCTGCTAAACAGAATAATGTGGATGCTATTCATCCAGGTTATGGCTTTTTATCCGAAAGTTATGAGTTTGCTGAAAAATGCTTGGAAAATAATATAGTTTTCATAGGACCTTCTCCAGAAGTAATTAATACTATGGGAACAAATAAGATGTTAGCTAAGGAAAAAGTAAAGATTATTGGAATTCCTATAATTCCAGGAATTGAAGGGATAATCAAAAATAAAGAACATGCAAAAATTGTGGCAGGGACTTTAGGGTACCCACTGCTTATTAAAGCTGCAAATGGTGGTGGAGGAAAAGGGATAAGGAAAGTATGTAGAAGTGAAGATTTTGAAAGAAATTTTTCTTTATGTGTTGAAGAGTCTTATAAGGCTTTTGGCAATCAAGAGGTTTATATAGAGAAATACATTGAGAAGCCACGTCATATTGAGGTACAGATATTGGTGGATAAATACAATAATGTAATTATACTTGGGGAAAGAGAGTGCAGTATTCAAAGAGGAAATCAAAAACTCATTGAGGAATCTCCAGCTGCAATATTAGAGAATGAATTGAGAGAAAAACTTTTTGATTTTTCCAAGGCTATTGCTATTGAATGTGGTTATTGTGGTGCTGGAACTGTTGAATTTTTGATCGATGAGCAAAAGAATATCTACTTTATGGAAATGAATACAAGACTTCAAGTTGAGCATCCTGTAACTGAATTTGTTACTAATGTTGACATTGTAAAAGAACAAATACGAATTGCCTATGGTGAAAGATTAAAATATAGAGAAGAAGATTTAAAAGTAAGAGGACATTCTATTGAGTGTAGAATAAATGCAGAGCAGCCTGAGAAAAATTTTTCAGCTAGTTCCGGTGTAGTATCAAGTTTAAATATACCGGGAGGAAATGGAGTTAGAGTTGATACAGCGCTATATGTAGGAATGAAGCTAGAGCCTATATATGATTCCAATATTGCAAAATTAATTGTGTACGGCAGGGATAGACATGAAGCAATAAGAAAGATGAAAAGAGCACTTTGTGAGTTTATTATCGAAGGTGTAGACACTAATATAGAATTTTTACTAAAGATCTTAAATAGCAGAAAGTTTATTATGAACGAATATAATACAGCTACTCTAAGTGAAATAATATATGAAAGTTTTTAATCATAGGAGGTGAGATTTAGTGGGAGAATGGCTTAGTAGGATTGGTAAAAGGAAGTTGCTTTTTGAAAAAGAGAACGTAAACATAGATTTTGAAGTAGAAAAAGAAGTTTTGGCAACATTGCAAACTAAGGATAAAGAGTTGATAGTTAAATGTCCAAGCTGCAATGGGATGCTGACTAATAAGCAACTCATAGATGATATGAAAGTATGTAGACATTGCGCATATCATTTTAGATTTAATTCTACTGAAAGAGTTAATTTAATATTTGATAAAGACTCAATAGTGTATTTAGATGAAAATTTAGTAAGCTGTAATCCCTTAGATTTCCCTAATTACAATGAAAAGTTAAAAAAACTAAAAGAATCACTGGAGATTAAGGAAGCTGTAACAACTGGGAAAGGTAATATAAAAGGTAGAGAGGTATACTTTGGAATAATGGACTACAGATTTGTTATGGGAAGTATGGGGTCAGTAGTTGGTGAAAAACTTACAAGAATGATAGAGGAAGCTACTAAAGTGAATAAACCTATAGTCATATTTTCTGCATCGGGAGGAGCTAGAATGCAGGAAGGCATGATTTCACTGTATCAAATGGCAAAAGTAGTTTCAGCTATAGAAAGACATAGTAAAAAAGGGTTGTTATACATAAGTATTTTGACTGACCCAACTACTGGTGGCGTTCTTGCAAGCTTTGCTTCAATAGCAGATATAGTTATCTCAGAACCTAACTCCACAATAGGTTTTGCTGGAAAAAGAGTTGTTAAAAATGCATTAAATAGAGATGAAGTTCAAGATTTTCAAATCTCAGAGTTTCATTTAGAAAATGGTCATATTGACTTTATATGTGAGAGAAAAGATTTGAGAGATAAACTATCAAATATTTTTGACTTATATTGCGGAACTAACATGAAATGGTCAGGCATAAATAACTATGATATAAGAGCTGTGAATAAAGCAATAAACAGTGCCTATTACAAATATAGTGAAAGAAGTGCATGGGATAAGGTTAAGTTGGCAAGAAGTAATGATAGACCTAATTTTCAGCAGTATATAAGTAGTGTTTTAGATGGTTTTATTGAGCTAAAAGGAGATAGGATTTCAGCTGATGATCAAGCCATTATAACAGGAATAGGGAAACTAAATAATATGGCGGTTACGGTTATCCTTAATGCCAAGGGGAAAGTTTTAGAAGAAAATATGCTCAGAAACTTTGGGATGACTAAACCTGAAGGTTATAGGAAAGTGGTTAGAATTACAAAACTAGCCGAAAAGTTCAGATTACCAGTTATATGTTTTATAGATACTCCAGGAGCTAGCTGCGACTTTCATGCAGAGAAAATGGGACAGGCATACGCTATAGCTAATAGTATAAGAACTTTTTCAGATCTTAAGGTTCCTATTATCTCTATTGTGTCAGGTGAAGGAGGTAGTGGAGGAGCCTTAGCTATAGGAGTTGCGGATTGGATATTCATGTTAGAGAATTCTATATATTCAGTCATATCCCCAGAGGGATGCAACTCAATACTTTTTAAGGGAGAACCGAGAATTGAACAATGTTGTGAATATCTAAAGCTAACTTCAAAAGAACTTCTGAAATTGAATATAATAGATGAAGTTTTGCCAGAGTTTGATGGTAATAAATCAAGATACGAAGAAGAATTTTATAATATGGTAAAAGTTAAATTATACAATAAATTGATTGAGCTAATAGATATAGATGTAGAAACACTTGTAGACAGGCGATACGACAGATTCAGAGGACAAGGGATATATGAAGATTTAACAATATAAAATTTTATATGCACTTATACAGGTGCAATTATAATATAAAAAATATTAATAGGGGTGAAGTTATGAGAGTAAGTAACTACAATATTTATGTACCGATAGTTGATAGGGAGCAAGAATTCATCTTGGTACAAGGAATCACAGGAGCATTTGATGTCGTTGATAGAAGAACTTACGAGTTGCTTAGGGAAGCAAAAAGCAATGAAACTATATTGGACATGCTATCAGATGATGTTAAAGCAGCTTTAATAAAAAGAGGTTATATAACTGATAAAAATCATTTACAAGAAAAAGAGATATTAAAAAGGATATCTAGCACAATTCAGTCTAAGACTAAAAATTCTATACATGTGACTTTTGTTCCAACGTACAATTGCAACTTTAGATGCGAATATTGTTTTGAACAAAAGTTGATAGAAAAGGGAAAGGACTGGCTAAACGCTAAACTTGATAATTCTATAATTGATGCAACATTTAAGCAATTAGAAGAGTATAAAAGACTAAATAAGAGAGTTGATAAAATATCATTATTTGGCGGAGAACCTTTACTAAGATCAAATTATGAAATAGTGAAATATATTATTGGAAAAAGTAACGAATTAGGAGCACAAGTTTTTGCTGTTACTAATGGATACAGTTTGGATGCCTATGAGGACTTGTTAGGACCATCTAAGATAGAGGCTATACAAGTAACTCTAGATGGATTAGCATCTACTCATAATTCAAGAAGATACCTTGTTGGTAAGCAACCAACATATGATACTATATGCGATAACATTACATTAGCGTTAGATAAAGGTGTTAAGGTTTCACTTAGAACAAATGTAAATAAGAAAAATTTTGATTCGATAGAGAAGCTACTTGAACTATATAAGGAAAAGGGGTGGCTTGGAAGACCTAATTTTAATTACTATTTTAAAGCCACTCATAGATGTTATGAGAAGGAAACTGATGTAACTGCTGATATTGAGATTATGAATCAACTTGCTAATAGCTTTGGTGATGTAGAAAAATTCCAGTTTAATACTATGTATAGTCATTTAAGCGAATCATTTAAACAAATGCTTCTAGGAAAAGGTTATGCTCCGATGCGTTCAGGTTACTGTGGTGCAGTCTCAGGAATGTATACTGTTGATCCATATGGCGACATATATTCCTGCTGGGATGTTCTAGGTGATCAAAAGGAAGTAATAGGCAAGGTAAATACTGAAGAAAATAGATTTGATTTGGGTGAACGTTGTGATTATTGGCAGAACAGAACTTGCGGCGCTATTGAAAAGTGTAGCAATTGTGAATTTGCATTGTTCTGCGGTGGTGGTTGTGGAGCTCATGCTAATGTAGTAAATGGCAATCACTATACACCATATTGTGAAGACTTTAAAACAATTTTTTATGAGGTAGTTCCAAGTTTATATAAAAAATATTGTTTGCAGGAAGTTAATGCCTAAAAATAATATAAATAAACTGTTTAACTATGTTAAGCTAACAAAAATATCTATTTTGATTTAATTATTTTGGAGGTGATAAAGTGACAAATAAGGTAGTTTCTTTAAATGAAAGTATAACAATCGACAAGGATATCGATATGCTTTTTGAAGATCTAACTGAAAGAGTAGAACTTGCAGGCTGTGTTTATAATTATAGCCCATGCGCTATAGATTCATGCATAGCTGTTACTCCAGTTACACCATGCATCAAAAATTGCTAGTTCTTAAAATGTACAAGTTGTTCGTACAGAGTTCTTATATTAATTATTAAAAATCTAGTTATCAAAAATAAATTATTGTTAATAGAAAAGGGAGAGTTATAAATGGAAAATAAAATAGTTTCATTAAACGAAAATTTAGAATTAGATCAAGAATTAGATACATTATTTGAAGATTTGACTGAAAGAGTAGAATTTGGACCATGTGCAGCTAACTTCAGCCCATGTGGAGCAAATGGATGCATAGGTGCATGTTAATTCTATAAACTTACAGTTAAGTTAAACCATATTTCAATAGAACAAACTTATGGGAGGAGGGAGTAATAAATGGAAAACAAAATAGTATCATTAAATGAAAACTTAGAATTAGATCAAGAGTTAGATACACTATTTGAGGATTTAACAGAAAGAGTAGAATTTGGACCATGTGCAGCTAATTTCAGCCCATGTGGAGCAAATGGATGCATAGGTGCATGCTAATAATATGTAGTAATAACTAATTAAATCATTTTAATAGATAGATATTTTTGTTCTTAAAATAAATTAGCAAAAAAGGAGTTATGAGAATTTTGATAAAATCACTAAATTCAGAAGTCAACATTATTGATGAAGAGTTAATGGTCATGGAATTAGAGGAAAGAACTGAATTTGGCTGGTGGTGCACAGCTAATGCATGCTTTGGTAAGATAGGGTTTTGTCTTGCAGTTGCATGTTTAGGTTATATAGGAATTTAAGAATAACCATAAATGCATTGAAAATATTCAAATATAGCTTAGTAGAATAACTAAGTTTATGGGAAGTGCCAATAAATTTTAAATTAATAATTATTAATTAATGCTTAATTAGTGAAAATTATTAAGCTAGGATGCAAGTACACAGTAGTGACAGCCAAAATTACTTTGTGTGTATTGCGGAAAATAGTTTTTTATTAATTTATATATTAAGCATAGATGCTTAATTATTGGACTTCCCATATTTATATATTAATTATATACAAAAATTATACTAAGCTAAACAATTATTGTGAATTATATAAAAATATTATTCTATATAATTCGTTATGGTATTTTAGGAGGTTATACATGGAGATATTAGTACCTGTGAAAAATCCAAAGATGTCAGTAGAGCTGTTTGATTCCTCCAGTGAAAAGCAAAAATATCTTATAAGATTAGGAAAAAAACAATGGGTTGTATCTTATATTATTTATGAAATATTGAATAATATTGACGGTAAGAAAAACATTACCGAGATAACTGAAAGTGTAAACTCAAAGGCAAGTATCATGATAAAGCAAGAAGATATAACAACCATAATAGAAAAAACCTTAATACCTAATAAGTTAATAAATAGTGATGATGATAGTCATTCAGAGGAAGAACTTAAAAAAGATAAAAGCTTATGGTTTAGAGTAAATATTTTGAAGTCTCATATCGTGCAGAAGTTTTCTTTTTTATGTTTTTTCTATACAAAGAAGGTTGCACTAATACTAGGACCATTAGCTATTATAAGCCAGCTATACATATTAGCTGTATCTATGAGTTCTTCTGGAATAAATAACATCTTCTCAACAGGAACTAAAGGTATTATTTGTATGTTCGTAATATCCACTGTTGTAACTTTATTTCACGAACTGGGACATGCTTCTGCATCTATGTATTATAACGTCAAGCCAGGAGATATTGGTATCGGTATATATTATATGATACCTGTATACTACTCAGATGTAAGTTCAATTTGGGCACTAAATAGAAAGCAAAGAGTAGTTGTGGATATAGGCGGAATGTATTTTCAAGCAATTATGATAGCAGTGTTGCTGTTGATAAGTCTAGCGACTAAGAATAACTATATATATACAGCTGTGTGTATCTTATGTATAAATAATTTTTACAATATAAATCCATTTATAAAGTTAGACGGATATTGGATATTTTCTGATTTTATAGGTGTTCCAAATCTTCATGATATTATGAAAGCTTATTTTAACAAAAAGGTGCTTAGAAGAAACGATATTAGGATTGATAGATTGCTTGATGGATTTATAAATAGTATGAGAAAAAAAGAAAAACTTCTTTTTTACATATATATCGGTTTTTCCATGTGTTTTGTAGTATTTGTGGCGTATTTTACTACAAACCTACTGTTTAGCTGTGTCGTAAAAGCAAAAGAATTCTATAGTATGGTTTTAATAAATATGAATTTAGGTTTAAAAAGTACCGTTTATGAAGTAATAAGATGGCTTTATAACAATACAATGTATGCTATCTCCGTATTATTTTTTATAAAAATGACTTATTCATTCATTTCCAGAGTCATAGTATCCTTAAAAAACATGATTTTAAAAAGGTGGGGAGCAAAAAATGAAAAGAATAATAAGTACGTACAGTAAGATACCTAAAAAAGAGGTATATGATTGCAGAATAACTTCTTTGAGAGAAGTTCTACGACATTATGGTATTTCAACAGAGTCCTATAGTGCATTCATTCTAGGAAAAGGTATTGATTTTATGTACGGGCACGCTACTCCGAAAAATACTAATGGTATTAGCTTTTGGGTATGTGGAGCAACACCATTTTCTGTAGAAGAGGAAATGGCTATAAGTCTTAAGGTAGATATAGATAAATATACAGTGGAAAATAAAGAAGCTCTATGGAATAAAATAAAGAATTATGTAGACAGAGACATACCTCTGATATCAGCTTATGACCCCAAGGCTCTTACTGAGATACAGCTAGGAGTTTCTTCTAAAAATTCTGATTCTATCCTTGATATCAACTTTCCATCTGCAGGAGTAATCGCTGGGTATGATGATGAAAAACAGTCTGTATATTTCATATGTAATGATATTGATAAAGAAGTTGGTATTTCAGAGTATGAACTAGATGATTTTATATTTGCTATATGTAAGGAAAATTATTTGTTTTCTCCAAACAAAACTTTATACGAATTTAAATTCAATGAGGAAAATATGCGAAAAATCAAGGATAATGAAGAGCGATTGATAAAAGATGCTTTGATAGATATTTGTGATAGGATGCTATCTGAGTACTCAGGGAGTGATGTTGAATTTGATGATGGTTCAAAGGTTAAATGTAGAGGAGTAGAAGCAATAAAAAGCTTAGGTAATGATATTTCAGAGTTTGAGGAATACGTAAAACAGCAAAAGGAAAAAGGAAAGAATGATCTAGTAAGAAAGTTCTGCAGTATAAGAGCTTATGTCCTTAGAGCCTCATTACTTAAAGGAAGCAACACGTGTTTTCGTGGTGAGTTTGCTGAAAGTTTAGAGTATATATCACATTTTTTAAACATTTCTGAGCTTGAAGGTTTTGGAAAACAGTTTGATGAAATTGCTACAGAGTGGAGAGATTTTACTAGAAAGCTATCAAATCTAATAAAAGTTGAGAATAACCAGGATGTTTTACTAAGTACTTTATCGAAAAAGCTGTATAAGATAGCAGATTTAGAACAAGAGGCATTTGTGAAATTGAGAAGCTTACTCATATAGGAGAAAGATTTTCTTAGGAGTGAAGGGAAGAGCATATGTGGAGATATTTTCAATAAATACTGGTTACATAAATATGAAAAGTAAATTTCACTGGTTTCCAGAATATAAGGAAATTCAGCGCTATCCAGTACTATCATATTTAATAAGACTTAAAAATAAGAATATTCTTTTTGATACAGGATTATCACAAGATGGAATTGATGATATTGGGGTATTGAACAAATTCGTAACTATAGAAGTGGGACAAGATTATAAATTTACTCAGCAACTTAAACTTATTGGTATAGATTGCGGGGATATAGATTATGTTATAAATTCTCATCTTCATTTTGATCATTGTGGTAATAACAGAAAGTTTATAAAAAGTAAATTTCTTATACAAAAGGACGAATTAACTGCATTAAAAAATAATTCAAGAAACCCTTCATATATTAAAGCAATAAATCTACAATTGTGCCAACAGATTGAGGATGGGTATTCTATATTTGAAGATAATTCTGCTAGATTATTCAAGGCTAAAGGACATACTGCTGGTCATCAAATATTAGTAATTGAATCTGGATACAACGTTGCAATATTTCTTGGAGATTCATGTTACTTTGATGATAAAACACAAAAATTGAAGCTTTTTGGTGGCCTTGGGATTACAGCAAATAATGATGCAGTAGCATTTATTGAGAATATAATAAAAATTTATGCAGATAAGAAAATAAAGTTTTTTTACAATCATGATATTAATTTTAATAAATATAATGATGAAAATATTGAGTTAATAACAAGTGAATTAATAAAATATAAGTTTGGAGGAATAAAAAATGAATGAAAAAGAACAAAAAATAGCTGATAGATTAAGGGAGATATTAGTCACAAATTTAAGATTGCCTATGAATGCTGAGGACATAGATTATGAAGAAGAGCTTTTTAATTCAGATCTAGGTCTAGATTCTGTAGATTCTTTGGAGATAGTTGCTGCTATTGATGATGAATATGGTGTTTCTTTAACTAGTGAGCATAGAGAATATTTTAAGAACATACGAACTTTAAGCGAAATAATTTTAAGATCAATAGAAACAGCGTAATTTAAAGAAGAAAAGTAATGAAACGAATGGTATTTCTAAAGGGGTGAACATATGGACAATGAGAAGATATGTGTAGTAACAGGATTAGGAGTTAACTGTTCAATAGGCAACAACTTAGAGGAAGTATGGGATAATGCTGTAAATGGCGTAAGTGGAATAAAGAATGTAAAAGGAATTGATACTACTAATGCTTATGCTAAAATTGGTGCAACCGCCGAGGCGTTTAAGTGTACCTTTAAGATGCCTAAAAGATATACAAGAGTCATGGATAGAACATCAATACTAGTAATTGAAGCAGTGAATGAAGCTATAAAAGATTCTAATCTTATCTTAGACGAAGAGAATAAAGAAAGAATATCTGTATCTATAGGCAGTTGTACTGGTGGAGCGCTAAGTGCAGAGAAATTTGAAAGAGACCACTCAGATAATAATGTAAGAGAAAATCCTAATGATATCTTAAGAATTCCGGTAAATTGTATAGCAAGGAATGTTGCACTATTTGTTGGTGCAGAAGGTGTGGTTTCTAATATTTCCAATGCATGTGCGGCAGGAAATATTAGCATAGCTTATGCTTGTGACTTGATAAAAAGAGGTCAAGCTGATGTGGTGATTGTAGGAGGAACTGATGCTTTTGCTTCATTACCGTTTGCAGGATTTCATGCCTTACAAGCTCTAGACAAAAATAATTGTTCACCTTTTAGTAGAAGCCAGGGAATATCACTGGGAGAAGGCGCGGGAGTACTTATTATTGAATCTCTTGAGCATGCTTTAGAGAGAAAAGCTAGAATTTACTGCAAAATTGCAGGTTATAGCGTAACAGGAGACTCCTATCATATAACTGCTCCAAAGCCTGATGGAGAATCACAAATATTTGCAATTAAATCAGCAATTGCTGAGGCTGGAATTCATTCAAAGGATATAGATTATCTTAATGCACATGGGACAGGTACTCCTTTAAATGATGCTGCAGAGCTTACATCAATCAAAGAGATATTTTATGAAAGTAAAAATCATATAAAGATTAGTTCAACTAAATCAATGATAGGACATTGTTTAGGTGCAGCAAGTGCAATAGAAGCTATTATTTCAATTAAAGCATTAAATACGAGTAAAATACCTCCTACTATAAATTTTGATGAAGAGGTTGAGAATGAATTTGATTTTGTTCCAAATAGAAATCAGGAAAAGAATTTAAATATTGTTATGTCAAATTCTTTTGCTTTTGGAGGAAATAATGCCAGCGTAATATTTTCTAAATCAATAGAAAAAGTTGTAAATAGAAGAGCTTATGATGATGAGAAAGTGTATATAACTGGAATGGATTGTATGACTCCGATTGGTGTAGGGATTAATGAATATTGGAGCAATTCAATGGCTGGTAAGAAAGGTTTTACAATAATTGATAGTGATAGCGATTTTAAGAGCAGTTTTATCGCAGATGTAAAGGTGGACAATTTTAGTGAATTCGGAATAAAGCCAGGATTTATGAGGAAATTGGATAGGTTATCAAAGCTGCTTCTAATTTCAGGGGTTAATGCACTTAAGAATGCAGGCCTTGAAATTAATAAAGATATAGAAAAAGAGATTGGGTTAATTGTTGGAACTTCAGATGGTCCTGCAGCAGAAATAGGGGCTTTTATTAAAAGTATTAATAGTAATGGTATAAAAGGTGGGAGTGCGCTTTCCTTCCCTAATACTGTATATAATGCAGCAGCAGGATATCTTTCTATAATGAGTAAGATAAAAGGATATACCGCAACTATAGTTAATGGTGTTTCATCTGGTATGGATAGTTTATGTTATGGTTATGATCTTTTGAAGCTTAACAGAAGTAAGTATATGCTAATTTCAGGTGTAGATGAATATAGTGATACTATTCATTTACTATATGATAAATTAAACAGTCTATATATTGGAGAAGAACCAGATGAATTAGTATATGGATTTAAGGGTAATGAATTTATTGTTGGAGAAGGTAGCACCTCTCTCCTATTAGAAACAAAGGAAAATGCACTTAAGAGAGGAGCTACCTTATATGCTGAAATAGTTGGATATGGCATAACTAATAGTCCTTGCAAACCTGGAAGAATATCTTTGGATGGTAAAGGATTAGAAAAAGCAATAATAAAAGCATGTGAAAATGCAGGAATTGCTTTGAA
The DNA here is from genome assembly GCF_014193895.1 of Clostridium fungisolvens. Taxonomy (NCBI): domain Bacteria; kingdom Bacillati; phylum Bacillota; class Clostridia; order Eubacteriales; family Clostridiaceae; genus Clostridium; species Clostridium fungisolvens. The sequence goes on along the minus strand of NZ_BLZR01000001.1, from coordinate 4,314,859 downwards.
TGTAATAGATGCAATAGTTGGCTTTGCTAATGGATCATCAATTATAGATAAGATGGAACTAAGGTGTTATAAAAACATATTTAAAGAAAAATTAAATCATATGAATATACACACAGTAAAGAATATGGTTGGTGAAGGAAGAGCTGCAACTAGTGCATTGCAGATAGCTCATGCCGCATTAATGTTATATCATGGACAGACTCCTATAACAAGAAAAAAAATTGATACAGATATAAATATTGATGATATGACTATAAATATAAACGAAAAAGAGAATGGCTTTTATAGATATGTACTTGTCACAAGTTTTTCATTCGGAGGAGGATTTAGTGCAGTAATATTAAAAAATGCCAATTTATAGATAATCAATAGCAGAGTATTTTGATATAGGGAGAAACAAATATGGATAGGAAAACAGCTGTTGTTACTGGAGCCTCAAGAGGTATTGGGAGAGCTTGTGCGATAAAATTAGCACAAAGAGGCATGAATGTTGTTGTTAATTATAATAAGAGTGAAAAAAAGGCTCTGGAAGTTATAGATATCATAAGAGAATTTGGAGTGGAAGCAATTGCTGTTAAAGCGGATATATCAATAAATAAAGAAGTTGTAGGTTTATTTAGTCAAGCGATGAAGCATTTCGGGAGAGTTGATATATTGGTAAACAATGTTGGAATAGTGGAGGACTCCTTTATTATGATGCTAAGTGAAGATTCTTTGAACAGGTCAATGGATATTAATATAAAGAGCTATTTTTATTGTTGTAAGCAAGCTGCATTAAAAATGTTTAAGAATAAAAAAGGATGTATAGTGAATATATCATCGGTATCGTCTAGAAAGGCATTAGCAGGACAATCTGTTTATAGTGCTACCAAGGGCGCAATTAACTCAATGACTGCAGTGTTAGCAAAGGAATTATCTCAGTTTGGCATATGCGTTAACTCTATTGCGCCTGGGTTCATAAATACAGATATGATCAGTAGTTTATCTGAAGATAAGAAAAAAGAATATCTTGATATGATACCTTTGGGAAGATTTGGTGAAGCAGAAGAGGTGGCTGAGTTGGTTAGTTTCTTATGCGAAGGAAGAGGAAGTTATATAACTGGACAGACATTCGTAATAGATGGAGGTTTAAGTATTTAGAATAAGAATGCAGTAAGATAAAAAGTTATTTTAAATAAATTTTGAAATGGAGCTTTTATTAATGGATACTCAAGAGATTTGCAAGTTAATTAAGCATAGGCCACCTTTTCTAATGATTGATAGAATATTGGAGATAAATCCGGGAATATCAGCTAAAGGAAAGAAGAATGTTACTATAAATGAAGATTATTTTCAGGGGCACTTTCCGGGGATGCCAATAATGCCTGGAGTATTAATAACTGAAGCAGCTGCACAGTTATGCGCAATAGCGCTAGCTTCTGAAATTTCAAATGTTGAAGTAGACTTAGTACCACTGCTATTAAAGATTGAAATGATGAAGTTTATCAAGGCAGTGGTGCCAGGCGATTCACTGATAATAAACGTTAATGTTATTAACAAGACTAAAATATTTGCAAAGTTTAATGTAGAGATTCGATGTGATGATGAAAGAATAGCTACGGGGATATTATCTTTCGCATTAGCAGAAAAGGATAAAGTTAATAAAAGATAATAGATGAAGGAGTACAGGTATGTCTATTTTTAGTAAATATATATTTAAATCTATTGTAGAGAAAAAAGGAAGAGCTATTCTTCTTTTAATATCTATAGCATTAAGTGCAGCACTTCTAATTGCTTCTTTAAGCTCTATAAAAAGTTTGGTTAATACAATGTCTCAATATGTCAGAGGAAATTATGGTGAATTTAATGTTCAAATTAATGCTGATAATACTCTAGAAGAACCATTATTTGACGCAAAAGGTATAAATAATAAAGATATTAGCAAAAGTTTTAAGGCATTAACTATAGGCGGATATGTAGGAGATACCGAAAATGAGTTTGACCTTATAGGAACCAGTTTATCTGATTTCACAAATTTCAGTTCGTTAAAGCTACTAGATAAAAGTAATTTGGAGCCTTTTGAAGGAAAAAAATTAATTGTATCTCAGAAAACAAGTGATTTGTTAAAAGTCAAAGTTGGAGATGAGATAAAGCTTAATATTTTAGGGAAAGAAGAGGCTTATAAAATAGCAGCAATAACTGATAATAGTGCTTTATTTTCTAATGATATAGGAAATAAATTTACATTAATCACCCCAATAGAGAATGTATCAAAAATATATTCGTCAGAGAACAAAATAAGTATTATGTTTGCTTCTGTAGATAGCAAAGACATAAATGGATGGATAAACAATTTTAATAAAGCTCATGAAGGTGAAAAAATAGTAGCATCACCTGTATATGATGAAGTGATGATAGAAGGCCAATTAAACTCTTTAAAGATGCCGCTATTCTTTATGCTTGGAATTGTATTAATCATGACGATATTCATTATCTATAGTTCATTTAAACTAATAATAGCAGAAAAACTACCTACAATTGGAACCTTTCTTAGCCAAGGCGCTACTAAAGGTGGAGTGATTAAGATATTGATGCTTGAGAGCTTTAGTTATGGTATTTTAGGAGGCGGAATAGGTGTTTTTTGGGGAGAAGGAATAGCATATCTGATATGTTATTATAGCAATCCATTGAAGGCTTTTGGTGTAAAGGCTGATTTTAGACTTTATGTACCTTACGTCTTAATAGGATTTATATTTGCTGTAGTGTTATCTATGATTTCCTCAATTTTGCCTATAGTATCGATAAGAAAATTATCTGTTAAAGATATAATTTTAAATACCTTAGCCACATCAAATAAGCCGTCAAACAAAGGGTTTATATTAGGTGTACTGCTTCTAATCGTCGCAGTTGCTTTTCATATGATAGGAAAGTATATAAATTATTTTGGAGCAGTAATTAGTATTTTATTTGCTTTAGTTGGAGTTTTATTGATACTTCCAAAGTTTGTAGATACAGTGCTTTATCCTATAGTTAATGCTTTTAGAAATATGAGTGGTTTAACCATGCTATCGCTTAACAATGTGAGGACTTCTAGAGTGCTGATTAATAACATAAGATTATTGATAATATCTATTGTTTCAATTGTAATGATAAATTCTTTAAAAATATCACTTGTTGATGTAGTTAGAGGTGCTTATAATGGATCGAAATATGATATTTCTATAAGTGTAAACTCTAATAATTCAAAAGCGGTAAATCAAATTATTAATAGCTATGATGGAATAAAAGATATAAATGAAACAGGAATCATAGCTACTAATTTAGCGGGAGATAACTCAAAAAAGATATACGTGTTTTATGTAAATCCCAATAAATTTAAAACTTTTGAGAACTATCTCTCATTTGATGATAAGGATAAACAGCTTGATGCTCTTGAAGACGATGATGATGGGATTGTTTTATCAAGGCAAATGGCATTAAGATACGGCATAAATGCTGGAGATACAATAACTCTTACTTTAAATAATAAGGATGAGAAATTTAAAGTTTTATCAATATATAATGCTAAAATGATGCAGAATGGTAACTATAACCTTATTTCAGAAAAGGCAGCGTTAAAGCATTTTAATATTAAGTATCCTACACAATATTTTGTAACAACTAACTCCTCACAAGAGGAAGCAAAAAAGATTCTAACAAATAAGTTAAGAGGACTAGATACAACTGTATTTACTAAGGATGAAAATATTCTAAATAATGAGCAGAATAATGCTCAAGTCGTTAACATCTTATCTATATTCTCATATATGACTATCATTATTGCAGTGTTTGGAGTAATGAGTAATATATCTATAAGCTTTATCCAACGCAAAAGAGAGATGGCTGTTATTAGTTCTATAGGTTTAACTACTGCAGGAAGAGGAGTAGTAATTCTATTAGAGAGTATTTTTCAAGCTCTGCTTAGTATAGTAGTTGCATTAATAACATCGGTAGGGATAAATGTGCTCATGGGGGATGTTTTTAAGTTTTTAACACTAGATTTGACATTGCAATACCCTATTAATTTGATGGCTATAATATCAGTAGTCGTATTAATCATAATGGTAATTGCTTCATTATCATCGGTGTTTAGAAGCAAGAAGCTTCAGCTGATAAGTGAACTAAAATATGAGTAGAGTGATATATATAATTCTAACAGATTCAATCTTATAATATTTTAAATTAGGAAGGAATTTTTTTATGGCAAAATTAATTGAGGTAAGTAATTTATATAAATCTTTTACGGTTGCACGGGAATCAGTTGATATCTTAACTGACCTAAGCTTTTCTGTAGATAAAGGAGAGTTCTTATCTATTATGGGACCATCTGGCTGTGGCAAGTCAACATTGCTATATTTATTAGGAGGGCTTGATAATCCGTCTAGTGGAGATATAAAAATAGGTGAAAAAAGCTATATTAATATGAAAGAAAAAGATAAGAGCGTAATGAGAAGGAAGGAAATTGGATTTGTATTTCAATTTTATAATTTAGTACAAAACCTAAGTGTTGAAGATAACATACTTCTACCTCTACTATTAGATGGTCAGAAGCCAAAGAAATTCAAGAAAGAGCTTGATGACATATTAGAAATTGTTGGTTTGAGATCAAAGAGAAAATATACGCCTAGAGAGCTCTCAGGGGGCCAGCAGCAAAGAGTAGCTATAGCAAGGGCTGTATTGTTTAATCCTAATATTATACTAGCAGATGAGCCTATTGGTAATTTGGATTCAAAATCAGGGACAGAAATAATGGAATTATTTAAGACCATCAATAGTGAGATGTCTAAGACTATAATACAGGTAACTCACTCTGAAGAAGCAGCAGCTTTTGGAGGTAGAATATTACAGCTGAAGGACGGAAAGATTGAAAGAGATATGTTAAGTGCATAATTTTAAAAGGTCTGTATCTTAAATGAGACAGGCCTTTTGTATATGAGTTATAATTATTTAAGGAAAATATTTAAAGTAATGAACTTTTTTTACATTAAGTTGTCTTATTTAATGAATGAAGCAGGAGGGATAAAATTTTGGAGGAGCAGGATGTTTTAATCAGAGCTAAGTGTGGAGATAAACAAGCACTTAGTACATTAATTGAGAATAACTACAAGACACTCAATGGATTCATAATTAAGCTTACTGGGGATATTTATCTCTCTGAGGATTTACTACAAGAAACACTTATGAAGGCAATTATAAACATAAAGTCATATAGAGGTGAAAGTAAATTTTCCACATGGCTTATAAAGATAGCATTGAATATATATAGAAACAATTATAAAAGACAAAAGAAAATTAAATTTGATGAACTAAATGAGAAATCATATATAAGTACTGGATCAGAGATTGAAGATAAAATACAGGCAAAGATGCAGGTTGAAGAAGTCTTAAAGGAATTACAATCCTTAAGCTATGAAAAAAGAGTAACGTTTATACTAAAACATTACTATGGCTATAGCTTAGAAGAGATAAGCAACATAATGGGATGCGCAGAAGGTACTGTAAAATCAAGGTTACACAACACTGCCAAAGGATTGAAGAATATTTTTAAGTTAAAGGAGGGAGCTATTTATGAAAGAGAATAAAGTATTTTTTAATGAAGTTAAATTAGATGAAAATAGATTGTTAGATGATAATTCATTAGAAGAACTAGGTTTAATTAAGCAGCTTAATGTGACTGAATTAATTAATGAAACACAAGAAAAAGAGAAAAAAAAGAAACTTATTATTTCAGACCTTTTATACGGCGGAGCAGTTATGTGCGCTCTTATAATTCAGTTTAACATATTGTTAAGAATGAATATTATTGTGTGGGTAGTTATAAATAGCTTTTCTTCACTTTTGATACCATTGACAATGTTGCCTAAGTTACAAAAAAGAATTAAGGGAGGAATGATTTCATGAGTCTAGGAGAACTTGCTATCTTTATCGGGATATTTACATTTCTTTTACTTTGGAGTGGGCAGTCATTATGGATATATCTAGATGCAAGAAATAGAAGTGAAAAATTTGCATTGAGCTGGGCTATTTTAGCACTATTCAGCATGCCTGTTTCATTAATAGTATATTTAATGCTTACGAGAGGGCGTGAAGAAAGATGTACGTCTTGCGGCTTGCTTTTAGAAAAAGGTGTATCTATTTGTACAAACTGTGGAACTGATGTAGGCAAAGTTTGCAGCAGTTGTGGTAGTACCATGAAGGAAAGTTGGAATTACTGTCCTAAATGTAAGACTAAATATGTAAGTAATTAACTTTAATAGTAGGAGGAAATGGACATGGAGATTTTTAAAAAGTATAAAGCTATATGGATAATACTTATAGCCGTAGTAATAGTAGTATCAGTAGGTGTTACAATTGTAATAAAGGGTATATTTAGTGGTAAGTTCTATGCTGATAGTTTTAGTGAGAAAGGCGCTATTGAAAATTCAACTCTTAGTTCTTGGAATAAGAGTTACAGTTATTTAAATGGACACATAACTAAAGGAATAAAAGTAAAAGATGGTGAGGAATTAACTATCAATTATTCATCAGAAGTGAAAGAAGGAAGTTTAAAAATTGTATTTATAAATGAAGAAGATAAAGAAGTTAAAAATCTTATTGAAGATAACAGTGGAGTATTTAAGTACACTGCAAAGTCAAAAGGGACTTGTCATATACAAGTTATAGGAGATAAAACCAAGGGGCAGTTCAATTTATCATGGAAATAAGATTTTAGTAAATGGGGTTCCTAGATCAACAATTAATTTATACATTCCTGATAATCACAAGATGTCGCGATTATCGAATAAGTATAAATTAAGGTTCGGCATAGGAACCCTTTTTAGGGTTCCAACTTTAATTATTAATTTATATATGTCTACAAGGTATTGGTGCATGATTTTCGAATAAGTATAAATTAAATTTCTATAAAGGAACCCTTTAGTATACATTAATACGTTATACATAATAAATTCTTAGTAAATACTTAAAATAGATGATATAATCTGATAAGAAATTATTTGTTTAGAGAATTTGGAGGATTTCAAATTGGAAGAAAAGTTAGATACATCAGAAGTAATGAATTTTAATAACTTAAATAGTGAAAATAAAGTTGTTATAGATAGTAACGAAGAGATATGGAATAAAGAAACCTATAATGCATGGGTGAATAGATTTGGAACACCAGAAGAAGCTGCAGAGAGGATAAGTAAAAATCCTGAAGGCTTACTTTCTATACTTCATAGTAAATTTGGCGACGTAAGAGGAAAGAAGATAATGAACCTGATGGGGTCCAATGGTAATAAGGCTGTTGCATTAGCCTTGCTTGGAGCACAAGTTACTGTAGTTGATTTCTCGGAGGGGAATAAGAGTTATGCTTTGGATCTTGCAAAAGCAGCAGGAGTAAAAATAGAGTATATAGTATCTGATGTATTAAAGCTGCCTAAAGAACAGTTGTCATCTAATTATGATATTGTATTTGCTGAAATGGGAATACTACACTATTTTACAGATCTAGCTCCATTTATGAACGTAATATATGAGCTTATTGATAAGAAAGGTATCGCTTTAATAAGAGATTTTCATCCTATATCTACTAAGCTCATAAGTTCTAGAGGCTCTACAGCAAAGGTACGAAAGCACAAGGTAACTGGTGATTATTTTGATACTTCCTTAGAAGAAAAGGATGTATCTTATCATAAATATTCAGAGAATGACGAACCTAAGAAAGTATTTCTTCGTAGATGGACTCTTGGAGAAATAGTAACAAGTGTTGCTGCTTCAGGTCTAGTTATTAAAAGTTTAGAAGAAGAACCTAATTTATCTTCAGAAGTTTTTGATAAGGGAATTCCTAAGACTTTTACTATCGTTGCTGAGAAAAGCTTATAGAAAATAAAAAAGATGAAATGATAGTAGAATGTTTAAATATGGAGGGATCAACTCTATAAGTTAAATATCTGTGCAATCATTTCATCTTATTTTTATGCTAAATTTCCTTATTTCTTAGAAAGTCTTCTTTAATAGCTTTTAAGTTTTCTTCATTCGTAAATAAGGAAAGTGCTGTTATGGCTAAAGTTTTGGCACCTACTATAAGACCGTAATCACCTTCTTCGGATACAGCAGCTTCTCTGAAATCTACGGTATGGCCAACTAAAGTTTCAGGTCCTATTTTCACATGGGGATGTATAGTTGGTACAACATGGCTTATGTTTCCAACATCTGTGGAGCCAAAACCTTTGTTTTGCTCAGTTGATACTTGTAATCCAAGTAGAGCAGCTTTATTTATAAATAACTCATCGAAAGTTTTATTGATGAGGATATTGTCGACTTTATTTTGAAAAGCAACTATATTGACTTTAGCACCCGTAGCTAAAGCAGCTCCTTGTGCTATATTCTTTATTTTTTCAGTCACTTCATCGCAAGTTTTTCTTGTGGCGGCACGTATAAAGAATCTAGCTTTAGCATATTCAGGAATTATATTAGGAGCATCTCCTCCATGAGTTATTATTCCGTGAATTCGTACATCTGGTGTAACATGTTGTCTTAATGCATTTATTCCATTAAAAAGTGCTATTACAGCATCTAGAGCATTTATGCCTTCATGTGGAGAAGCTGCTGCGTGAGCGGGCTTCCCTATAAACTCGAAATCTAGTGGATCAACAGCAAGAGAAGGGCTGGTTGGGTGATTTTTATTGCCTGGATGGATTATTAAACTAGCATCTACATCTGCTAGTAAACCGTGATTTACAAAACTACCTTTAGCGCTTCCGTTTTCTCCGCCTTCTTCGGCAGGGGTTCCTAAAACTCTTATCTCTCCCCCAAGTTCATCCAAAACTTTTGATAATGCTATTGCAGAGGCTGTACTTAGAGTACCAATTATATTATGCCCACAAGCGTGACCTAACCCAGGAAGTGCATCATATTCAGCTAAAAAAGCAATAATTGGGCCTTTTTTAGGAGATTTTTTTCTAGCGATGAAAGCGGTTTTATGGTCTGCAACACCAGTCTCGATCTCAAAACCTTCTTTAGCCAAAGTATCAGAGAGTAAGGCAGAGGCAAAAAATTCTTTGTTTCCAACCTCAGGTTTATGGTGGATACTATGGCTTATGTCTATATACTTGTTTTTACTTTTTTCTATTTCATCTATAACTTTTAATTCTAATAAATTTAATTTATTGCTCAATTTAATTTCCCCCTTTTTATAAAATATTGCCCCATAAACTCTAATTATAGAGTTTCATAACTTAGTAGTTGAAGTTAAAAATCTTTAGTACCATTTTTATATTTATAAGTTTTACTTTTAAACTTGGCATACATCAATCCATAATGCTTTAGTAAGTTTCTCTATATCGCTAGGAGTTATCTTTAGTGCTACATTGTGTGCACCGGCTGCTGGATACACATGTTCGAAGTCTTTTATAGAAATATCTAAGTATATATCTAGTTTGTTTTTTAGACCAAAAGGACAAACCCCGCCAACTGGATGGCCTGTTACTTCAAGAACTTCATCATGATTCAACATTTTGGCCTTAAGATTAAAATGGTGCTTATACTTTTTATTATCTATTTTTGCGTCTCCTCGAGTTACAACGAGAATATCCCTGTCTTTAAGTTTAAAGGCTAGGGTTTTTGCAATATACTGAGAATCAATACCTAAAGTTTTTGCAGCAAGTTCCACAGTAGCCCCACTGGATTCCAGTTCGAAAACCGGATCTTCCAAACCATTTGTTAAAAAATAATTTCGTACACTTTCAATACTCATTTTTACACCTCGGCTTATTTAGTTAAACAGCAAGTGTTTATAGTTTATATGAATCTATAAAAACAAAAAAATCTTCATCCATCAATGGAAGAAGATTTAAAATGCATGCCTATAAAGGCCTATATTTTAACTAATATCTTCCCCATCTTTCAGAAATAAAACTCCTGTTGGATTTAGCACCGTGCATGCAAATGAAACATGTTGGTTGCTGAGACATCTTAGGGCCATTCCCTCCGTCTCTCTTGATAAGGTATTTACTGTTTAATCAATATTGATTTGTATATTTTGTTTAAATTCAACTTTATCATGAATGACAAGTTTAATTTAAATAGAATTATAAACGCAAAAATTTTCCATGTCAAGATAAAATACTAAACTTATTGAATTACTAAGAAAATATTATTTTTATGAATTAATCATTTTTTTTAGAATATGCATATTAAAGATAAGCAAGAAATTATAATATACAAATTTGGATAGTTTAAAGTAAAGTCTAATTTGATTAATGGCTAGATTAGAGTAGTGAATGTAGAAATGTATAAGTCTAAATTAGGTTTAAATATGATTGAAATAAAATTTTTATGAAAGATTTTTGAAATATAAATAAATATATAATATATATTTATTTAAAGTTTTAGGATAAAAAAATTACGTAATTTCTTTATAAAAATTCCTAAAATTTGGTATTGACAGTTAAAAAAAACATAACTATAATTGGTTTCAAGCCGAAGTTATAAAAAATTAATATGAACCTTATCTAGAGAAACTGAGGGACTGGCCCGATGAAGTTTCAGCAACCGGCGTGTGTTCATTTGCTCGCAAGGTGCTAATTCCTGCAGACTTATGTGTCTGAAAGATAAGGAAAGATTATACTTGTGAGTTACCCATATGTGGGTTATTTACCAGGTCCTCTTTCCTTATTGGAAGGAGGATTTTTTTATCTACTTTTTAGTAAAGGGGGAAATAAAATGATTTTGTTAAAGAATGTATCAAAGACTTATCACTCCAAAGATGGCAAAGTAGAAGCTGTAAAGAATGTAAACCTGTATGTTGAACCTGGCAAGATTGTTGGAATCATTGGTTATAGCGGAGCAGGAAAGAGTACTTTGATTAGATGTATAAATTTACTTGAAAAGCCTACTAGTGGTGAAGTTATTGTTAATGATAAGGAGTTAACGAAACTATCACCAAAAGAGCTTAGGAAAAGTAGAGAAAAGATAGGTATGATATTTCAACACTTCAACCTTATGAGAAGTAGAGATGTTTTTGAAAATGTGGCATATCCGTTGAAAGGGAAGGGGCTAAGTAGAGAGCGGATAAAAGAAAAGGTTGAAAGCTTACTAAATTTAGTTGGTTTGAGTGATAAGGTAAAAGCATATCCGTCCCAGTTAAGTGGAGGTCAAAAACAAAGAGTGGCAATAGCGAGAGCACTTGCAAATGATCCACAGGTACTTTTATGTGATGAAGCTACTTCAGCTCTTGATCCTGAAACAACACACTCGATACTGTCACTGCTAAAAGAAATAAATGAAAAATTAGCACTTACTATAGTCTTAATAACTCATCAGATGGAAGTAGTTAAGGAAATATGTCATGAGGTAGCAGTAATGGATAAAGGAGAAGTTGTTGAAGCGGGAAGCTTAGTGCAGATATTCTCTGAACCAAAGGCAAATATGACGAAAAATTTTATCTCAACAATTTTTAAATATGATAAAATCTACGAACTTTTAAATAGCAACTCTTTTATTGGAGAGCTTACAGAGGAAGAAATCATAGCTAAGATATCTTTTGTAGGACAGAATACAGGTCAGGCCTTCATATCAAAACTTTCTAGAAAGTTTAAAGTAGATGCAAGTATACTTTTTGGAAATATAGAGATTATTCAGCAAGTTCCAATAGGGAATTTGATTGTAAAACTAAATGGTGCAAGAGAAGGTATTAGAACTGCCTTTGAATATTTAGAGGAGAAAAATGTGCACGTGGAGGTGATACGAGATGCTTCAAGTCTTACAGAATCTTATGCCTAATGTAATAGAATTATTTCCAGATATGATAAAGGCTCTAGGTGAGACCTTGCTTATGGTTCTTATCGCGGGAACTATATCTACAGCAATAGGACTTCCTGTAGGCGTCACTCTAGTGGTGACAAGACCAGGAAATATACTTGAAAATAAAGTTGTATACAGTCTTTTAGGAAAAATAATAAATATATTTAGGTCTATACCATTTGTTATACTTTTGGCAGCTATTATACCATTAACACGGTTTTTAGTTGGAACAACAATTGGTCTTAAAGGAGCGATAGTTCCGCTAGTTTTGGGGTCTGTACCTTTTGTGGCAAGACAGATAGAATCAGCACTTTTAGATATTGATAGTGGAGTAATAGAAGCTGCACAAGCTATGGGCTCAAGTGCTTTTGAGATAGTATATAGAATTTTTCTAAAAGAAGGACTGCCAGGAATAGTTTATGCACTCACAATAACTACAGTAAGCTTAATAGGTTTTTCAGCAGTGGCTGGAACTGTTGGAGGGGGAGGACTTGGAGATTTTGCTATAAGATATGGTTATCAATATTTCAAAACTGATATCATGGTAGCGACAATAATTATTCTTTTAGTTTTAGTTAATGGGATACAGAGTCTTGGGGAGCTTTTATTAAGCAGGTTAAAGCATTAATATATAAAAATAGAGAGAGTCAATGAATAAAAATATAGAAATAGGGGGCATTTTATTATGAATATAAAAAGATTAGGGGCAATAGCAATAGCATTAACAATTGGAGCCACAGCATTAGCAGGATGTGGAGCAAAATCAGCTTCTGGAGAAAAGAAGAAAGAAGTTATAAAACTTGGGGTCACAGGAGATGATCACAGAGTATGGGACAATGTAAAGGAGAGGTTAGCGAAAGAAAATATACAGTTAGAGATTGTGACCTTTAGTGACTATGTAAGACCCAATCAAGCTCTAAACGATGGAGATATTGATGCAAATGCATTTCAAACTATAGCCTATTTTGATCAATTTAAAAAAGATCATAACTTAGATTTAACGTCCATAGGTTATACTGTTTTAGCTCCAATGGGGATATATTCAAAGAAAATTAAAGACATAAAAACTTTGAAGGATGGAGCAAAGGTAGCAATTCCTAACGATGCCACTAATGAAGGAAGAGCGCTTTTATTATTACAGGATGCAGGTTTAATCAAGCTTAAAGATGGCACAGGGATTAAGCCAACATTGAAGGATATTGTTGAAAACACTAAAAAGCTTAATATAACAGAACTAGTTGCAACGCAAATTCCAAGATCCATTGAGGATGTTGATATAGCGGTTATAAATAATGGAGTAGCTGTTGATGCAGGATATGCTCCATTAAAGGATTCCATTTATATAGAGGATACTAAGAAAGAGAGTGCAAAAAATTATTTTAATCTTATAGCTGTAAGAACAAAAGATAAGGATAGTGCACTTCTAAAGAAGCTTGTGGAAGTATATCAAACTGACGAAACCAAGAAAGTTATAGAAGAAACAACAAAGGGTTCATCTATACCAGTATTTTAATTATAAGCCAAACTTTCAATTATGTTCATTTAGAGGGTAAATAATAATAGATAGAGATTTATAGAGGGTGAAAGAAGAGGGATATAATCCCTCTTCTTTAATGTTTATAAGAAGTTTTACTTTAGCTCATAATGTAGCTCAGCAAATTGATTAAATCTTCTAATGTTTTTTAGTCGTAGTTCTAACTCAAAATCAATTTCTTTAAATAAGGGAATGCCTTTTCCAATTATAGTAGGAGCAACGGTAATTATAAATTCGTCAACTAATCTTTCTTTTATAAAGTAATGCAATAAATCGCCGCCACCTACTACCCATATATTTCCTCCATCAGAAATCTTAAGCTTATTAGTGAAAGAAACTACATCTTCATTTATAAATTGAACATTTTCATTTTTTCCTATTAAAGTGTTAGAAAATACGTAACAAGGTTTATTCTTATAAGGAAAATTGTCTTTTTCGTTTGCAATTAACCAATCATAAGTTTTTCTACCCATGATAATAGTATCTATGGTTTCATAGAATTCGGAGTAACCATTATCACCTTCTCCTTCTACTTTGAATAACCATTCTAAACTATCCTCAGGTGTAGCTATGTACCCATCCAGACTGGTTGCAATATATGTGTATACTTTACTTTTATTATCCATAATTACTTCACTCCTTTATATTTTTCAGAGTACTTTATTAATAAACTATATTTTCATAATAGTTTTTATCTTATTATAGCAATAGTGTTCCAACTGCAGCTATTAATTATCTATTAAAATATTAATGGACTATTTCTTAATTGAATTGATATTTTCAAGCCTTTCTTTTAAAAAATATAAAAGGATTTTACTGTGAGAATTACTTTACCTATAAAATCAAAGTATAAAGTAGTATAATAGATGTTAAAAGTAATTTGATACAGTAAGAAAAGGGGGCATTTTGGTGTTTTCAGAAAAAGTAATAAATAATTTAAGTAATTCGTCTTGGATAAGATTGATGTTTGAAGAAGGAGAAAGACTAGCTAAAATTCATGGGGCAGATAAAGTATATGATTATAGTATAGGTAATCCTTATGCAGAACCACCAAAGGAAGTTACAGATTCACTTAAAAAGCATATTCTAGGGGAGGAAAAAGGAATCCATAGATATATGAGTAATGCAGGTTATGTAGATGTAAGAGAGAAGGTTGCTAAACTTTTACAAGAAGAAAGTGGAGTAGAGCTTTCATATAATAATATTGTAATGACTGTAGGGGCTGCTGGAGGATTGAATGTTGTATTGAAGTCTATATTGAATCCAGAAGAAGAAGTTATTGTCTTCGCTCCATATTTTGTGGAATATAATTTTTATGCTGACAATAATGGTGGAAAAACTGTAGTAGTACCACCTGACACTAAGACTTTTGAACCTAATATTGAAGCTTTTGAAAAGAGCATAAATAACAAAACAAAAGCTATTATTATAAATAACCCTAATAATCCAACTGGGGTAGTTTATAGTGAAGCTACGCTTAATAAAATTGCATCAATAATAGAAGCAAAAGAAAAGGAATATGGAATAACTATATTTGTGATTTCAGATGAACCTTACAAGGAAATAGTTTATGAAAATATAAAAATTCCTAGTCTATTATCAATATTTAAAAATGCCATAATAGTAAATTCTTTTAGTAAATCATTAGGTCTTGCAGGAGAGAGAATAGGGTATATAGCAGCTAGTAGTAAGATAGAACAGATAGATTTACTAATAGGAGCACTAAGTTTTTGTAATAGAACCCTAGGTTTTGTAAATGCGCCTGCTTTATTCCAAAAGGTTATAGCGGATTCATTAAAAGCAAAAGTTGATATAGGTGAGTATGAAAAGAGAAGAGATTTTCTATATGAAAAGATTACTTCCTTAGGTTTTGAATGCGTAAAACCGCAAGGAGCTTTTTATCTATTTCCTAAGGCACTAATTGAAGATGATGTAGAGTTTGTGAAAAGAGCTATGAAATATAATTTACTCCTTGTACCAGGAAGCGGCTTCGGATGCCCGGGATATTTCAGAATGTCCTATTGTGTTAAGTTTGATATGATAGAAAATTCGATTCAAGCTTTTGAAAAGCTAGTAGAAGAGTTTAAATAATTGAGTTATAAATTCCTCTAAAGAATAAAAAAGGGCTGCTATATAATGTATAAAAGTCCAAAATAATACGGAAGCCATGCATAAATAGTGATGTAAATCCTCCTTATGCATGGCTTTATTCATATTGATTCTAGTAGCTCTTTAAAGCGTGGGATGATTAAACAATCAATTTCAACATGGTGTTTTAACAGCGCCTAATTTTATAACAACATAGAAGCAAGTCTTACTCTCAACTTCAAAATACTTTTTGAACTTTCATGTATTTGCATCATATATGCTACGGTTTGATTTAGTATCTGAGATAATAGATTGTTATCAAATTGCATCTTCAAATCAATATTTCTCTTTCCAACTATACTGCAGGTTTGATGTTTATTGCATAAGCAAGCTAGTACCCATGCATCATTTGAATTTATATTACTTAAGAAATATAGCATATAAGGATATTTATCAAATACTTTTTTAAAAAAAGCTTTAATTTCGGGGATTTCAAATATTTCTCGTGGATCATCATTGTAGCCGTCAATTTGAAAAACTATGTTGTTTCTATATTTTTTTATCCCATGCCGTTTAAAAACATTTAACATCTTATCTATTTCTTGCAAGTCTAAAGCTTCGATATAACTTTTATTTAGTATCATTAGATGTAATTTTCTATCATCTGAATAATTGATCATTAGTCCCTCCTTGTTTAATAAAATCTCTAAAATGTAACTTACATTATAATAATATCCATATTTTAAATTTTGTTATATCTATTATAGTATTTATAATATAATATGCAATACTCCAGACTTATAAAAATGTACGTTCAAACACAAATTATGATTAGTTTATGAAAAATTAAGATAAAAAATTTTAATTATATGATAATATAATACATAATTGATTCTTTGTAATATGTGTTAGTAAGTTAAGCATGCATAGGTAGAAAGAGATATTTAAGGTTATATTAATTTTAAGTATATATAATTGAGATTGAGTAAGAACAAAAGTTATAAAGTAGGTGATATGATGATTTCAGCAATATACGGTATAGATAATTCAATCTTGGATTTCATAAGTAATAACCTGCACTCACTTTGGTTAGATAAGCTAATGATTTCTTTGACTGATTTAGGGGACGGGGGCATCATATGGATAGCAATAGCCTTGGGGTTAATTGTTAGCAAAAAGTATAGAAAATCAGGCTTTATGCTTCTGATGGCTATATTGCTTGGTGCACTATTTGGAGAAATGATAATAAAAAATATAGTTCAGCGTGCAAGACCTTTTACTCATGTTCCGGGGATGGAATTATTGATTAAAAAACCTAATTCTTATTCTTTCCCATCGGGGCATACAACAGCGTCATTTGCAGCAGCGGGAATACTATCTTATTGCTTTAGAAAGTATAGGGTAGCATTTTATCTTCTTGCTGCATTGATAGCTTTTTCTAGGTTGTATTTATATGTTCATTATCCTTCAGATGTATTGGGTGGGATAGTTTTAGGAAGTCTAAGTTGTTTATTAACTATTTATATATTTAATAAATATATAAATAAAGAAAGAATATAAATATGTATAGAAGGGAGTAGTGCTTAGCTAAAATGAAGATATAGCTAAGTATAGTATATGAATTTATCACAGATAAATCAGTATCTAAGAAGTATGGAATTAAAGAAGGATAAAATTGATTCTTTTGAAGAATACCCATACTGCGTGAAAGCTGTGAGAAGCATAGAAAGATTAGATTTTCACCCCAAAGTAACTTTTTTTGTAGGTGAGAATGGATCGGGCAAATCTACAATTTTAGAAGCGATTGCAGCGGCATATGGCTTTAATCCCGAGGGAGGAACTATAAATTTTAATTTCTCAACTAGTGATACACATTCAGAATTATATGAGAATATTAAGCTTATAAAAGGTGTTAAAAAGCCACAAGATGGTTTCTTTTTAAGGTCAGAGAGCTTTTATAATCTAGCTACAAATGTAGAGGAATTAGAAAAAGATGCACCAGGCATTTTTAAGTCCTATGGGGGTAAATCCCTTCATAAGCAATCACATGGAGAATCCTTTTTCTCAGTTTTTATGAATAGATTTAAGGGTCGTGGTTTGTATATTTTAGACGAACCAGAAGCGGCTTTATCTCCAGCTAGACAGCTTTCTATGATTGCAAGGATGCATAGTCTTTTAGAAGAAAATTCGCAGTTCATTATAGCAACGCATTCACCTATTCTTATGAGTTACCCAGATTCGATAATTTATGAAATAAGTGATAGTATTAAAGAAGTTAGATATGATGAAACAGAGCACTATAGTATAACGAAAGCATTTTTAAATAATCCATCAAAGATGCTGAAAATATTAATTGAAGAAAATTATGATTAGAATATAGCAACTCTTAGGTATTAGTTAATACTTAAGAGTTGTTTTGCATTTTTCATTCCGTTAGGAAAATATCTTAGTTTATAAATAAAGTGCTGAAAAAATTAGGTGAAGAAGTAAAAAAGTGAAGAAATATTGCAATATGAGTAATACAGAGCCAAGATCATTAAAAGTATATTATATTAATAATCTGGTTAATAAAGTAAAATGTGTTAAAATATAAACTGTTTTTGCTTTAAAATCAATACATAAATTTATACATAAAATCGGAGGAATCACCATGAAGAAGCTTAAAAATTCAAAAGTTGAAAAACAATTATTAATACCATTTATATTTGGGGTGTTGTTTATATTAACAGTTGATATCGTTGGTATTAGAGGAATGTATGTGTTAAAGAATAATTCGAAAGTTTTATTTGAGGACAAATTTGAAACTTTAAACACTATAAGTAATATACAGAATAATTTTTCTAACATAAAAATAGATCTTTTTAAACTTGTGTATCAAAAGAATAAGATTGAGAATGATGTATACTTAGAAGAAGATATAAGAAATCTACTGGATTTGAACAATAAGCAGTTTGAAAAATATGAAAGTTTAACAAATGGCGTAGAAGAGAACAAATTAGTTGAAGTACTAAAAATGGATATAGAACTTTATTCTAATGATGTTGAAAAGGCAATAAATTCAATAAAAAATAATGACTATGAAAAAGCTGATTCTTATTTTGTACAAGATGTTACTCCGATGAGCGTTGGTGTGGAGGATACGATAAAACAAATAATTGATGATTTAAGTACTAGCTCTTTAAAAGCAGATACCGCTAGTAACATTTTATTTAATAATTATTTATATGCAACGATTTCTGTAACTATCGTTGGATTGGTTGCATCCATATTAATGGGGAGAAGAATTGTGCTAAGTATTAGCAAATAGATGACAATCTGATTTGAAAATGATATACTAATTTTTAACATTTAAGTTAAAAGCTATAGGGGTTAAGTGATACGTATTTAGTCAGTAATGTTTTTTTCTTTCATAATAGCTTTAAATAAAAGGGGGACGAGGGTTATGTATTATGGTGAAAAGGTATGCCTAAGAGCTTATAAAGAAGAAGATATACCTAGAGCAGTAGAAATGGTAAATGATAGTGAACTAAAAAAACTGCTAGTAACAGGAATTCCATTTCCTATGACTTCATGGGAAGAAGAGGAATGGGTGAAATCGCAAAAGAGCACAGACACAGGGGGATATAACTTTGCCATTGAAGATATACAAACAAAGAAATATATAGGTGGCTGCGGTATTCAGAAGGTTAACTGGCTAGCTCGTACGGCTACAGTTGGTATCATGATTGGAGACAAGGATTACTGGGGTAAGGGATATGGTACTGATGCCATGAAAGTGCTTCTGGATTTTATATTTAACAATATGAATATAAACAAAGTTAAGCTTGCCGTTTTTTCTTTTAACAAAAGAGCTCAAAAGAGTTATGAGAAGTGTGGATTTGTAGTTGAGGGCGTTCTTAAGGATGAGTTATTTAAAGAAGGAAAATACTATGATGAAATAGTTATGGCTGCTTTTAGAAAGTAATGACTGATAGATCTAAATCTTTAATTAACATCTATTATAGATAGCAATAAATTTTTGAAAATTTATTGCTATTTTTATTTTTGTTATTTTATACAAAATTGGCATGGATACTAGGTGCAGCTATTAAAATGATGAAACAATAACATGAAAGTTAAGTAAAATATTGTAAAAGTAAACATTTTCAAAAAAACAGCACTTTAATTAACATAGAATGGCTGATTTTGACTATTATGGCTTAAATTAAAGAATATTAGAATATTTTGAAAATTGCCAAAATATTCTAAAGGGTATATAATGTGGAGGTGATTTGGCTTTATATTTTAATTAATATAAGGTTCATATCGTTAATATTACAATAATTCATACGTAGTATGAATATTGTTAATGTGGGACAAGTAATAATAATTATAGCTACAAAAAAATTAATATAAACTTATGCAAAGTAGGTGATATTGCAACGAAAAAGCTAAATGTTTTTATTGATAGTATATCTAATAACCGCATTATATATGTATTAAAGGTCACTTGAATTCAATAAAAATCTCTTTGATCAAAAGTATTTGTTGTACAAACATATGAATTTATACTTACTATTATAAACATATGAAGAGTTACAATCATCTTAAGATAATTGTAATGTTAGTACGCTATCATAGGTTAATAATACTATTATGAGGGAGATGTTATTTGTGACAGTTTATTTTGGCATAATTTATGGGGTTGTCCTAATTTCAGCTTTGGTAATACTTTATCTTGCAAAATACATATTCAAGCAGGATAAGGGTAATGAAAAGATGCAGGAAATTTCAGAAGCAATAAGAGAAGGAGCTATGGCTTTCTTAAAAAGACAGTATAAGACCATAACTCTAATTGCATTAATTGTTTTAGTAATAATCACAGGTTCAGATTATCTTGCTAACAAATCTAAAGAAGGCGTAGATGCATTTAGTATCGCATGGCATACTGGAATCGCATTTGTTACAGGAGCGTTCTGCTCAGCTATATCAGGATATATTGGAATGTACATGACAGTTAACTGTAATGTAAGAACTGCTGAAGGGGCTAGAAAAGGCTTAAATAAAGCATTGCAAATAGCTTTTAGAGGTGGTACTATAACAGGTCTTGCAGTTACATCTTTATCACTTTTAGGGGTATCAACATTATTCTTAATATTTGGCGGTGCATCTGGAGACGATGTTCTAATAAAAGAAGCCCCATCATTAATTGTTGGGTTTGGTTTTGGTGCGTCTCTTGTAGCATTATTTGCTCAATTAGGTGGCGGAATATATACTAAAGCTGCTGATGTTGGAGCAGATTTAGTTGGAAAAGTTGAAGCTGGGATACCAGAAGATGATCCAAGAAACCCTGCAGTTATAGCTGACTTGGTTGGAGATAATGTTGGTGACTGTGCAGGAAGAGGAGCAGATCTATTTGAATCTACTGCAGCTGAAAATATTGGAGCTATGATACTTGGTGTTGCATTATATCCTGTGTTTGGAGTTAAGGGGATTTTGTTCCCACTTGTAGCAAGAGCATTAGGAATTTTAGCATCCATAGTTGGTGTATTCTTTGTAAACATTAAGGATGAAAGTAAAGATCCTATGATTGAATTAAATAAGGGTTATGGTATAACTACAATTATAGTATTAATCCTTTTAATATTTAATGTTAAGTACATGCTAGGAGGAACCCTTCCTAACGGTAATGAAATAAATTATTGGTTGCTTTATGGTTGTGCTGTAACTGGTATAGCACTAGGATATGCATTTGTAGTTTTAACTAACTACTATACTTCTTGTGATCATAGACCTGTTCAAGAGATTGCAAAATCTTGTGAAACTGGGCCAGCTACTAATATAATTACTGGAATTTCTATAGGTATGGAATCAACTACTTTACCAGTACTACTTATTTCAGTTGCGATTTTTGTGTCATATAAATTAGGGGAGTCAGCTCTTGGGGGAATAGCTAATTCAGGACTTTATGGAACTGCCATAGCTACAATGGGAATGCTTTCAACTTGTGCGTTCGTATTAGCAATGGATACTTTTGGTCCTATAACTGATAATGCAGGTGGAATAGCAGAAATGTCTGGTGCACCTGAAAAAGTAAGAACTATAACTGATAGACTAGATGCTTGTGGTAATACTACTAAGGCATTAACAAAAGGATATGCAGTTGGATCAGCTGCACTTGCAACTTTCCTTTTATTCTCAGCTTATCTTGATGAAGTTAAGAAGATATTAGGTAAGCCGTTAGATTCTTGGTTTAGCGTAGATATAGGTAAACCAGAGGTGTTTATTGCAGCCTTTATAGGTGTTATGCTTGTATTCTTATTTAGTTCAACAGCTATAAGAGCGGTTGGAAGAGCTGCTCAATATATAATTGTAGAAGTAAGAAGACAGTTCAAAGAAATCCCTGGAATCATGGAAGGAACAGCAAAACCTGACTATGCTAGCTGCGTTGATATAGTTACCAAAGGTGCTTTAAAAGAAATGATAGTTCCAGGTATCATAGTAATAGCAGTTCCTATATTAGTAGGCGTGCTTTTAGGAAAAGAAGCAGCTGCAGGATTTTTAATGATAAGTACAATAGCAGGAGTTGTAATGGCATTATTCTTAAACAACAGTGGTGGAGCTTGGGATAATGCAAAGAAATATATTGAACTTGGAAACATGGGTGGAAAGGGTTCTGAAGCACATAAAGCTGGGGTTGTAGGTGATACTGTTGGAGATCCATTTAAGGATACTGCAGGTCCATCACTTCATGTTTTGATTAAGCTTATAAGTACAATAACTTTAGTATTTGTAGCTTTATTTAGATAGTGGCATCTCAATACTTTATATTAGGAAATGGTTTCTTTAAAGGAACTGTTTCCTTTTTTGCTTTAAAGATTTATTTGTATTAAAATAGTAGGAGAAATGACTAGAGAGTCTAATAAATATATTTCAGTGATAAAATGTAATTACATATATAAATACTAAGAATATCAATAATAAGTACAAATTTTTGAACACTTAGATATGGATAACTTTAAGGATAGATTAGTAAAATAATTTACAAAGGAGAAATATAATAAATGCTATTTTATATGAATGAATTTCTAACAGCAGTATCTTTTGCGTTAGATTTTATAGAAATGGACCTATCAGGAGTGACTTCAAACCACGGAAAGAGAACTGCTTACATATCATTAAAAATAGCCAAAGAGCTTGGGTTAAGTTTTAAAGAACTCCACGATATCGTAGCTTTAGGTATGCTTCATGATATTGGTGCAGTAGAAAGAGGATTAGTTAAAAAGATTAATGCAGAAAGTGAGTATACTCTTAAGAATGCTGAAGATACGGTGGCTCATTGTAGTATTGGTGAAAATAGTATAAGTATGTATCCTTTCCTTACTGATGTTACCAATGTCATTAAATATCATCATGAAAGATATGATGGAACAGGCTACTTTAATATTAAAGGTGAAGATATACCTAAGATGTCTCAAATAATTTCAATGGCAGATGAGATAGAATTAAATTTTGATTTGAGAACTAGTGATTTTAAAATCAGAAAAAAATACAGGATTTTATAAAAAGTAAAGAAAACACACATTATTCAGCAGAATTGGTAGAAGCTTTCTTAAGGGTAGCTAGCCATACTAGTTTTTGGATTGATTTAAAAGATAATTTTATAGCAGTAGCCTTACAGAAAGTACAACCTAAGTATTCGGTTGATATTTCTTTTGAACAGATAAGATCTATAACTCAGGTGCTTTCAAGAATAATTGATTCTAAATCACAATATACTCAACAGCACTCTAAAGAGCTTTCTGAAAAGGTTGATGTTATGGCTCGATTTTATGACTACAGTGATGAAGAAAGATTTAAGTTGATAATAGCAGCTGATTTACATGATTTAGGTAAGTTAGCTGTTCCAAATGATATATTAGATAGTACTGGTTCGTTAAGTGAAGAAGAATTTTCAGTTATTAAAGAACATACTTATTATACTAGAATTGCTCTAGAGCAGATAACTGGTTTTGAAGATATTGCAGAATGGGCAGCTAATCATCATGAAAAGCTTAATGGATTGGGGTACCCTTTTGGAAAAAGTCATAAACAATTAGATTTTAATTCAAGACTAATGGGATGCCTTGATATTTATCAGGCACTTACAGAAGAAAGACCATATAGACGATCATTAAGCCATACAGAAGCAATGGATATATTAAATGATATGTGTAAGAATGGATTTGTAGATAGTAATATATGTAAGGATATAGATGTTTTCTTTTCAAATGTACATATATAAGTTTTGTTAAACAGTTAGGAATGTAATACTTATAAGTTTGATTTGTTGATAAAGAGGCAATATTCAAAACTATAATATAAAAAAATGAAAAAATATATTGACAAAGTTTGTGAAAGTATTATAATTTAAACATAGAGCAAAGGCGCTTTTACGATTAGAGTAGAAGCGCTTTTGTTTTATAAAAAATTAATTATGTTATTTCTTAATAATCATAATAATATATATAAAACCTTACTTTTCCCTTTCATGTGTGATAGATAATTCTATCACTTTTTTTTATTCTTTAGGAATTTATCACTCAATTATATTTGTAGATAATTATGCGAATAGACTTAGGAAACAATATAAGATAAAGAATAAAAAAAGAAGAATATGTCGCCTGCCAAAATTTCTTCACATACGTTCAGAAAAGGCAGATGCGCAAAAAAATCACTAAAGAAGATCGTTTTAGTGAATTTTTTGTTCCTGTATAAGAAATTATAAAATTTTCAAGGTAGCTAAACTTAGATATTTTAATGCTTTTATAAGTTTCTTATGGCTATACAGTAAAAAATAAAACTTATTCGCCTGCCAAATTTTCCTCATATTCATTCGGAAAGGCAGATGCGTTAAAAAAGCTCGCTGAAGAAGGTTGCTCCAGCAATTTTTTTTATTGGATCGGTAATTTATATTATATAGGTATAAAAAGTAGAAAATTAATGCAAAATAAATCCATAATATTCCTAGAAGATAGGGGAGATATGATATGTGGCTTTTTAAATATCTTTTTAGTAAGAAGTATAGAGAAAGATATTACAATAATTTAATTGCCAATATTACTAATACAGAATGTAACTTGGAAGAGGACGATAAATTATACATAGAAATGAACATTCCTCATAAAGATATTGTTGTCAATAAAGAGCATACCAGCTAAACTATAAAGCCTTCTTACCATAAGAAGGTTTTTTGCTTTAATGAACAGTTATAGATTTTTTATTCTATACCTATTGAAGTCTATGACGAGAAAGTGTCACATATAATATCAGAAAGAGGCATACGTACAAATTAATAAAAGTATTTTTATTGTTAAAATTTGTTTATAATCACTTTTATGGTATAATGTTAGCAATAATGTTAAAAATATACTTTTATTTTTAGTATAAAAGTAATTTATTAATACAGGGGGCATTAATAATGAAATTCAAGGAATTTAAGTATGAGAGACCTAATTATGAGGAAGTTAAAGAATTATTTAATTCTCATATAGCTACATTAAGAGACTCAAGTAGTTCAGAGGAACAATATGATTGCATAAAAAACATAAATGAACTTAGAAATCATATTCAAACCATGAGTACATTAACAAATATAAGACATACAATTGACACACAAGATCAATATTATGATGATGAACAAAATTATTGGGATGAATACTCTCCGCTATACGAGGAATTGAATTCAATATTTTATAAAGAATTAGTTAATTCTAAGTTTAGACATAGACTTGAGGAAAAGCTGGGTAAACAATTTTTTACTTTAGCTGAGTTTGCTTTGAAAGCATTTTCAACAGAGGTCATTGAGGATCTGCAACTAGAAAATAAGCTAGCGTCAGAATATACCAAGTTGATTGCTTCTGCAAAGATTCAGTTTAAAGGAGAAGAAAAAAATCTTTCAGGATTAGTACCTTTTATACAGAGTAAGGATAGAGAAGTTAGAAAAGAAGCTTCTCAGGCTAAATATGATTATTTCATACACCATGAAGCCGAGATAGATAGAATATATGATGATCTTGTAAAGGTAAGAACGAAAATAGCAAGAAAATTGGGATTTAAAAACTTTGTAGAATTAGGATATGTAAGAATGATGAGGAGTGACTATAATCCACAAATGGTTTCTAATTTTAGAAAGCAAGTCCAGGATTATATTGTTCCAGCAGCATCAAAGCTTTATGAAAGGCAAACTAAAAGGCTAGGTTTAGATGAGTTAAGCTATTATGATGAAAAATTCGAATTTTTAAGTGGAAACGCAATACCAAAAGGTGATCCAGAGTGGATAGTAGCTAATGGTGTAAAAATGTATTCGGAATTATCATCAGAAACTAAAGAGTTCTTTGATTTTATGGTGGATGGAGAATTATTGGATTTAGTTACTAAAAAGGGCAAAGCAGGCGGTGGATATTGTACTTATATACCAGATTACAAGTCTCCATTTATATTTTCTAACTTTAATGGAACATCAGGAGATGTGGATGTATTGACTCACGAAGCAGGGCATGCATTTCAAGTATATTCATCTAGATGGATAGAGATACCTGAGTGTAATTTTCCTACTTATGAAAGCTGTGAGATTCACTCTATGAGTATGGAGTTTTTTACTTGGCCATGGATGAATTTATTCTTCAAAGAAGATACAGACAAATATAAGTTTATACATTTAGGAAGTGCTATAAAGTTTATACCTTATGGAGTTACTGTTGATGAATTCCAACACTTTGTTTATGAAAATCCTGACATAACTCCAGCAGAGAGAAAGACAGCTTGGAGAGAAATAGAAAAGAAATACCTACCACATAAAAATTACGACGGTTGTGATTTCTTAGAAAGAGGGGGATGGTGGTTCCAACAATCTCACATATTTACCTCTCCTTTCTATTATATAGATTATACTTTAGCTCAAATCTGTGCACTTCAATTTTGGAAAAGAGCTAATGAAAATAGGGAAGAGGCATGGAAAGACTATGTAGAGCTTTGTAGAGTTGGGGGAACAAAATCATTCTTGGAACTAGTTAGTTATGCAAACTTGAAATCTCCATTTGAAGATGGTTGTGTAAGTTCAATAATAACTTCCATAGAGCAGTGGCTTGATTCAGTAGATGATAAGAAACTTTAATATTATAAAAGATATAAAATAAGGGGTTGCTACAAAAATATAAATTATAAAGTAGTGGTCTATATAATTTCTGGCAATAGAATGTATAGATATTGAATAAAAAAAATAGAACTCCCATAAGGAGTTCTATTTTTTAATGTTCTTTAGTAGCGTTTTCGTTAACTAATCTTTCGATAAATCCAGCTAATTCTAGTGAACCTTCATCGCCAGCTTTTCTGCTTCTAACAGATACTGAATTGTTTTCTACTTCCTTTTCTCCAACTATTAAAATATATGGAGTTTTTTCAACAGAAGCTTCTCTTATCTTGTAACCAATTTTTTCAGCTCTGTAGTCACCCTCAACTCTTATACCTTTAAGTCTCAATGCTTTAACAACAGATTCTGCATAATCATTATACTTATCAGATATAGGAAGTACTTTAGCTTGAACTGGAGCTAACCATGTTGGTAGGGCACCTGCGTATTTTTCAATAAGCATTGCTAGAGTTCTTTCGTAGCAACCAATTGAACTTCTATGGATTACATAAGGAAGTTTCTTTTCTCCATTCTTATCTATATAAGTCATGTTGAATCTTTCAGCTAGAGCAAAGTCGATTTGTACTGTTATTATAGTATCTTCTTTTCCGTGAACATTTCTAGCTTGAATGTCAAGCTTTGGTCCATAGAAAGCTGCTTCACCATCAGCTTCAACGTAATCAATTTCTAAATGATTAAGAATTTCTCTCATTAGGTTTTGAGTATTTTCCCAAGCTTCAGGATTGTTTATATATTTTTCTTTATCATTAGGATCCCATTTTGAGAATCTATAGGAAATATCATCTTGAATTCCTAATGTAGTCATAACGTACTTTATTAAATCAACTACGTCTTTAAACTCTTGCTCAACTTGCTCTGGAGTACATACAATATGACCATCTGCCAAAGTAAATTGTCTAACTCTTGTAAGTCCATGCATTTCTCCAGAAGCTTCATTTCTAAATAGAGTAGAAGTTTCTGCGTATCTAAGAGGAAGATCTCTATAGCTGTGTTGATCTGAATTATATATTGAAAATTGGAATGGACAAGTCATTGGTCTTAAACCAAATACTTCACTGTCATGTTCCTCATCGCCTAAAACAAACATTCCATCTTTATAATGTTGCCAGTGACCAGATATTTTATATAAATCACTCTTAGCCATAAGAGGAGTTTTTGTAAGAAGGTAACCTCTTCTTTCTTCTTCATCTTCTATCCATCTTTGAAGTACTTGAATAACCTTAGCACCCTTAGGCATTAATAGAGGAAGACCTTGACCTACATTTTCATCAGTAGTAAATAAACTTAACTCTCTACCTAATTTGTTATGGTCTCTTTTCTTAGCTTCTTCTAATGCTTCTAAATGTTCATCTAGTTCTGATTTTTTGGGGAAGGAAGTACCATATATTCTTGTAAGCATCTTGTTCTTTTCGTTTCCTCTCCAATAAGCACCTGCACTTCTAAGAAGTTTAAAAGCTTTTATTGGCTTTAAAGACATTAAGTGTGGGCCAGCACATAAATCAGTGAAGTCACCAATCTTATAGAAGGATATAACCTCATCTTCTGGAAGATCATTAATTAATTCTACTTTATAAGATTCATTTTTTTCTTCCATAAGCTTTAAAGCTTCTTGTCTTGGAAGTTCAAATCTTTCAATTGGAGCGTCTTCCTTTATGATCTTTTTCATTTCATCTTCTAGTTTGTTTAAATCAGCTGCTGAAAAAGAACTTTCTTTATCAAAGTCATAATAGAAACCGCTAGCTATAGAAGGACCTATAGCCAATTTAGTTTCTGGAAACAGTCTTTTAACCGCATATGCTAATATGTGAGATGTTGTATGTCTAAATGCATCCTTACCTTCTTGTGAATCAAAAGTACAAATGCTCAAGTTACAATCAGCATCAACCTTAAATCTTAAATCAACCACCTTGTCGTTAACGATGCCACAACAAGCTACTCTCGCAAGTCCTTCACTAATGCCTTTAGCAATTTCATAAACGGATAAACCAGCTTCAAATTCTTTAACTGATCCATCTTTAAGAGTTATTTTTACCATTTGTGAATCTCCCTTCATAATAAAATTTATATAATAGTCCTAAGTTTAAACTCATATTCCGTGGAAAACAGATAGAAGTACATTTAAATATAAATTAAACTTGAAAAGGACAGTTTTTAGACAAAATAAAAAACTCCCGTCCCTATATCAAGGGACGGGAGAATATCATTCCCGTGGTTCCACCCAAATTACTTGAAAAACAAGTCACTTTAGTAATCTTAACGCGATTTTCACGGACTTTATTAAAGTCACTCAGAGTTAGTTTTCAGCTAATTCCATATAAAAATACTCACAGCAAATGTATTTTCTCTCTGCAAATGTACCAAAGCTTACTCTTCTCTTCATAGAATTAAACTTAGCTATTTTTTATAAATTATAAGTTTATTTTATTTTAATGTCAAGTATTTATAGAGTTCCTAACTCAACTATTAATTTATACATGCCCGAAAATCCTCAGAAGCCAGGATTTTAGAACAAGTATAAATTAAGTTTCGATATAAGAACTCTTTATAGATGAACCACTTCATAATTAAATTTATGTTTTCAAACTCTCCGCTCAGAAACCAGAGGGGGGGTGAAAATAGATTTCGGATTGAAGTGTTTCATCTTTAAATAAGTCCTAATTAAAAACTATACAAAGTTTTCAATGTGTTCTTCTTTCTTAACTTAAAGAGATTTAGGGCGGTAGGAGACACTGTAAACCTAAATTATAATATTTGCATAACCTAGTTTGATTATGTAAACTTTTTTGTAAATATCATAATTTAGAGTTGTGAAGTATATAATAGAACAACATAGAAGAAATGTAATAGTGCTATTTATTTAAATCTCCATACTGCAGTTTGTGAGTTATATTCATTACAATAAGAGCTTTCGTAATTTAGAAATTCCAAGCCTAGTTCATTCTCATAATTGCTTATAAAACTTGTGAGCCCAATATTGTTTGTACTATAGGAGGGTGTATATGGGGAACCTGTAATCTTTTCTATAATTCCAATTGTAGTTATTTCTGAATAGTCATTGTATAGTTCAGTAAGTGCCCTTTTTACCTCTTCTAATAAGATTTCATCTAAGTTTTTCATGGGATAGTTCCTCCAAATATTATTTCTTATGAATTATATTAATAATAATTAGGTAATATAACTAATTTAAAAAAAATGACAAGTTAAAAAATCATTGATGTTTTAACTTACTAAATAGCAAAAATGTCACTATATATTTACAATGTATGATTAATATGGTAAAATGTTACTATAAATTATGAGCGGTAATAACTCAACGGCAGAGTGTCACCTTCCCAAGGTGAAGGCTGCGGGTTCAAATCCCGTTTGCCGCTCCAAAAAAATAATATAAA
The DNA here is from genome assembly GCF_014193895.1 of Clostridium fungisolvens. Lineage (NCBI taxonomy): Bacteria > Bacillati > Bacillota > Clostridia > Eubacteriales > Clostridiaceae > Clostridium > Clostridium fungisolvens. The sequence goes on along the minus strand of NZ_BLZR01000001.1, from coordinate 4,284,876 downwards.
AAACTATTGATTTTATTTCTAAATAGTGTATAATATTTTTTGTGAGCAATGCAGATGTGGCGGAATTGGCAGACGCACTAGACTTAGGATCTAGCGCCTACGGCGTGGGGGTTCGACTCCCTTCATCTGCACCACTTGCGGAAGTGACTCAATGGTAGAGTGTCACCTTGCCAAGGTGAAGGTCGCGGGTTCGAGTCCCGTCTTCCGCTCCAAATAAAAAGCAGCTAGAAAGCTGCTTTTTTTATTTAGAAAATTATAATTCTATTTATAGAATAAAAGTGTTTGTGCTAATATTAAAATAGTCAAAATCATAAGAAGCTTTATGATTTTGACTATTTTAATATATTTTTATATTTATATACAAACAATGAGGTAGTAGTGAATATAATATTAGTAATTAGAAAGTATTTTTTCCAATATAAAATCCTCTATCATTTCACTAGTGTACGATTTTTGGCCCATTATTTGAAAAATAATATCTTTAGACTTATAACCTTCTTTAAACAGTTTTATATTTCTTACTAGCTTTTTTAAAGAATTGTTGTTTATATCTAATATCTTTAATAAATCAATAAAAGTATAATGTTCTTTAAATAAAATGGTTTGGAGTTTATCCTGTAATTCAACTTTATATTTTAAATTGACTGCATTATTTCTATGGGGGCCATCTTTGCCACGATGGTGGCTGTGGCATAAATATTTATAATTTAGCCTTATATCAAGTCCGCCTTCACTCTTATAAACAATATGATGAATATCTGCTGATTTTCCACAGATCTCGCATCGGTACATATGATTCCTCCTGAATATTTTATAATTATAAAATATCATGAACTATTGGTACAATCAAGCATATAAATGTTGAAAAGTTGGATTCCTATAACATAACTGGAAATGTTAAATCTAAAGCAAGTGGTTTTTTACATTGCATTATAAAATAATATGAAATATAATTAAATAGAAAAGGTTTACATATTTAGAGAGGAAGTGGTTAAATGATAGTAACTTATAACTCTATAGATTATTGGGATAAACTAGTAAGAAATAATAAAACTTTAAAATCTAGAATATTCGAAAATGAACCTATAACAGAAAAAACAGTATATATGCATTACGTAATTTTTACAAGAAAGTCTGGAATACAAAGTGTTTGGACACCAATACCTAAGGCTAAAATGTTATTAGGATATATACAATATTGCTTACTTCCAGAAGCATTTTATAAATGGATAGAAGGAAAATATAAAAATATAGCAGAATTCTCTCAATTGAATGCTGAAAAGATTATATCAGAGGGATTGAAGGACGGAAAGTTAAGTCAATCAGAGGCGGCTGTAATGAAAAAACAAATAGCGTTTATAAAATCATTGTGGGATGTTCCAAGCGATAAAGTTATGAAAGAGTTAAAAAAGTTTTCTAGAGAGTTCAATATGAGTTGGTTAGGAGACATAGATACATTCTTATATATGAAGGTATTTTCATCTGCATCTGAGTTAGGTCAATTTATTATAAATACTAACCTACAAACTGATAGTGAAGATGCCTTTGAGAAGAAGATAGGAATGAGTGAAGAGAAGTGGATAGAACTATGTAAGCAGGTTCATAAAAATCCAGTTAGTGGAGAAAAACTAAAGTTAACTTTAACAAGGGATTTGACAGAGATAGTCTAAAATATAACTATTGACATATTATAAAAGATATATTAAAATATATTTTGTTTGAAATGCGTCTTTAGCTCAGCTGGATAGAGCAACGCCCTTCTAAGGCGTGGGCCAGGGGTTCGAATCCCTTAAGACGCACCATATTTTGGGATGTCGCCAAGCGGTAAGGCAATGGACTTTGACTCCATTATCCGTAGGTTCGAATCCTGCCATCCCAGCCAAAGCACGTTATACGTGCTGTTTTTTTTATTCTTTAGATATTTATGCATCAAATATATCTGTGGATAATTATGAGAACATACTTATGATATAGTATAAGTTAAAGAATAAAAAAAGAAAAATATGTCGCCTGTAAGATTCTTCACATACGCTTAAGAAAAGGCAGACGCACAAAAAAATTTACTAAAGAAAATCACTTTAGCGAATTTTTTATTCTCTAAGATATAAAGATTTAAGATAATTTTTATATATGTATATATTTACAAATAATCGATCTAGTGATAAAATTAAAATGTTGACATTGGGGTGTCGCCAAGCGGTAAGGTAGCGGACTCTGACTCCGCCAGTCGTAGGTTCGAATCCTACCACCCCAGCCAAGTTATTAAAAAAAATGTTGACAAGTAGTTTGGAATTGATTTATAATATTTATAGAATTTAATGTGCGGGTATCGTATATCGGTAATACTCCAGCCTTCCAAGCTGAAAAGGTGGGTTCGACTCCCACTACCCGCTCCAAATAAGCACCATTAGCTCAGTTGGTAGAGCACCTGACTCTTAATCAGGGTGCCCCGGGTTCGAGTCCCTGATGGTGCACCAAAAATCATAATCATTCGATTATGATTTTTTTTGTTTTAAAAAATATTTAAAACAAATTTAAATAAAAAAATGTTTAAGAAACCTTCTCCAGTGAGCTTTTTTGCACATCTGCCTTTACGAAAATGGTAGATGTTTTTTGTTTTATAGCTTCGCTAATTTTAAGTTTCATTAAAGGTTTAATTATATGATTAATTAAAACAAATAATGGTTAGCCATTCTTAAGAAGGTTAAAATAAATAAACTATGAATTTATTTATAAGTATTATTAGACTACTTAGGTGCAAAATATAATTGAACCATTTCAATTGAACAGATAAAGTACTTCAAACCTTAGAGTCAAAATAAATATTTCGATGTTTCTACGAATCTTTATTTTGATAAGTTTCAATAGGAAGTAGTTTATCTATAATTTGGTGATTTAATAAGCTTACGAAAAATCACTTAATTTTAGAAATATTTCAAAACATATCATTAAATTATTAGTACTATAAGCTTTACCACGTTTAGGTCAAAAAGTTTTTAAGGAGGTAATAATTATGAATGATGGAAGAAAACAAGAAGTAGAAAATAGAATAAATCAGATAGTAGATACTGTTGAAAAGTATACAAGAACAGAAAGACATATAGAGCAAAATCAAGATATAATATCCTCTGAGCAAATGAAACATGCTGAAGAGATACAAGATGCGAGAAAAAGAGAAATAGACACCCTAAAGGACAAAATTGTATATGGAGACAATTATAAAGAAGATGAGCAGCAAAATATAATCGATAACATGATAAATGCTGCAGGATACATAAAGAATAATGGAGAAAATATGTCAACAAAAGACCTCAACAATATTAAGGATAAGCAAGCTAATAGAAAAGATCAACTAGAAACCTTCTAATTTTAGTCAAATTTAAATATGGACCACTTTGTAGTCAAGTTAATCCGTGATGGTTTTAACTATTTAACTACAAAGTGGTATTTTTATGTAAAGAGAAAGCTATAATTACATAATATGGAATTTCATATAAAAAGTATTTAAATAATTCATATGAATTCACAAATGAAATATTATTATGAACATGTATAATATAATTACAGTGCAAACGGTTTCGCATTGACATGCAATCGATTGCATGAAAGTATAAGGGGGATGAATATGAGAAAAAAGTATTACAAAGCTCTGAGTTTATTCGCTTGCCTAACATTATTTATTACTTTGTTTAGTAATATTTATGTGAAGCCTGTTATGGCAGAAGATGAAGTTGTTTTACAAGCTGATGCCATGGCAACCATTGTGGGAGATTTTTTTGCTGAGAAATCAGATCAGTGGAATCCATCTAATTTGAAAGGTCTTATGAAAGAATATAAAAATGGTATATATGAAACTTCATTAGACCTAAAAGCAGGAAGTTATGAATATAAAGTTGCCATGAATAAATCTTTTGATGAGAATTATGGCAAAGACGGAATTAAGAGTGGTGACAATATAAAATTAAACTTAGACATTGATACAAAGGTATATTTTAGATTAGATTATAAACAGAAGAAATTATATGATTCTATAAATAATGCAGATCAGTTTAAAACAAAAGCTATACTAACAGGTAACATAGACAATCTATTAGATGGTGGTAAGTCTTGGAACCCTGCAGATGATAATTTTAAGCTTGATTATATTGGTGGTGGAATCTATAGTAAAACTTTTCAAATAAAAGATTCTGCTAAAGCAAATGATTACGAGCTCCAATATAAAGTGGCTTTTAATGGTGCATGGGGTAATGGAGAGGTTGGAAATAACGGAGATAATGTAAAGGTAATCATACCAAAAGGAACTAATAAAATAACTATTTTTGCAGATTATTTACAAGGATATGCAAGCAACGATATAGCTGTGCCAGAATATTTAAAAAGTCCATCACTGATTGGAACTATAAGACAGAGTGGACAATCTATTGATTGGAAAACTGATGAAAAGGGCTGGGAGCTATATCCATTAAATAATACAGGATTGTTTGTATATTCAGGATATTTTGCCAGTGGTGGTGATTTTGAGTATAAGATACTTAATAACTATTCTTGGGATGACGGAGGAATTCCATCAGGACCAAATGTAAAAATAACAATACCAAGTGGTGGAAAACAGGTAGTCTTTGTTGCTGATGAAAGGAACAAAACTGTTTATGATTCTATAAATGACTATACAAAAGTAGCTGAATTATTAGGACTCAAAAGTGTTCCTAAGCCACCAGTAGAATTAAGTGGGCCAGTTTTAAATGATAATGGTACTGTGAAGTTTTTATATAAAGACTTAAATGCCAAGGAAGTTTATTTGGCTGGAGATATAACAAATTGGCAGAATAATAAAATTAAGATGGTTAAAGATGCTGATGGAATATGGTCAACTTCAGTTAGAGTTGGTGATGTTGCAAAGGAAATCCAATATAAATTTATAGTTGATGGCAATTGGATAACGGATCCATCAGTACAAGATCAAAAGGATGGTAACTCTATATATAAGTTTGCAGGTTTTTCAGGTAGAAAAGTAGTTATAGCAGGTACTATTCAAACTGTTGCAGGAGAATCAGCATGGACTGCCGGATCAGATAAAACTGCAATGGAATATGTAGGAGATGGAAAGTATAAACTTACTTTAAAAGATGTTCCATCTGGAAGTTATGAATATAAGATAGCCATGGGGAGCTGGACTGAAAATTATGGACAGAAGGCTGTAAAAGATGGCGCTAACATTCCACTTGTTGTTTCAAAGGCTGGAGATGTTACATTTTACTATAACGATGACAGTCACTTTGTGGTTGATTCGACAAGTTATACAATGGTGGATGCCTTTATAACTGGTCCTGAACTTTCTGAAAAAGTTAAGCTTGAGGATAATGATTATAAAGGAATTTATTCAGCTGAACTAAGTTTGAAAAAGGGAATTCATGATCAATTAGTAATAGAATGTGGTGATAAAACTTATAAGGTTAATCCTATAGAACTTTCAGAAGATAAGCTAGTATCAATAAACTTTGATCCAATAACTGAGACAATTTTTAATGATGCAGCTACAGTGAAGATTAATGAAAATGAAGTTTCGTTTGATTCTAAAAGTTCAGATTATAAAATGCCATTTGGTGCAGCAAAAGAAGGAGAAGAATTAACCTTCAATTTAAAGGCGGCTAAAGATGATTTAACAGAAGCAAAGATAATTGTAAAAGGGCCAGAAGGAATAAACAAATATGAAATGAGCAAGAATGGTACCTTTGATGATAGCCACGATAAATGGACTGCTAAGTTTACACTTAATACAATAGGACAATACACCTATTATTTTGTTATATCCAATGGATCAGATGTAAAAACCTATAGTGATGATGATGGGTATTTTGGAACAGGTAAGGCTGGAGATTTATCATCAGTCTTAGAGTATGGTTTAAATATTTATAAAAAAGATTTTAAGACTCCAGATTGGATGAAAAATGGTGTTGTATATCAAATATTCCCTGACAGATTCTTTGATGGAGATACTGATAATGATTTCTTGCAAAAGCTTTCAAGAGGAATGACTCCATATGAATTCTACACAAACTGGTATAGCATAACGGAAGATCCTGAACTTGAATATTTAAAAGATAAAGATGGAAATGTGATAAAAGATGAAAATGGAAATCCAAAGATAAACCCTGACTATAAGGGAACTGTAGGTGACGGTAACTGGAGTAATGAAATGTACGGCGGAGACCTTAAAGGGGTAGAAAAGAAACTTGATTACCTTAAGGCTCTTGGGGTTAACATACTTTATTTTAACCCTGTTGGACAATCTATTTCCAGCCATAGATATGATACTACAGACTACTCAAAGGTAGATCCTTTGCTAGGAAATATGCAAGACTTTGCAAACCTTACAAAAGCAGCTAGTGAAAGAGGTATGCACATAATACTAGACGGAGTGTTTAACCATGTATCTGATGATTCCGTGTACTTTGATAGGTATGATAAATATATGGCTAAGAATAAGCCAATAGGAGCATATCAATATTGGTCAAGAGTTTATGATTTAATGAATTTACAAAATCTAAGTCAGCAAGATGCTGAGAAGCAAGTTACTGCTGATTTGGCTTCAAAGGGAATAACAGATCTTCACTACAAAGATTGGTTCAAGGTTGAGAATAAAAAGGTAGATTCAGGTCTTTCAACTGAACATTACAGCTACGAAGGCTGGTGGGGATATGACTCTATGCCAGTTATTCAAGCGTTAAATGGATCAGAATATCAAGTTAAATCTTGGGCAAATGAAATAATTGATGGACAAGATGCAATATCTAGATTATGGTTAAGACAAGGTTCAAATGGCTGGAGATTAGATGTTGCAAATGAAGTTTCAGATGAAACCTGGAGAAATTTCAGAGGTGCAGTTAAGTCTGAAGGCGACAATGTCATAATAGGAGAAATTTGGACTGATGCATCAAGATATATCCTTGGCGATATGTATGATTCAGTAATGAACTATAGATTTAGAGGTGCAGTTCTTGATTTTGCAAAAGGAACTAAGGATGATAATAAAACCGTAACTTCGGCTACAGATTCAGTAAAAGAATTAGAAAAGATGAGAGAACAATATCCAAAGGAAGCTTTTGAAGCAATGCTTAATTTAGTTGACTCTCATGATACTCAAAGAGTTTTATCTGCATTAGATGGTTGGCAAAAAAGTCAAAGAGGAATTGCAGGTGAAGCATCAGAGTTAGCTAAACAAAAGCTAAGATTAGTTCCTTTCTTACAAATGACTTATCCAGGAGCGCCATGTATTTATTATGGTGATGAAGCAGGAATTGTTGGTGCTGATGATCCAGATAATAGAAGAGGTATGATATGGGGAAAAGGGGATAAGGATATTGTAGAATGGTATGCTACTTTAGCAAATATAAGAAATGCATATAGTGTTCTTAGAACAGGAGATATAAACCCAATTGAGGTAGATAACGCTAATTTAAATGATATAATAGCATTTACTAGAACAAATGAAGAAAATAAAGCCTTAGTGGTTGCAAATAGAAAGACAACTGTAGTAGAAATAACTTTAGAAGCTAAAGGAATAAGTGATGGGACTAAGCTAACTAATATACTCAACAAAAATGAAAGCTATGTAGTAGAGAATGGAAAGGTTACAGTTAAAGTTCCAGCGGTTGGTGGAGTAATACTTGTAGATAAAGTTAAGGATATAACAATAAATACAGATGCATTAAAAGATGCTTATGATCCAAGCTTTATCGTAAAGGAAACTAAGGCACCTATAAGTGATAAAGATGTTATAGCAGAAATAGCTAAGGAAGCTAATGCTGGCAAAGAAGTGCTTGTTTCAAACCAGATTGAAGAAGTAGCTAAAGCTATATTCAGCGCAGCAGCAAAGAACAATGTTAAGCCAGTAATACAAAGAGGAGACACTACAATAACTATTGAAGACTCAAGTAAGCTATATGACATTCTTGCTAACTCTGGACTTACAGGTTTGGTATTTAGAACTTATGATAATTTAGAGAATCAAGATGCTTTAAAGAGTATAAAAGAAAAATATTCTCTGGGATTAGCTTTTGAATTAAGAATGGACAATAATCTTCCAGAAGGTAAGTTTGGAACTGATGTAACTGTAAAGCAAAAGATAGATAGTGAGTATAATGATAAAGCTCTATATGTTTATTATATCGACAAGACTGGTTCGCTAAATCTTATTAGTAAGAGTACTGTTAAAGATGGATATATTTCTTTTGTGACTACACACTGTAGTGACTATCTAATTACAGACAAAAAGCTTGAAAGCACAAATACTGATAATAATGGTGGTAATACAGGAAATAACAATAGTGGAAACAATAATGGAAATAGTAACAACAATAACAATAATAATAATGCAAATAGTAACAATGGTAATACTGGAAATGGTAGTTCATCAAATAATGGACAGAATAATGGTGGTTCAACAGGTAATGGTGTAACTGCGAACTCAGGAAATAATGGCAGTGTAGCTAATGGGGCTGGAGTGAGCAAAATAGCTAAACTTGGAGGTATATCAACTATAACAATATTATTATTTGCAACAGTATTTATTGTAGCAGGGTCATTATTAGTAACAAAAAGAAAAAAGCCGTTGAATAAGTAGCTAGTATGAGTTAAAATTACATTATAATGAAGTTAAGGGGGCGTGTCATAAAGGCAGGCCCTCTTCACGTTATATTTATAGACAGTAAAGTTAAGATTGTCGGGATGATAAATTTAAATCTTATAATTCCTTAATATTGATTTATTGTTAAAGAATCTAGAGCATTAATTTTAAAAGTAATCATTTTAGATATTTATTAAAACCTTTGGAGGTATTTATGTTCAATAACAAGATAAGCAGATTTAAATTAATATCTTTAATAATAATCATGCAGGTAATTGTAATAGTTATATGTTATTATTGTCTAAACATTATGGAGAATTTTAAATACAGCATAATATTATTTTGTAGTATATTAATAGTAGTAACAATTATATTGTTTATAGCTTATAATTTAAAAAGGAATGAAATAAAGAAACTTGAAAATATAATAAGTGAACACGAAAATACGATAAATAAATTGATAGTCTATAAAAAAAGTGAAGAAGAGCAGTTTGAGCTGTTATCAGATGTATCTCATGAGTTAAGAACACCACTTACATCTATTATAGGATTTGCAAAGATAATAAATAGAAGACTTAATAAGGTGATAATTCCATTTATAACAAATGAAAATAATAATGAGCAGAGTGATAAAAGCGAAATTAGTAAAGCGGTTTTAGGTATCAATAAGATAAGCGAAAATATAGAAATTATAATATCAGAAAGTGAGAGATTGACTTCACTTATAAATAATTTACTGGATTTCTCAAAGCTTAGATCAGACAAAATTGATTGGAAAGTAGAGAAGACAGATTTAAGAGAGGTAATAAGTAAAGGTATACTGATATCTTATTCTCTTTTAGACAATAAGGATTTAGAACTAAATGATGAAATCGATGAAAATATCCCCTTTGTATATGTGGATAAAAATAAAATTTTACAAGTTATAATTAATCTACTATCTAATGCAATTAAGTTTACTGAAAGAGGAAAGATAATTTGTAGAGCAAAAATGTATAATAAAAATGAAGTTCTTATAAGTGTTGAAGATACTGGATCAGGTATACCAGAGCAGTATTATACAAAAATCTTTAGAAGATTTGAGCAGATTCCAAATGATTCCCAAAAGACTCAGGGGTCAGGTCTTGGACTAGTCATATGCAAAGCAATTGTAGAAAAGCATGGAGGCAGTATTTGGCTTGAGAGTGAGGTAAATAGAGGAAGTGTTTTTTATTTTACTATACCTGTAAATCAGACAGAAGGTGAATAATATGAAAAAGTTAATGATAGTAGATGATGATAATAATATAAGGTTATTAATAAAACAGACTCTTGAAGAACTAGAGGGTATTGAGATTAGTGAAGCAAATAATGCTGAGGATGCTCTATATATGGTGCAGCAGATTAAACCAGATTTAATTCTGTTAGATGTTACTCTACCTAATATGAATGGATATCAATTTGTTGAGAAAATAAAGCAGTCCCCAGAGCTTGAAAATATTAAAATATTTATGATAACGGCAAAAGCACAAGAAAAGGAGATAAATAAAGGCATAGGGCTAGGAGCGAATTTGTACATAACAAAGCCTTTTGATCCAGAATATTTACTTATAAATACCTGTGAATATTTAAATATAAATATTGAATAAAGATAAATCACCTAACTAGCAGACTTGAAAAATAAGCTGTTAGTTAGGTGATTTATTATTTAAATTAATCTATTAAACATATAGCTTGTGCAGATATACCTTGCCCATTACCCGTGAAGCCCAAACCTTCTTCAGTAGTTGCCTTTACATTAACTTGATCTATAGAAATACCTAAAGTAGAAGAAATATTTACTCTCATTTCATAGATGAAAGGAGCAAGTTTAGGTCTTTGAGCAATAACAGTGGAGTCTATATTAACTATTTTATAGTTATGATCTAATAGCAATTTGTTTACTTCCGAAAGTAATTTTATACTAGATGCTCCTTTAAACTTGTCATCGGTATCGGGAAAGTGCTTTCCAATATCACCTAATGAAGCAGCTCCAAGTAGTGCATCCATAATAGCATGAAGCAGTACATCAGCATCTGAGTGCCCTAATAGACCAATGTGAAATGGAATGTTTACCCCACCCATTATAAGGTCTCTTCCTTCTACAAGCTTATGAACATCGTATCCCATGCCTATTCTCATGTTTATCACCTCAAAATCATATTCAAATAGTATTCTACCATAAAAACATTCTTAAGGTAATAGACAGCTTTCAGACTTTTATAAGTAGCACTTGAGGAATATTAATTAGCAATAAATATTTTTTTAGTTAGTTTTGAACATAAGGGTTTTATAGTGTAAAGTATAAAAAATATATTAACTTATATAGCATGTGAATCCGTAAAAACAATAATATTATAAACAAGTGTTTTATAAACGTTTACAAAGAGCCTGTTATAAAATAGTATTAGCTTTATATACAGTATCTAGATATTTTCTTGAGTTTGACTTACCAGAAAAAATCCTTTTAAATCCTACGACTAATTTTCTAAAGAATGATGTTTTGCACTCTTCTGAGGTAATTACTTTCTTTCTCTGGGCAAAATCAACATATACTACATTATTTTTCATGGTATCACCTCACTACATATTTTATAATAATATTATAACATAAAATTGTATGAATATTAAGAAAAAAACTGTTAATAACGAAGTCATTTTATTCTATAGACTTTTTATATGATTAAAATTAAGAACAAGTCTATGTTATAATATAGTATATGATTAAATTTTCAAAATGAGTAGGGGGAAGTGTATGAAAAAGAAAATTATTAATATAGTAGCAGTTATATTAATAGTATCAGGAATAACAATGATAGGTGCAACTATTTTTATGAAATATACTGCCCATAAAAGGCAAGCTGAACTAAGAGCATCCTTTGAGAAAATGGATGATGATAGTAAAAGTAATTTAGGATCAAATGAAGATAAAACTACATCGAAAGATTCTAATAGTGATAATAAAAATAATCAATCTAATGTTAAACCAATAGCGCTGCTTATAATACCTAAAATTGATATAAATGTTGCAGTTGGAGAAGGGACAGATGATGATTTACTCAGATATGCAGTTGGACATTTTAAAAACACTGCATTACCAGGAGAAAAAGGAAACCTATGTCTAGCAGGACACAGAAACTTTACCTATGCAGAATATTTTAAAGACTTAAATAAGCTTGAAAAAAACGATGAAATAATAGTAAAGACTAAGGATAAAGAATTTACTTATTTAGTAACAACAAGTTTTATTGTAAATCCAGATGAGGTAGATGTGTTAAGTCCTACGAAGGATGAGACAATAACACTGGTTACATGCACTATTGGAGCTAAACAGAGACTTATTGTGAAAGGAAGCTTAAAGAAATGAGTTTTACTTTAAGTTTATAGGAAGTATTAAAAATGGATGGATTCAGTAAAGACAAATATATATTTTCATCAAGACCTAAGATAAAGGTCGTTAAAGATATTGACTTTTCTTACGGAAAGCAAGTTTCATTATTTGTTAAAGAGTTAAGATTATATGGGATTACAAATAAAAATCTTATAAATAGAACACCTAAATACGAAACAAGAAATTATTTGCTAAATATAGCTTTATTTGTAGTAGAGAATAATTCTCTTTTTGAAGAAATTGTTTCAAAAAGAGACATACAGATTTCTAAGCTTTCAAGAGTTACAGGTGCTTCTAAGAGTATAATTGAAAATTGGAGAGATTATTTAATTTCGTATATTGTATTACTTTCTAACCCAAATTATATTAATCTTAGAGAGTATATTAATATCCAAGAGAGAGCTGATAATGAAGTTGGTATATCAACTAATGTAAACCTAACTCCAAATGATATGGAGTACACAGGGATTTCTATAAAAAATGAAAAAAGATATTCAGATATCCTAACTAGTATGGGAGAATTTATTAGAATAAAGAATAATGATTCAGATAAAAAAATAGGACAAGAGTTGGATGGAAAAGAAAGAAAAACTTTTAAGCATTATAGCAAAATAGTAGCATTTTTAGCTGTTATTATTATAGTTGCAAGTTCAGTAGCTATTTATTTATATAATGAAAATTATACAACTTTAGTTATTAATTCAAATGCTAAGATTGTATTTGAAATAAATAGATTTGGTAGAATAAATGAAGCTTACTCTCAAAACGCCAATAATCAAAACATGATTGATGACTTAAAGTTGCAGCATGATAATGTTGATGATGGGGTTACTAAGCTTTTTAAATATCTAAATGAACAGAAAAAGTTATCAGATAAAGATATATTACTAGTTATTTCTGGGCATAAATTAGATGATGGTGATTTGCAAAACTTAGAGCAATATATACGAGATAATAATGAACAAAAGGATAATAAGAAAATTAAAATAACCATAAATAATATGGGCAACGAAAAAAAGATAGATTACTAACTGTTGTACTGAAAGGAATTTCATAGATGAAGAGCAACATCAAGAAGAAGAATGTAGTTATACATAATGAAAAAAAAGAAGAATTAAGGATAAATAAGTATATAAGCGAGACAGGTATATGTTCTAGAAGGGAAGCTGATAAGTTAATAGAACAGGGAAGAGTAACTATAGATGGTCAAATTGCTACCACTGGAACTAAAGTAGGATTAAATCAAAAAGTTTTAATAGATGGAAAACCAATTGCAAAAGAAAACGAAGCGGTCTATATAGTTTTAAATAAGCCTGTCGGTATAACCTGTACTACTGAAAAAAAGATTAAAGGAAATATAGTGGATTTTGTGAATCATAAAAAGAGAATATTCCCTATTGGAAGGTTAGATAAAGATTCACAAGGACTTATTTTACTAACTAATGATGGGGATATAGTTAATAAGATTTTAAGAGCTGGTAATAACCATGAAAAAGAGTATATTGTAACGGTAAATAAACCTATTACAGATGAATTCATAACTAATATGGCTAAAGGAGTTCCTGTTTTAGGAGTCATAACAAAGAAGTGCGTTGTAAAAAGAGAAGGCAAAAATGTATTTAGAATAGTGCTCACCCAAGGGCTAAATAGACAAATCAGAAGAATGTGTGAGTATTTTGGTTACAAGGTTGTAAAGCTAGAAAGAATAAGAATAATGAATATTAATCTTGGAAACTTGAAGATTGGACAGTGGAGAGAACTAAACCGTAAAGAGATAGACGGCATAAATAAGTTGATCTCTGATTCAGTAAAAACTGAAGAAGCCTCTACACCTTAATCCACAGATCGCATTGAATTAGAAATTTCTAAAGAATAAAAAATGGGCATTTACTATTAACATGAGTTAAAAGTTTAAATGCCCATTTTATTTTGAGTTATTTTTTCTTAGTATTTAATATCTTAATAAAATCATTTAGTGAATGCTTATTTCCTATGTATAACCTATCTAAATTATATATGTTATCTTTCTTATCTGCTAAGGTTAATGTATTGCTTTGAAGATTAAAAGACATTTTGTATCCAACTTGTTCTGCTGCCTTTTTTGAATCTTCACTTAAGTTAGAAGATGAGAAAGCTACATAACTTATAGTTTTACCTAGAAATCCTTCAAGAGTCTGTTTTGATTTCTTTAACATATCAATTTGTTTATCTATATTAAGTTTGGATGTATTAGAAACTTCACCAAAATGGTTTTGTATATCTATACCATAGTTTGAAAGCTCTTTAAGTTGTTCAACATTTAAATATGCCGGATTATTTATGGAACCACTTATCATAAATATAGTAGCCTTAAAGCCAAATTCCTTTAGTATAGGAAAAGCATATGTATATGTACCTACATAACCATCATCGAAAGTAATAACTATTGATTTCTCTGGGATACCCTTATCTTCTTTGAAATAACCATAAAGCTCGTCCAATGTTATTGGAAAATAACCATTATCTTTTAAGTATTTCATTTGTTCCTTGAATTTAGCAGGGTCTAGAACTAAATCTGTTCCTTTAACTGGATTTATATCATGATAGCATAAGATAGGTAATCCATTGTCATCTTTTGTAAGCTTTAATCCTGAAAATCTATCTTTATTAGAATTATCTGTTGAAGTCTCTTTAGTATCAGCAACAACCTTATCCGTAGTGCTTGGTACTTCAGTGATTTCTTTTGCAGTAATTTTTATCTCTGGAGTAGAGGAGCTAATATTTTTTCTTGCTGACTGACCTGTGAAAACAACAAAAATAATAGATATAGCAAGAATTATGCATGCTATAGATAAAAAGGTATCCTTCTTTTTCATATCATCCATCCTTTTTACATGTAATATTTAAAGCTTATTTAACACCCATATTATAACATAATAAGTGGCATTTCTACAAATTAGCAATAGATATCAAAAGGAAGGAGGTTATATAAAGATGAACCAGTTCGATCCGAAATGGTTCATCTTTATATACTTGAAAAGTTTAAGTTCGTTTCAAAGTAACTATTCTTATGAAATCGCTCATAGAAAAATTGTTGCCTATGTAAAACCTATCTAAGTTGTATATGTTATCTTTTTTATCAGTTAAAGTTCCTTGAACATTAAAAGCCATTTTATATCCAGCAGCAGCAGCTGCCTCCTTAGCATTATTATTTAGTTTACCGTATGGATATGCTATATAGTTAATTGGTTTGTTTAAGAGTTTTTCAAGTGAATATTTTGATTCCTTCATTATATCAATCTGTTTTGATAAACTGAGCTTGGTAAGATCTGAATGATCTGTAGTATGACTTTCTATATCAATGCCATATTCTGAAAGCTCTTTAATTTGACCAGAAGTTAAGTATGAATCCTTATCCACACACTCACTTATCATAAATATAGTTGCAGTAAACCCGAATTCTTTAAGTACAGGGTATGCATATGTATAATTACCTATATAGCCATCATCAAAGGTTAGTACTATTGATTTTGATGGGATGGCTGTATTTTCTCTTAAATATCCGTAAAGCTCATCCATTGTAAGTGTAAAATAGCCATTGTCTTTTAAGTATTTCATCTGTTGCCTAAATTTATCAGGATTAAGCAAAAGATTATTACCTTTAGTAGGATTAACATCATGATAGCATAAAATCGGAATACCAATGTCAGCGGTAGTAAGGTTAGCACCGTCGAATTTAGTAAGAACACTTTCAGTAGTGAAAGTGCATCTTTCTATAGAATAGGTATCACTAGATATCACAGATTTTATGGGGATATTTTCATTTTCTTGAGCAATTTTCAATTGTGGCAAAAAACCTAACTTTTTTTCAATTCTTAATGATTGCCCAATTAATACAACTAAGATAATTAATGCCGTAACAATTATACATGCTATAGATAGTAACGAATCTTTTTTATTCATAAGAAATCTCCTTTATCGTGAAGTTTATAAATATAAAACTGTATTTCAAATTTTATATAGCAAAATTAAGCCTATATAGATCTTTTTTTACTTTGGGTCCAAATAAAACCACTATAGTTATTATATTTAATGAAAATAAAATTATTCAATATATATATTACATATAATGGTAAACTATTCACATTATCCACATTTGCATGTGGATAAGTTGTTAAAGTTTTGTGAGTTTTATGTTTATAACTGCTTATAGTTATTTAAGTTGTGGATAAAATATTATCAAAAGTATAGGGAGGGATAAAAAGATGATGAACATAAGAAAAGTATCAAAAACTATCGGAGTTATTTTGTTAAGTTTTGTGATGTGTGGAATGACTTTAGTTGATGAAGGTTATAAGTTTACTGAAAAGAGAATAAATGAAACTAAGTCATATGGAACAATAGATATAAAAATACCAATTATCGTTGAAAACAATAATAGTAACGTGAAAGAGTTTAATGGTATAGTTGAGGGAGATATAGCTGACTGGCAAAAAGATTTGGTTGAACTAGCTAAGCAGGATGAAGCAGAATCAAAAAGTAAAGGTATAGATTTTAGGCCTTATTCATTAGATACAGTATATAAGATACCTTATAACACTAAAAACTTTGTAAGTTTAGTAGTTGATTATTATCAGTTCACTGGTGGAGCACACGGGTTAACTACAAGAAATACATATAATTATGATTTTAATCAAGGCAAAAGATTGAGACTATTTGAACTGTTTAAAGAAGGATATGATTATCAAACTAAAATAAATGATATTATTAGGCAACAGATTGCTAAAAATCCAAGTGAGTATTTCCAAGATGAAAATGGATTCAAAGGAATTAAGAACAAACAAGATTTCTATATTGATAAGGATGGAATAGTTATAGTATTTCAACTATACGATATCGCGCCATATGCTTCAGGAATTAAAGAATTTCATATTCCATTTTCAGCAGTTCAGGATGGATTACTCTATAAGTTTAAATAATAATTATTGAAGCCAATATATATAAATCATATAATAGATATTAAGGAAAATTGTGTATATTGATATATTTAAATTTAACTAAGGCACTTTTAAAGTACCGTGTGGAAATTAAATGGTCATTCATCCGATGCTTTAATGAGTTTAAAAGAAATTAAATAGACACTCTGATTTTTACAGTGGCAATTATATAGGGATCCATTAAAGAAATTTAAGATGTACATATTTGAAATGGAACAAATATATCATGTACAGCTTAAAAATAGAAAGTGGAACCCTATAAATATTTATTATGTAAGTGCTTGATTTATATTTGCAATAATCATAAACCTTAATGGTTACCTTGCTTAAATAAGTTAAAAATTAGACAAGCTTGTGAAACAACTTAATCCTAATTTTAAGGAGAAGAACATTTTGAAAAATAGAAGTGATTATTTACTATTACTTAGGGTTTTAATAATTGTATATTGTATATATGATTATATTGAAGAGAAGGTATTCTCTACAAATATTGTGATATTGCTATTAATTTATATCATAACAAGTGTGTCATATTATGTTCTTATAAAACATAAAAACAGTATAATTATACCAGTGATTTCTATTATCGTAATATTATATTCAAGCATATATATAAATAATTTGTTTATAGTGTTATTGCCATGTTCAATATATGATATTACCAAGGCAATTAATCTAAATGAGATAATATTTTCAGTGGTATCGATAGTAATGCTTATTATTATGAGTGTAAGTATTCAGCCCATCTATGTTTTTATAGTTTTACTCATTATAATGTTAGATTCAATTTTTACAAAACATTTTGCAAGAATTGATAATCTTCTAAAGGAAAATGATTTACTTAGAGAAAAAAATTATAATTATACTAAAGAGATAGATGATTTAAAAAGTTATGAGAAACAAGTGTTATATACAACTCAGTTAGAGGAACGCAATTCATTATCCCAAAAGATGCATGACAAAATAGGGCATACAATTGCAGCAAGTTTAATGCAGCTTGAGGCTGCTAAATTTATAATGAAGAGTGACAAAGATAAGGCTGAAGGAATGATTGATAATTCTATTAAAGTTCTAAGAGATGGAATGGACGATATAAGAATTACGTTAAGGAAGGTAAAACCTCCAACTGAGCAGTTAGGAATAAATAGAGTAAAGATGGTGTTAGAAGACTGCACAAAAGGAACAGAATTAAAATATAGTTTGGTATACACAGGAGATCTTAATAAGATTAAGTATAGTCATTGGAGCTTAATTATTGAAAGTATTAAAGAAAGCTTGACTAATACTATAAAATACTCTAATGCTAGTAATGTTGAAGTGGCTATAGATGTATTAAATAAAGTTATAAGGGTTTTTGTTAAGGATAATGGGTCAGGAATAATTAATGTAAAAAAGGGACTAGGACTTTCAGGGATTGAGCAAAGATGTATAGATGCTGGTGGTAATGCATTATTTGATGGAAGTGACGGTTTTGCAGTAACTTTATTATTACCTATATTAAAGGAGAGAGAGCATGAGTATAAGACTTCTAATATGTGATGATGATGCCTTGATTAGAGAAAGTCTAAGGATAATTTTGTCGATGGATGAGGAGATAGAGGTTATAGATGTAGCAGAAAATGGGCTCAAGGCGTTAGATATTTGTATAAAGAATATAATAGATATAGTTTTACTTGATATAAGAATGCCTTTAATGAACGGGGTAGATGCTACTAGAGAGATAATAAACAAAACTAAGTCAAAGGTTATTATACTTACAACTTTTGATGAGGATGAATATATAAAAGAGGCTTTAAGTAATGGAGCTAGTGGATATATATTAAAAAATAATCCTCCTGATAAGATTATAAATACAATAAAGTTAGTCGCAAGCGGCAATAATGTAATGGAAGAAAGTGTATTTAATAAATTTAAAGAGAATATGTCCTATAATGAAGAAAAAATAGATACTTCTTTATTTACCGAAAGAGAGTTAGAGATAATAAAGGCTATATCAGAAGGTATGTCAAATAAAGAAATATCAGCCAAGCTATTTATATCTGAGGGAACTGTAAAGAATTATATAACTAATATTTTAGATAAGACGGGCTTGAATCATAGAACACAAATAGCGATATATTATATAAAAGGTAAGGTTTAACTTAAGAGCACTATAATGAAATTAAGTGGTTATGTATCCAATGCTTTAATGAGCTTACGCAAAGAATTAATATGATTTTTTCATATTCCATGGCTAAAAATGTAAACTCACTACGTTCGAACAGTACATTTTCCTAACGCCATTACATCTGAAAAAATCATTTAATTCTAATAGCTCGCTCATAGAGCATCTCCTGCATAACCACTTGATTTTAATAATCTAGCTTATACTTAAGAAATTCGCTGAAATAAAGATATCACTAAATATAATGCTTTGGTTCTAGATATAGTCAAGGTGTGAAGTTATTTATGATATAAGTAATGTGAGATAAAGATGATATATATGACGAAAGTCATGTGAAGATATGACCTTCTCTACTGATGAAGTAGAGAGGGTTTTTCTATAATATAAGTATGGAAAGCAGATAAATAAATCGTGAAGCGATCTTAAATAAAATGTTATATCGAGAGGAGAATTTATAATGGACTTATTAAGTATTAAAAATTTAACTAAAAGATTTGGTGATTATGTAGCAGTAGATAACCTTTCATTTGAGGTTAAAGAAGGGGAGATATTTGGGCTACTCGGACCAAACGGAGCAGGAAAAAGTACAACAATTAATATAATAACAGGACTTCTTAAACCAACTAGAGGTGAGATATATCTGTTTGGCAAAGACTTTAAATCAAATGAAAGATTAATAAAAAGTCAAATAGGTTTGGTGCCTCAAAGTCTTGCTATATACAACGCATTAAGCGCAGAGGAAAATGTAAGCTTTTTTGCAGGACTATATGGATTAAAAGGAAAAGAACTAAAAGCTGCTGTAGAAGAAGCGCTAGAATTTACAGGACTTTTAGAACATAGAAAGACTCAAGCAAAGAAATTTTCAGGTGGAATGGCAAGAAGACTTAATATAGCTTGTGCAATAGCTCATAAGCCTAAGTTAATAATAATGGATGAACCTACAGTAGGGATAGATCCTCAATCAAGAAATCATATACTAAGATCTGTTAAAGAACTAAATAGGCAAGGATGTACAGTTATATATACCTCACACTACATGGAGGAGGTTGAAGAGCTGTGTTCTAGGATAGTTATTATGGACCATGGTAAGGTAATTGCTGAAGGAACTAAGGAAGCTTTAATATCTATAGTATCAGATACTCAAAGTCTTGAAATTCAAGTTGAGGGTATAGAAAAGCTAGTTGAAAAAGAATTGAAAGAGATACCAGGAGTTAAAGGTTTTGAAATAAATGATGAAAAGATAACTATAAATTCAGTAAGAGAAATAAATAACTTAGATAAGATAATCAGTTATTTTAGTAGCAAAGATATGTTAATAAGAAATATAGAGTATAAAAAGATAAATTTAGAAACTGTATTTTTAAGTCTTACAGGTAGAAAGCTTAGAGATTAGGAGGAATCATCATGAGGATTTTAAAGCATGTAGGGTATTCTATATTGTATTCAATCAAAGAAAAATCTGGTTTAGTGTCAATGTTAGTATTTCCAATAGTTTTTATGGTTATACTTGGAAGCGCACTGGCCAATGCTTTTGATAGTACAGTGGATTTAGATAAGATGAATATAGTTTATGTAGATAATGGTTCGAAAGATACTAGAGATATATTTGATAGATTTAAAGAAGAGCAAAAAGCTGGTAAAGTAACCTTTAAGGAAATCAGCAATATAAATGAAGCTAAGGAAATTGTAAGGAAGAACTCAGATAATATATTAGTAGAACTTCAAAGTGATAAAATACAAGTTTATAAAAATGAAAAAGATAATATTTCAGTAAATATTGTTATGGGTGGTTTGCAAGGGATAGTAGAAAGATACGGTGTATATGGCGCTATAGGTAAACTTGCCCCACAAAATATAAAATTAGTGAATGATGATTTTTCAAAGAGCTATACAAAAGTGAATACTGTATCCATAGGCAGACAGACTAGATCCTTTGATTACTATGGAGTAGTTGAAATAACAATGATGATATTATATGGTGGAATGTTCGGATACTTCATGGTAGTTGAAGGAAGAAACATGAAGATAGAGGGAAGAACTATTGTATCTGGTGTGTCTAGAGGTGAATATGTATTTACTAAAATAATAGCAACCTTCTTGATAACCATTGTAACACTGATACCTGCATTTCTATTTGCTACCTTCGTTTTGAAAGTTTACTGGGGAGATCATCTTTTAAGTATTCTAGTAGTAATGTTAGCTTTAAATCTATTTTCATCATCCTTAGGTGTATGTCTCGGGTTTATAGTTAAAGACGAAAAGACTGGTCAAATGCTTTTAAACGTAGTTATAATTCCGGCTTTAACATTCCTTGGTGGAGGATATGTTTATATAAGCGAGAATGTTACTGGTGCTTTAGCTATAGCAACAAAGTTGTCGCCAGTTAGATGGGTAAATAGAACTATTATTAATATAGCGTTTAATAATGATTTTTCTAAATTCAATACCACATTATTGATATGTCTATCATTATCAGCCTTATTTATGGCACTACCATTTATTATGAGAAGAGAGGAAGCTTAAAATGAATGAGATTTTGGTTTTAGTAAAGAAAAACTTGAAATTAATTTTTGATTCTCCAAAAGCATTAATGCAGCTTTTAGTACCAGTGCTTGTAATATTGGTATTTATGAAATTATATACTGTATCTCAAGGTGCAATAAGAGTAGGTATCATAGATAATGATAATTCCAAAGTATCAAGCCAAGTAATAGAAAATGTGAAGAATATGACTCAGGTAGATATAGTAACAATAAAGGATGAGAAGGATATTAAAGAAAAACTAACTCAGAATGATATAATTTTAGCCATATCCATACCTAAGGGTTTTGAAAATGATATTATGTCAGGAGATATTACTGGAGCAGAAATTTACTCCTCAAAGGCAAATAGCTTCACAGATAGTTTAAAAGGGGTATTAGATTTTCAGACTAAAAATATTTCTGATTTAGGAAAAGCCGCTTCTGGAGATAAGGATAAATTTTATAAGATGCTAGAAGAGTACAAAAATGGGTCTGTGAAGATTGAAAAAACTCCGCTTAAGGATAAAGGTGATGGATTGGCTGTAACAGAGGCAAGTATCGGGTTTATGATATATTATATGATGTTAAGATCTATAATGATATCAGGACTAACAATAAAGGAGAAAAAGGAGAATACTTATTCAAGAATATTTGTAGCTCCAGTATCCACTATAAAATATACCTTCGCCAATATATTGTCTAATGTAATCTTCTTAGCACTTCAAGTAGTTATTATATTAGTTTCACTAAAATATGTATTTAATATAGAAACTGGCGTTGATTTATTACCAATGTTCTTACTTTTAATTATGATATCAATAGTAACTGTTGCCTTCGGTATGTTATGTATAGCATTGTTCAATGAATCTCAGAGTTTCTCTACCTTTACTAGCTTAATAGTCACTGCAACTGCTATGTTTTCTGGATGCTTTGTTCCAGCAAAATTATTGCCTGATACAGTTCAGAAAGTATCATTCTTTACTCCTCAAAGATGGGTTATTGATGGAATACAAAAGCTTCAAAATGGTAATAGTTTAAGTGATATCAGATTGAATTTTGCTGTTCTTCTGTTATTCTCAGTAGCTTTCTTGCTAATAGCTGCATACAGAATGAGACATAGTCAAAAAGCAATGAATTCGATGACATAAGACAGCTTTTGTGCAAAAATATAATGAAAATCTTAACCTATTTAAAAATATTTAGAAAAAGGTCAACTTACTAATGGATGTAAGTTGACTTTTTTGTCAATAAGTGATTAGATATAATTATAGATGTCTTAATTGCACGCATTTGTGCAAACGATTGCCCTAATAAAGAGGAGGAGAATTTATGGTTAAAAAGAGGCTTAAGAATAAGGAAAGAAAGAAGGATTTAAAATCATCAGTTAAATCTAAACGTTTAAAACCTTCGCTTTCATCTAAACTTAGCAACAAGAAAATTGATAACGTTTTTATTAAGGATATCTTTAGTATAAAAAGCTTACTTGGAAGATTAGTTATCGCCTTTGTAACTCTAGTATTAGTTGTTATGATAATTACTACTTCGTTTAATTTTGCAGTTATGTCAAGTAGTATGACTAAAGAGTTTAAGGCATCTACAGATCATATTTTAAATCAGAACAAGCATTATGTAAGACTTATAAGTGATTTTTCGGATCAGATATCCTTTCAGATATTATCCAATGCTAATATTACTGATGCTATGAGTTTCTCAAGCAGTGAAAGAGATCAGGTTATAAGTAAAGCATCGGATGCTAAACAGAACCTTCAAAAAATCATAGGTCTTAATAATAGTGGAGTATTAGATAGTATATATTTATATAAAGATAATGACGGATTGTCAATTAACACTAAAAATGAGGTGTTTGAAGATTCTTCACAAAAAATAGGAGAAGAAGCTAAGAAAACAGAGTGGTATAAAAAAGCTATAGATGAACCGGGTAAAGGCTTCTGGGCAGTTACAGATCAAGATGGAGAAAAGAAATTAAGCTATATTAAGTCAGTAAACAATGGTGTTTCAAGCAAACAGCTTGGGGTGCTTCAAATAAATGTAGCAGATAGTATATTTAAGAAAGCCATGGAAGATATTAATATAGGGGATAATGGTAAGGTAATAATAGTCGATGAAAAAGGAGAATTAATTGGGGGGAATACTCAATTAACCTTGGGAGAGAAGTATAATGAAGCTTTTTATTCTTCTATAAAGGACAAGCAAGAAGGAGAACTTACGGAGAAAATAAATGGACAATCTTATTATATAGCATATTCTACGTTATCAGAGACTGGATGGAAGTATGTAGCTTTAATACCTACAAGTGAACTATATAGTACTGCACTACATGTAGGCAAATACTCCTTAATAATACTAGTAGTATGTTTGTTTTTAGCAGCATTAGCATCTATTCCGATATCTATGCAAATTACTGTGCCAATAAAGAATTTTATATCTTTAGTTACCAAGGTTTCTAATTGTGATTTTACGGTTATATCTGATAAGAAGTACAAGATAAAAGAATTAAACGAGTTATCGATTAATTTTAATAATATGGTGGCAAGGCTAAAAGGAGCGTTAACCAACACTGCAATACTGGCAGATGAAACAGCATCTATTTCATCTCATCTTTTAGAGGTATCTAATAGTATAAATGAAAAGTCAGAGGATGTTGTTAGAAATATACAAGAAATATCAATAGGATCATCTAAACAGGCGGAAGATACTATGAATTGTGCGTCTATAAATACAGACCTAGATGATCAACTTAAGTATACTACTGAAGTATTAGTAACCCTTAATGATGCAAAAGAAAATGCTATAAATGCTATAAAGAATAATACGAAAGATATAAATGAATTACATGAAACCTCAAAAGAAAATTCTCAGGCTATGACTGAAGTTGCTAGTACAATAAATAAGCTAACAAATAGCACTCAGTTAATCTTAAAGATATTAAATGAGATAAACAGTATAACTAATCAAACCAATCTATTATCATTAAACGCTTCTATTGAAGCAGCAAGAGCAGGAGAGGCTGGAAAAGGATTTTCAGTTGTAGCAAATGAGATAAGAAAATTAGCAGAGCAATCTCAAAAGGCTTCATTAGAAATAAAGAATATAATTGGAGACGTAAATTCAGCTATCAATGATTCTATGATAATTGCGGATAGTGCAAAGGAAGCTTTTGAAAAAGAGCAGTTACAGGTTAAATCAACAATAGAATCCTTTAGTGAGTTAGAAAAAACCTTTGGAGAAGTATCTGCTGCAATAGAGCAGTCAATGACTTCTGTAAGAAATATAGACGAAGGAAAAAATAATTTAAATATAGCTATAGGAAATATTGCAGCTATTTCGCAGCAGAACACTGCAGCCACAGAAGAAGTAACAGCTGTAATAGAAGATGAAGCTTTGGATAATAAGAGAATTAATGAATTAGCTTTAGATTTAAATGGACAAGCTGAAAGCTTAAAAGAAGTAATAGAGAAGTTTAAATTATAGCGTGTGTGAGCGAGGTTAAATAGCATCTACTGTATAACCACTTAATTTCAATAATGTTTTTAAATATAGCATTAAAATAAAGTAAATAAGAAACCAGCTTGATTTATTCTCAAGCTGGTTTTTGTAAATTATATACGAACTTTGTATATATGTATTAAATTAAGAACTAATGTTAGTTTTTTCAATAGTAAGGATTGATCCATCATTTGATATATCGGATACTGTTCTACCAAGAGCTTTAATCTTTCCAGAAATACATCCTCTACAATGAGCAGGAGTATCATTTATACATATCTTTCCTGGATATAAGGCATAAAGTCTTCTGTAATCACCTTCAGTAACATTAGGCATTACAACATTGGCACCACTTTCAAGGGCTATAACTCTACCGTTTTTATTAAGTGTTTCCATAGCAGTAGTTGCAGTAATTCTTATACCAGGCATAAGTAGTCTAGTTAAGGCCATAACCTTAATTGACATGTGGAAGTCGCCACCAGCACAATCAGCTAGAGGAGTATCTCCATTTGGTATAAATGGTCCAATGCCTATCATATTAGCATCTATCTCTTTAAAGAATAGAAGATCATCTGCTATAGATTCAATTGTTTGGTTAGGAAGTCCAACTAGTGAACCGCAACCTACTTCATAGCCTAGACTCTTTAAATCTCTAAGACATCTCTTTCTTTCAGCGTGACTCATACCAGGATCAAGCTCATGGTATAAATCCTCATCAGTAGTTTCTATTCTAAGTAAATATCTATCAGCGCCAGCTTCTCTTAGTGCTTTGTATTCTTCATATGTTTTTTCACCTATACTTATAGTAAGAGTAACACCTAGTGCTTTTATCTTTCTTATTATGCTAGACATTCTATCTATAGTAAAGTAATCATCTTCTCCACCTTGAAGAACTAAATTTTTATAACCATAACCAACTGCTTTAGTGGCAAAATCTAAGATTTCTTCCTCAGATAATCTATATCTTTCAAGGTTTTTATTGTCTCTTCTAAGCCCACAATACATGCAGTTTCTCTTGCATATGTTTGTAAATTCTATAAGTCCTCTTAAAAGAACTTCGTTTCCACGATATTCTTCTCGAACTTCATCAGCTGCTTTATATATTGCTTCATTTATTTCGTCATTTTTTAAAAGTTCAACTAACTCATCCTTTGTAAGACAATGAGTTTCTTTAGCTTTTTGTACTAACTCCATTAGTTTATCCATAAACTCCTCCTAAAAACGGACCTTTGATATTCGTAATAATTATACTATTTAAGTGTGGTTTTTGAAAGAAAAAGTTTGTAACACATTTGGTTACCATATAATATTTTCTACAGTCTATAAAATAATTCATAATTTAATTTTTATTAGTGGTTAAGCTAAGGATGAATAAATAAGTGGAGCTTGTATTTTTGTATTTATGAATTTATATATTAAATGCTTTGATAAACTTTATAAAATACAGTGTTTATAATAGCAAGTACTTACTGATAATTGTTATTGACAACGATAAAATGTTAATGTATCATGAAGTTATAAGGTTATTAAAAGTAATTAACTAAATTTTATATAGAGGTGAAAGCGATGATAAGAAAAATAAAAAGTAGTGATATGGGACGTAGCAAAAATCAGTGGCTTGATAGTTTATTTCATTTTTCATTTGCAGATTATTTTAATGTAGAAAATATTAGTTTTGGAGATTTAAGAGTAATAAATGATGATTTGATTCAGCCACATACAGGCTTTGATATGCATCCACATAAGGACATGGAGATAATATCCTATGGGATAGAAGGTGAACTTACTCACGAAGACTCAATGGGAAGTAAAGGCGTGATAGGAAGAGGCCAAGTACAGTATATGAGTGCTGGTACTGGAGTTTATCATAGTGAGCACAATAGAGGTGATGTAACTGCAAGATTCCTTCAAATTTGGGTTTTACCAGATAAGAAGAACCATACTCCTCAATATGGAGATTTTAAATTTGATTGGGAAGAAAGAAAAAATAAATGGTTTCATTTTGTATCTTCAAAACAAGGAGATGCGCCTATAAAAGTAAATCAAGATATAAATTTCTATGCACTTGAATTAGAAGAAGGCAAGGAAATAGACTTTGCTGTAGGGAACAGAAGACAGGCGTATATGGTACAAATAGAAGGCACAAGTACAGTAAATGGTACAGAGCTTAATCAAAGAGATGCAGCTGAGATTGTTGAAGAAGATGTAAAGATTAAGGCCATAGAAAAATCTCATATACTAGTTATAGAAATGACAAAGAAAAATGTGATTTGGAGATAATAAAAAGTTATTAATTAATGCAGTAAGTCTTAAAGTGCTCTCAAACCTGCATTTTAGGCGTAAATTTTTAAGAAGTTATAAATTTAAAAAGTTTTATTTATAAATGTTTATATAGGAAAAATTTTATAAGTTTATTGCAGTATTTTAGATATTAAGAATGAAAAATGAGATAAAAAAAGCTACTAGGTAAACAGCTTTTTTTATCTCATTTCATATTAGGGCATATTTTCATACCATACTATTCAAGTCTTGTAATAGTATATCCCTTAGTCTTCAATTTTTCAATTAGACCATCTTGTCCAATAATATGGCCGGCACCAACTACAATTAAGTGTTTTTCAAATGAACAAGCTACTTTAGTGAAAGTATTAGAGTTTAATAATAAAGATCTGCGTTTATTAGTTATTAATGAAATGAGTGAGTCATTGAAAGTATTAAGCAATTAATAATAAATTGGAGATATGAGTCTCAGTATATATTTCCATTTATTTGAAAAGATATTTCACACTACTTCAGGGATAAACATAGTATAGTGTATAACAATACTTGGAGTTGAAGGCTAAATGCTTTATGCACTGATTTTAGCAGGAGGCAAGGGAACAAGACTTTATCCACTATCTAGATCAGACAGACCTAAACAGTTTTTGAAGGTGGTAAATAACAAAAGCTTTTTAGTTAATACTGTTGAAAGAGTTCGCCCATTGGTACCGACTGACAATATCTATGTTATTACCAATCAAGATTATGAGAATCAAATAAAAGAAGAGCTATCAGACATTTGTGCTGATAATATATTCACAGAACCCAGCAATAAGGAGACAGCTACTTGCATAGGTCTTGCAGCTGTAAAGCTTCTTAAAAATGATAAGGATGCTGTGATGATGGTATTACCTTCAGATCACCATATTGAAGGAGAGAAGAACTTCTTGGACACTTTAGAGCAGGCAGTGGAAATAGCAGATAGAAGAAGAGGTATAGTAACTTTAGGAATTGAACCAACTAGACCGGAAACAGGGTATGGTTATATTGAGATGGGCGAAAGAGTTGGTGGAAATATAGCTACTTTTAAGGTTGCCAGGTTTACTGAAAAACCTAATATTGAGGTAGCAAAAGACTTCATACTAAAGGGCACCTATCTTTGGAACAGCGGTATGTTTGTTTTTAGAGCAGACGTAATTTTGAGAGAGATAGAAAAATATCTTCCTAAGATGTATAAAAGTTTGATGGAGATATATAAGAACCTTGGGACAGAAAACGAAGAAAGTACAATAACAGAACAATATTGCTTGATAGATGGTATCTCCATAGATTTTGGAGTTATGCAAAAAACAAGAAAGGCCTATGTTCTGAAGAGTGACTTTTTATGGGATGATATAGGAAGCTTTAGTGCATTAAGTAGATTTTTAGGTACCCATAGGAACAATAGTATTTCAAAGAACGTTTTCTTAGAGGAATGCGAAAACTGTTCTGTATTTGGTAATAAAAATCTAGTAATAGGCTTTGGAATAAAGGACTTAGTTATAGTAGACGCAGGTGATGTTATCTTGGTTATGGATAAAGATAAGGACCAAGAGATTAAGCATCTTTTAAATACACTTAATGATGATGACAATTATAAGGGATATATTTGATGCAAAAGGGCAGCTAATGAGTAGCTGCCCTTTTGTTATAATTTTATATATAAATTATTTAAGACTTTCAATAGCTTTTTTAGCCCAATCAGAATCTTTTAATATAGCTCTTCCAACGCCTATTAAATCGGCTTTTTCATCAGCTAAAAGTTGTTCTGCAGCATTAGCATCAACAACACCACCAGTTAAAATTATAGGTATTTTAACAACTTTTTTTAACTCAGCAGTTACAGGATAGAAGTAGCCTTGTTCTGTAAAACCAGGTACCATAAAACGGTTATATCCTCCAGAGATATCTAAAATATCAACTCCTGCTTTCTCAAATTCTTTAGCAGCTATTTTAGCATCTTCAAGAGTAGCGCCACCTTCTTCATAATCTAAAGCGCCTAATCTTAATAATATAGGGAAGTCATCACCTACAGCTTTTTTTACTGCCTTGATAACTTCAAGATGTATTCTTATCCTGTTTAATATATCTCCGCCATACTCATCAGTTCTCTTGTTGAATATAGGAGAGTAGAATTGATTAAGCAAATATCCGTGTGCTGAATGAATTTCTACAGCATCAAAACCAGCTTCCTTAACCCTTCTAGCAGCTTCTGCAAAGTCTTTTATAACTTTTTTTATATCTTCCTTAGAAAGTTCTTTAGTAACGATTTTTGTATATGGATTTTCTATGGCAGAAGGAGCTTCTGGTAGTGAACCTGTCACTTCTTCTTTTGTAGATCCACCAGCGTGATTTATTTGCATAACTGCTTTTGAACCGTTGTTTTGAATAGTTTTTGCAAGAGCTTTTAAGGCTTCAACATCATTATCTCTTGAAATAGAAAGTTGATTATGATTAGCTTTGCCTTCTTTTGAAACATAGCTATGTTCTATAATTATTAACCCAATATATCCGCCTTTTGATTTTTCATCGTAGTATTTTATTATATCTTCTGTAAGCTCACCGGTTACCCCAGCTTTAGAAGTTGCCATTGGGGGCATTACTAAACGGTTTGGTAGATTAAATTTACTAGTGTTTAATGAATTTAGTAGCTTTGACATGAAATAACCCTCCTAAATTATAGATGATTTAAATATCTATGGATGTGCCACTTAATAATGAAACCTATATTTTCAAAGCCTCCTCTCAGAACCCAGAGGAGCTTAGAAGATAGTTTTCGGATTGAAGTGGCACATCTTTATTAATCTTATAGGAAAAGTATATATTATTTGCAAGTTAATTTAAATAGTATACTACATTAAAAATAATAACTAAGTGGTTATAGTTAAGGCGCTATCTATTTTTTTACTTAATTTCAACACAACGCTTTAACGGTGCCTAATTTTAAGAAGCAACGCTTGCCCTATACTGACTTGGCGTAAGGCCTGTGTATCGTTTAAAGGTCTTAGAAAAATGTTTTTCATTTGTGTAGCCTACCATGTAAGCAATCTCGTAGTTTTTTAAGAGTTTATTTTTTAATAATTCCTTAGATTTTTCTATGCGGTATTTATGAAGAAATTCAAGAAAGTTTATTCCTGTTTCCTGTTTGAATAACTGACTTATATAGCCAGGAGTTAAATGTATTTCTCTTGCTATGCTTTCCAATGTGATATCTTTTGAATAATTTTCTGTAATAAAGTTTATTGCTAGTTTTATTAGAGAATTATTTTTATTTAGTGGATTAGTTTTTGCAAATATATTAGAGATAATAAGCTCAAGTTGATTTTTTAATTCATCAATTGTTTCACATTGAAGTACCACGTCAAAAGGTGAACTCAGCTTCGATAAGGCATTTATATCAATATCATTTTCTATACAGAATTTATTAATAGATCCTAGAAGTGACAGGGTAGCACCTTGAATATTTTTCTTTGTAGGCATCCCTCCATTACAGAGTTTATCATAAAAGCTATTCAGTGCTGATCTGATTTCTTCTATTGCACCAGTTCGAAGATAATTTATTAACTTAAGCTCTTCATCTATTGGGTAGGGGTTATTTACAACTTTATAACCATTTATATAATCTGAATGAATTATATTATTGTCACCAAGAAAAAATTTAAACTCAAAGGCTGCTTTAGCACTTAAATAAGATGAATTGATATCTTCTAATCTATTTACTATTTTCCCAAGTGCAAGGGTTACGGAAAATCCTAAAAAAGCTTTTATAGAATTCCTTATATTTTCAAGGGAAAGATAAATAGTATCACTTTTTGCTGTTTCATTGCTGAAGGACAAGAAAACAATAATATCATCATCTTCTTCAAAGTAATCCATATATTCCACTGTATTTAAAGCATCTGAGGCAATGGTTTTTATAGAGCTTTTTATAAAATCTATGTCAGTTTCATTAAACAGATCATATATAAGCGTAGAATGGTCTATAGATATTATGAAGATCAATAAATTTTCATATTTGAGATTATATAATGCAATATTTTCTTCAGAGACTTTAGTTTTGTTATAGGGTTTTAATATAAGGTCCTGAAGAATGTTCTTCTTAATTATTGGTAAATATTCATTAAGATTACCTTCGTATTTTTTTAGAAGTTCATCCTTTAATCTCTCTTCAATGAGTTTGTTTTTAGCATCTATTACTGAATCTAATATTTCTGATGGACGGCAAGGTTTCAAGAGATAGTTACATGCCGATAAGCTAATTGCTTTTTTTGCATATGCAAAATCATCATAACCACTTAATATAATGCACTTTGAATTTAAACCTTTTGAAAATATGTTTTCTAAGAGTTCAATGCCATTCATTTTAGGCATTTTAATATCCATTATTATAATATCTGGCTTAATTTTAAGAATTTGCTCTAAGGCACTTACTCCGTTATCTGCTTCGCCGCATATCTCAATATCATAGCTATTCCAGTCAATTAGTTCCTTTAAACCTTCAACAAGTTCTATTTCATCATCAACCAAAAATAATGTATACATGCAAATTATCTCCTTTATATATAAATAGTAGAGTTTATGAAATATCTTATATTAAAGCGATATATCTTTAATTGGAATAGATATCATGATTTTTGTGCCTTGTCCTGTTTTGCTTTCCATATTTAATGAGTAGTTTTCTCCATAGTAAAGTGATAGTCTTTGATTTACATTTCCTATTGCATAACCTTTTTGCTTGTTAATGTGGTTAGTATTATTGGAATTGCTATTAAGTAGAGAATTCATTGTTTCATCATCAATTCCATTACCATTATCCTCAATTGAAAATACCAAGTTCTCTTCTACAACAGATCCAGTTACAGAAATATAGCTTTTATCACTATCAGCCTCAGTACCATGTATTATTGCATTTTCTACAAAAGGTTGTATTATCAATTTTGGAATTGAATAACACAGAATATCATCATCAATAGCTACAGAATATTCAAGTTTATTTCTAAACCTCTTACCTTGAAGTAACAGATAGTTCTCTATAAACTCCTTTTCTGATTTTACTAAGATGAAGTCTTGTCCGTTATTTAAAGTAGTACGAAATAGCTTTGATAAAGCATACACCATTTCGCTTATTTCAGTTTGTTTAGCCTTTTCTGATTTCCAAAAAATCATATCCAAAGTATTATATAAAAAATGAGGATTGATTTGAGCTTGAAGTGCTTTCAATTCAGCTTCTTTTTCTTTAAGCTGCAGCTTATAAACTCTATTAATAAGATTTTGTATGTTATCAATCATATCATTGTACTGATATACTAACATTCCAATTTCATCGTTAAATTTATAATCAACTTTTTCTTTAAAATTTCCACTTTTTACTCTTCTCATAGAAGCCAGTAACTGTTTTATTGGATTTGTAAGCTTAGATGATACAAATATTGATATGAAAAATGAAATTATAAGGCAAAAACCTATTACTGTAAGTGTCATTGTCATTATTGAATTAAGACTCTTAAACATTTCTACTTGAGAGGTAAGGGATATTAATTTCCAATTACTTTCTTTTATGACACTAGAAGTAGCTAAAAGATCTGAACCACTCAAGTTTAGATTTTCATATCTATTAACCTCGGATAATTTAGAAAAAACATAATTTATATTTGTGTCGTTAAGATATTTTTTTGTATCTTTAGATGAAATAATATTATTTTTATTATCAATAAGTGCTATACTGTCAGAGCCTTTTAGACCCTGTGAGTAAAGGTTTTCAATAAAGGATGTATTTATGCAGATTACCATAAGTCCTGATTCTTGTAGAGTATTAGTATCAATGATTGTTCTAACCATGGCTATCTTAGGACTTCTATTATCAGAAATTAGTATATTATTTTTGCTTCCTATATTAACCCATAAAGGGGCTCCTTTTAATTCATGAGCATCTTTATAAACCTCGCTTTTTTTTACAGCATCATAAGAGGAGAGACCATTACTTCCATCCTTGCTTAAATAATATTTTGAACCCTTATCACCGTATATGACTATAAAGCTTATATAATCCTTAGATGCAAGCAATATATTCAACGGTTCTAATCCGTATTTAGTAAACTTTTCATACTCATCAGAAGATTCATTGGTAGTTACTAAAGATTGAATTAAAGGGTTTAAACATATAAATGTAGATAGGTCTGTAACATCTTTTTGTAAGAAGTTTATGCTGTCTGCAGTTTGATTAATGTCTTTAATATTGATAGAAGTTACTTCATCTTTTAAAGATTTTGAAGCTACTAAATAAGAATAACCACCTAGTATTAAACAAATTATAGACAAAATGCAGACATAAAAAATCAATATCTTATTTTTAATACTAAGATTCATATAATTTATATTGAATTTTACCAGCCGTTTCTTAAGGTAACTCATATATGACTCCTTTTATATGGTATAGATTCATTTTTGTTCCATATATATTTTACATTAAAAGAAATACTGTTTCAATTTATAGATGTGGAACTTATTAAATTTAGGATTTATTTAAGAGTACTATTGAAATTAAGTGGTTATGCAGGAGATGTTATATGAGCGAGCAACTAGAATTAAATGATTTTTTCAGATGGAATGGCGTTAAAAAACTGTACTGTTCGAACGTAGTGAGTTTACAGTTTTAGCCATGGAATATGACAAAATAATATTAATTCTTTGCGCAAGCTCATTAAAACATTGGATGAATAACCACTTAATTTCAGCACGGTGCTTTAACGGCACCTAAATTTATCGTTCAATAAACTTTAAGTTCTGAAAAATCATACCATTTTCTGAATTTTGGATACTACTAATTTTTACCTGAGGTTTATATAATTACTCTGTAGATAAACTGTATTTATAAGTTCTAGTACAAAATAGTAGATGTTGATGTACCACTTCGTAATAAAATTTATTATTTTTAAATTCTCTCACAAGAAACCGTGAGAGTTTTAAAATAGATTTCGGTTCAAAGTGATACATCTATAAAATCACATGCAAATTGGAGAAATATATGAGAATAAAAAGTTATAGAATTATTAGATATATAGTAATAGCAGTGTTTATTATGATTACTTGTACTAGCTGTAGCAGTGATATTATTAGTACTACACCAAGTAAAGGTTATCATAAGGATGGAAAAGTTACTATAAGATTTCTATCTAACTTACCAGAAAGAGAATCAGGTCAAGGAAAGCTTGAACAGCTCTTAATAGATAAATACATGAGTGAAAATAGTAATGTAAACATTGAAGTGGAAGCATATCAAGATGAACCTTATAAACAGAGATTTAAGGCATATGCCATAAGTGATAATTTGCCAGATATATTTTTTGTTTGGGGACAGCCATCATTCTTTAATCCAGTGATGAAAGGTGGATATGCTTGTGAGTTAGATAGTAATAAATTTAAAAAAGATGAATTTAAAGATGGAGCACTAGAAGGTTTTAGTCTGGATGGAAGGTTATATGGAGTGCCTAAAAGTATGGATTATATGGCTCTTTACTATAATAAAGATCTATTTAATAAAAGTGGAATAGATATACCTAAGAATTTTAAAGAGCTTATTGAGGTTTGTAAGAGTTTTAGAGATGAAGGGATTATTCCAATTACTATAAATATCAAAGATAAGTGGCCTTTGGCACTACTATATCAGGAATTAGTGCTTATGGAGGGACAAGATCAAAGCTTTATATATGATGCTATACACGGTAAAGAAAGTTTTATAGATAATCCAGTATTTAAAAAAGCAGCAGAGGATTTAAAGCTTCTTATAGATGCTTGTGGTATTGCAGATACAATGACGCAGCTTGATTACAATACTTCTATGAATTTATTTACCAAAAAAGAGAGCGCTATGATATACACAGGTTCATGGGAGATTGGGATGGTAAACAATACAGAATTACCGGAGGAGTTTAGAAATCAAATGGAGGTAAGTAAGATGCCATTAGTACTAGAGCCTAATTCTAATGATGATGCTCTAGTTGCTTGGAATGGTGGCGGTTATGCCATATCTTCTAGCTCCCAGGTTAAAGATGAAGCTATAAAGTTTTTAGAGTACTTAATGAAGCCAGAAAATTGGGCTAAGAAGGGTTTTGAAAAGGGGTTAATAGTTCCTGCACAAAAGTATGAGAACTATTCAAATAAAAAAGAAACAAAGATACAAAAAGAATTGGTAAGCATACTCAATAATTCTAAATCATTGAGTGGCACCTCATGGCATGATAGCTTGACTCCAAATTTTAAGCTGAACATAGAAGAATTATGCTATCAGCTGGCAGCAGGAAGGATAAGCCCAGATTACTTTCTAAAAGAGATAGATAAGGAGGTAAAGAGTGAAAATATAAGCAGTGTAAAGTGAGTGTACTTGTGTGTTTTAACTAAATAGCATCAGTACAAAGGTTAAAGGTAAGATTAGAGAGAAGATTAAACATTTAAGGGGGGAATAGTAAATATGTTAAAAAAGTGGTTATCCAGATTTTTAACAGCAACCTTCGTGACAACTATGGTTCTAGGAAATGGAGTATCTTCCATTGTTAAAGCAGAGGACGCTCCTAAATATCTAGATTCTAGACTTTCTGTGGATGAAAGAGTAAATGACCTTATATCTAGAATGACACTTGATGAAAAGATAGGGCAAATGGTACAGGCTGAAAGAAAGACAGCTACTACAGAAGATGTAAAAAATTATTTTCTTGGCTCAATTTTAAGTGGAGGTGGATCACTTCCTACTCCAAATACTGCTGAGAGCTGGGCTAATATGGTGGATGGTTTCCAAAAGGCAGCATCAGAAACTAGACTTGGAATTCCAATATTATATGGAGTAGATGCTGTTCATGGACATAATAATGTTTTTGGAACAACAATTTTTCCGCATAACATAGGCCTAGGGGCATCAGGAGATGCTGATATAGTAAAGAAGATTGGTCAAGCAACTGCTGAAGAAATGAGAGCAACCGGTGTAACTTGGACTTTTGCGCCAACACTTGGAATACCTCATAACGAAAGATGGGGAAGAACCTATGAAACCTTTGGAGAAAGTTCAGCGCTTACTGCGAAGCTTGGCGAGGCTTATGTAAAAGGTTTACAAGGGGAAGATCCAAGTAGAACGCTTAAAAAGAATAATACTGTAATTGCTACAGCAAAGCATTATATTGGTGAAGGATTAACTACTGATGGTGTAAATCAGGGGAATGCTGTAATTAGCAATCTTAGTGAAACTCTAAAAAATGAATTACTTCCACCATATATAGCAGCAATAAATGCTGGTGCTAGATCAGTTATGGTTTCTTACAATAGCATAAACGGTGAAAAGTGTCATGGTAATGTTGACCTTCTAAGCAATGTTCTTAAAGGCCAATTAGGATTTAAAGGAATAGTAGTATCTGATTATGAAGGAATAGCTCAACTTTCAGGTACTGAAAGAGATAAGATAAAACAAGCTGTAAATGCAGGAATTGATATGGCTATGGTTCCAAATTCATGGAGAAGCTTCATTACAAATCTAAAGGATTTAGTTGAAAAAAATGAAGTTTCACAGGACAGAATTAATGATGCAGTTACAAGAATATTAAAGGTTAAATTCGAGCAAGGCTTGTTCGAAGATGCATATGCACAAAGAGATTTGCTAAGCACTGTAGGGTCTCAAGCTCATAGAGATATAGCAAGACAAGCAGTGAGAGAGTCTTTAGTTTTATTAAAGAATGATAATGATATAGTTGGTAAATTAAAAGACAAGAAAAATATACTTGTAGCAGGAAAAAGTGCTGATGATATAGGAATTCAATGTGGTGGATGGACTATAACTTGGCAGGGAGCTGCTGGAAATACAACTACTGGAACTACAATACTGCAAGGAATTAAGAATACAGTAGGTAATGATGTTAAGGTAACTTATAATATGCGTGGTAGAGCATCAGCAGATAATGATGTGGCAGTGGTTGTTATAGGTGAAAAGCCTTATGCAGAAACTGATGGAGACAGATCTCCAGATGCTTTAAAGCTAGATTCAGATGATTTAACAACTCTTAAAAATATAAAAGACACAAATCCAAATCTTCCAGTTGTAGTGGTTTTAGTTTCTGGAAGACCTTTAACTATAGCAGATCAAATAGATGATATGGATGGATTAGTAGAAGCATGGCTTCCAGGAAGTGAAGGACAAGGAGTTGCTGATGTTTTATTTGGTAACTATGACTTTACAGGTAAACTAAATATAACTTGGCCATGGTATGCTTCTGACATTACAAGTAAAAATGAAGATGGAAAAGCTTTATTTAAGTTTGGATATGGACTTAAAAAAGGACAAACAGCAGTATTACCACAAAAACCAACACAACCAGATAACTCAATAGCTATACCTGGAAAAGTTGAAGCTGAAGCTTATACAAGCATGTATGGAATTCAGAGTGAAAACACTAGTGACCAGGGTGGTGGAAAAAACCTTGGTTATATAGATGGTGGAGACTGGATGAATTATGACGTAAATGTAGCTCAGGATGGTAAGTATAAAGTTGAATTTAGAGTAGCAAGTCCAGGTGGATCAACAGATGGTGCTCAATTATTCTTAGGTACTAAGAATCTTACAAAAGCAACTGTGCCAGATACAGGTGGATGGCAAAATTGGAAGACCGTTGAAGGTGTTGCAAACTTGAAGGCTGGAAAGCAGACCTTAACCTTTAAGGCTGGTAACGGCAATTTTAATATCAATTGGATGAACTTCACTAGAATTGGTGATTATGAGGATACTGGAAATGATAATGGAGGTGGACAAAATCCAGGAACTACTCCTTCAGGCCCAGTTATAAAAGCAGGAGCAGTTGAGGTATATATGAGTTCTTCAGAGCAATCTGGAAGCATGAGCTGGTATGATGCTCCAAAGGATTTATCAAATACTTTAACTAAGAAGGATAATCTTGATATAACTTCACAAGATGATTCAAAAATTACTGATATAAAGATTGATGATTCAAAGAAGTATCAAAGCTTCCTAGGTATGGGAACTTCTTTTGAAGAATCAACAATTAATAATATATCCAAGATGTCACCAGAGAAAA
The DNA here is from genome assembly GCF_014193895.1 of Clostridium fungisolvens. Taxonomy (NCBI): domain Bacteria; kingdom Bacillati; phylum Bacillota; class Clostridia; order Eubacteriales; family Clostridiaceae; genus Clostridium; species Clostridium fungisolvens. The sequence goes on along the minus strand of NZ_BLZR01000001.1, from coordinate 4,246,305 downwards.
GAACTGAGTTCTTAAAGAAGTTAGTTGATCCTGTAGATGGAGCTGGTATGAGCTTAATGAGACTTACTATAGGTACAGCAGACTTCACAGGAAGAGAATTCTACACTTATTACGACAATGTTCCAGGAGCTTCAGGACCAGATTGGTACAACACTACTGGCAAGGGCTTCTCTATACAAAAAGATATAGATTACAATATAGTAGCAACAATAAAAGAAGCATTAAAGATTAATCCAAATCTTAAGTTATTCTCATCTCCTTGGACACCTCCAGGTTGGATGAAAGATCAAACAAGCAGTAGTGAAAGTTATGAGAATAATGGAAAGTTAATAAAGGGTGGTAAATTAAGTGATGCTCACATTGCTGATGCTGCTATGTATTATACTAGATATTTAGAAGAGTACGCAAAGCTTGGAATTCCAATATATGCAATGACTCTTCAAAATGAACCAGGACTTCAAATAGATTATCCAAGCTGCTCTATGACACCAGAGCAAGAGCAAAAGTTAGCTATAGCTATTAAAGCTGATATAGCTAAGAGTGATGTATTAAAGGGCAAGGATATTAAGATTTGGGCTTTTGATCATAATTTTGATAGCGGAGTAAGCTTTGCATCTCAAGCAATGAATAATGATGCTGGAAAAGCTGCAATAGATGGTATAGCCTTCCACGACTACGGCGGAGAGCCAACAGCTATGACACAAGTTCATGATATGTTCCCAGGTCATTCTGTAAATCTAACTGAAAGATCAGTTTGGGGAACTTCAGGAGCTGACAGAATAATTCAATACTATAGAAACTATGCTGAAAGTTATAATTCATGGGTAACAATGCTAGATAGCAATATTTCTCCAGAACAATGGACTGGAACACCAGACCCTACAATGTTTGTATTAGATGCTAATGATCATAATAATTACTGGGCGACTCCTGAGTATTATATAACAGGTCAGTTCTCAAAATTTATAAAACCTGGAGCTGTAAGAATAGATAGTAATTATGGCTCAAAGGATACAGTAACAAATGTTGTATTTAAGAATCCAGATGGATCATTAGTTGCAGTTGTAGTTAACCAAACAGAAAATGCACAATCTTTCAAGTTAACAAGCAGCGGAGCACAAATCACTGCAACAATACCTGCAAAGAATGTAGCTACTTACAAGTGGAACCCAATAGCTGCAGAAAAGATAAACAAATTACCAGGAACCTTTAGTTCAGCTAACTTTACTGATGCTAGCTCAAATATAAAGGTTGAAGGAGATCATGTAGGATATATACATGATGGAAATTACCTAGACTATTATGTAAATGTAGATGAAGCTGGTTTATATAACATGACTTTTGAAACAGCTACACCATGGGGCAACTATGACGATGGTGCTAAGAAAAATAGACAGATACATGTTATGCTTGGTGATAAGGAATTAACCAATGTTTTTGTTCAGCAATCAGCTTGGGATAACAGTACTTGGAGTAATTACTTTACAGTTAAAAATACAATCAATTTTACAAGCAAAGGTCTGCAGAAGATTAGATTTAATATAGATGCAGGTGAATTTAATATAAAAAATATTAAGGTTGAGAAGGCAGTTTCAATATATAACCTTCCAGGAAGAATAGAAGGGAAGAACTACATTAATTCAAAAGGTGTAGTGATACAAGATGATAAGCTTGGATTTGTAGATAAAGATGACTTTATGGAATACAAAGTTAATGTAGCTGAAGATGGAGAATACACTCTTAATTTAAATATCGCTTCAGCAAATAGTGCACCAACATTTGATTTATATTCAGATAGTGACTTGGTGAAAACAGTAAATCTTCAAGGGACTGATGATTGGTCAAAGTGGCAGGTTCAAAGTACTAGGATAAACCTTACAAAGGGTGAGCATACGCTTAAATTCTTAGTTAAGAGTGGATTTAATTTAGATTGGTTCACAGTGGGCTCTGCAATTGGAGTTACTAATAATGTTATAAATGAAGGACAAGAAGAAGGCAGTGTAATCAACGTAAACCTTTATGATGGAAAGTTTGCTGATACACTTACAAAAGCCAACTGGAAGTTAGAAAATTTGCCAGCAGGTATAGATTACGAGGTTACAAGAGTTAATGACACAGCTGCTAAGATTACACTTCATGGAAGCTCTAGCTTAGACTTTGACTATGATAAGACTATAAATGTATTAATGGCTGCAAAAGAAGTTGCAGGACTGTCAGACAAAACCTATAATATCGGAAGCAGTTTTATAATAACTGCTAATCCAGATGTTGAGAAGATAGCAGCTACAGATGCTATACCAATGAATACGAGTTCTGTAGATGTTACTCTAACTGGAGGAACATTTAATAAAGATAAATTAGGCGATATTACCTTATCAGGTGATGCTGCTGAAGGAAAATATGTTCAATTAGTATCCGCAACTTATTTAGATGCAACTCACGTAAGATTAAATCTAAAATGGGGAGCACTATATTATGAGGATCTTCCACTAGTAGTAAATATTCCTGCAAGTGCCTACAGTGATTCAACAAATGATAACACTTTAACTACTACAATTAAATGTCAGAAGAGTGACCAAAAGCCTACACCATATAAGGTAAGTGATAAAGAAATTACTTTAACTGAAGATATGGCATATAGAGCTAAGGGATCACTTAAGAGTGATGTTCAAACAGGAAATAGAATAGATTATTATTTAGATGTTCCTGAAGCAGGGGACTATACTATAACTTATACTGCTTACAATAATTCAGCAATTACCAATGCAATAAAATTAAGTGTTGGACAGGATACAAATGTAGCTGGAAATATTGCAACTTTAAGTTTTGCTAAGTTCTGGGGTGGTACACTTTCAGTGAAGGATACAGTAAGACTTGAGGCTGGTACCCAAACTTTAAGAATAGAAGTTGTAAACGGAGGTTTTACTCTTAATTCAATAAAGATAGTAAAGAAGCAGGCTCCTCAAGAAATCAAAGCAGATAATTCAGGTGATACAACTGTAATTAATGCAGATAGCTTATTTGGAGGCTCAAGAGATAAGGGTTATGCTATTGAAACTAAGGATGGAGTAAAGAATATAGGGGATACAGTAGTTGGTTCATATATGGATTACTCTGTTAATGTTAAGAAAGCAGGTATATACAAAGTAACTTATAACTATGCAGATTCAGTAAGCTCAGTGCCTGTGGCAATTCTAGAAGATAGCCAAGGTAAAGAACTAGGAAAAACCAAGATGCCAAGTACAGGAGATTGGAATAAATGGGCTAATTCTGATTCAACACCTGTTTATCTTCAAGCAGGAGTACAAAACTTAAGGGTTTATGTTGACGTAGATGGATTTAATATAAGATCATTAACTTTAAAATACACTAATGACAGTACTGCTCCTACTATATATGGAAATGATGCTGTAATTCAACAAGGTGAAAAACCAGACTTAATAAAAGCCTTAGGACTAAGTGTAGTAGATGATATGGATGGAGATATCACTAGTAAGGTAACTTTAGATGATAGCAAGCTAGATATAAATAAAGCAGGAACTTACGAAGTAGTTGCGTCTGTATCTGATATTTCAGGGAATAAAGCTGAAAAGAGCTTTAAAGTAACTGTTAAAGAAGATGCTATAGCACCAGTTATAGAAGGTCACAATGCAGTAATTCCTGTAGGAGCTACTTTTGATCCTGTAAAAGATTTAGCATTAAAGATAACTGATAATAAAGATGGAGATGTTACAGCTAAAGCAGTAATAACACATGTTGTAGATACATCAAAGGATGGAGTATTTAGAGTGAAAGTTGCTATTACAGATGCAGCTGGAAATAGCTCAGTAAGTTTCTTTATAGTAAGAGTCTTAAGCATGGGAGCAATTGATACAAACGACTTAACTATAAATGTAGGGGATAAATTTAATCCTCTAGATGGTGTAAAAGCAATAGATATAAATGGTGATGATTTAACTTCTAAGCTTGAAGTGGTTTCAAATAATGTTGATACAACTAAGGCTGGAACTTACAAGGTTGTATATAAAGTAGTTGATAGAGAAGGTAATGTAATAAATAAAGAAAGAATTATTACAGTAAAGGAAGTTCCACAACAGCCAGGAGATAACGGAAATAACCCAGGAAATGGTGGTAACAATCCAGGGGACAATGGCAATAATCCAGGTAATGGCGGCAACAATAATCCAGGAGATAATGGCAACTCAGGTAATGGAGGTAATAATCCTGGAAACGGAAATTCAAATGGTGGCCAAAATAACCAAACTGGAACTGTTATAACAGATGAAAATGGTAAAAAGATAATTCAAGTATCAAAGATATCTAATGGTAATAATGTAATTGAAATAAAAGATGTTTCAAAAGGATTTACATTAGAAGTAACTGATACAGCAGCTATTAAGAATGGTAATGGAAGTATAGAAGTAAAAGGTGCAAATATTGATGCTGTAGTTCCATTCTCAGTAATAAGCAAGAGCCTATTAAAAGATGGCTCAAGAGTAGTTGTAAACTTAACTATTGAAGAGGGCAATGATATAACTAAGAATATTAAAGGTATCAAGAAAGTATACAATTTTGGATTATCAGTGGTAACAGGTGATTCTAAAGTTGACATACACAACTTTGCTGATGGCAAGGCTCAAATATCTTTAATATTAACAGATGAAGAGCTTAAGGGATTAGATAAAAATAATATTGCAGTATTCTACTATAATGAAAGTACAAAGAAATTTGAAATCATGGACACAAAAGTAGAGGGCAATAAGGTAACCTTCACAACACCTCACTTCTCTAAATTCATTGTTGCTGAAAAAGCTGCTACTGGAGAGCAAGTATTGCCTAAGACTGGTTCTACTGTTGATAGTAATATATTATTAATTTTAGGGTTGATGATGTTAACTATAGGTGCAGGGGTTTTAGTCAGAAAAAGAAGTGTTAAATAAGAATTAAATAACCAAAGGTCATAGCTACAAGCTGTGGCCTTTTTTGCTGTACTAAAATGAAAGTCGAATAGAGAGCTTTTGGCAAATAGATAAGTCAACAAAATTATTGTTATGCATGGGTAATTATGGTAATATGGGTTTTAAAATAAGGTTTTAGAAGGTGGTAAATCCCTTGTTGATAAGTTTCAAGTAGAGAAATAGTAGAATAATCTAAGTAAGCTTGAGTATGTACTATGTGTAGTTGTTAATAGCTTATATACACCAGGGAAGATGTGCAAGCGTTAGCACAAGCGATTCTTAAAGTAGTAATGAGATAGAAGGGGAGTAAAAATGGAAGTTGAGAACAGAAAGATTGTTTTAAAAGAGGATTTATTAAAGGGATTTGAAGCATTAGGAGTTAAAAAAGGACAAAATATAATAGTTCATACATCATTAATGAGTCTAGGTTTTGTCTGTGGAGGACCCCAAATTGTAATAGAGTCACTATTAGAATCCGTTGGAGAAGAAGGAACTATTATGATGCCAACTCAAACCTGGAAAAACCTCGATCCTAATATGGGAGTGCATTGGGAAGAACCAGTAGAGTGGTACCAAATAATAAGAGATAACTGGCCAGCTTATGATAAGGCGATTACACCTACAAATACAATGGGGGCAGTTTCAGAAATGTTTAGGACTTGGCCAAATGCACAAAGAAGTGACCATCCAGTAAGATCTTTTGCAGCCGTCGGAAAGAATGCGGAATTCTTGACAAGAGATCATGATTTATCCAATATATTTGGCAAAGGATCACCTATAGATAAGCTATATGATTTGGATGGATATGTAATGTTAATAGGTGTTGGATATGATAAGAATACTTCTCTCCATCTAGCAGATGCAATTGCTGAGTATGATAGTAAACATAATGAATATAACAGTAGTGCAATTATGGTTGATGGACAAAGGAAATGGGTGACTTACGAGACACTAGCTGTAGATGGTGAAGATTTTGAAGATATAGGTAGGGATTTTGAAAAGGAATATGAAGTGAAAATGACCCCTATTGGCATTGGAATTGTAAGATTCATTAGACAAAGAGATTTAGTAGATTATGCTGTAAAGTGGATTGAAAAAAATAGAATTGCAAATAAAATGCTATAAATAAAATAATTATTTAGCTCCCACTCCAAAAAAATATATTTTGACTATCAATATAATTAATTAATACACGATAATATAACTAATAATTAATATTACTTAAAAAAGATTGGTAAAAAAATTCCATTAGTTTTAAAGTCGGTTTGAAATTACATTATTTTAAATTTATTTTATTTGGAGGAGTAGTATGGGAAAGAAAGAAAAAAGATTTAAAAATGTTAAGATAGTACATGGAATAGTGGCTCTATGGCTTATTGCAATTGTTTCTTTGATAGTTGTGGGGATAGTTTCACTAACAAATATGTCCCAAATAAATAGTAATCTGGAGGCTATTAACAAGAAAGAGCTAAAGAATATAAAGATATTAGGAGATGTTAATGGATCTTTTAATGGTATGAGAAATGTTCTTACAAAAATAATAGATAGACCTTATGATGAAAATATGGTTACAACGGTTAAGGATACAGATACGAAAATAAGAAACTTAATAGATCAATTGAATACATCTGGTGATACTGCAGATAAGAATAAGATAGTAAGTGATATGAAAGAATATTACGATCAATATATGCAAAAGTTCCCTCCTCTTGCTGAAAGAAGAAAAGCAGGACAAGTCATGGATAAAGCATATATGGATGAATACACTAAAGTTGGAACTGGAGTTAGTGCAAGTATAGAAAAACTCGTAGATAGTGAAAAACAATCTGCTGACCTTATAAGCAAGCAAAGTGAGGAGCAATTTTTATCAACTAAGACTACTTTTATAGCAATTTCTGTAGGGGTAGTAGTTTTGGTTACTTTTATATCTATGTTTATATTATGGTATATAAGAAGATCCATTATGGAGTTTACAAAACAATTAAAGGTTGTAGCTTCTGGAGATTTAACAGTGGATATAGATAGAGATGAAAAGAATGAATTTGGAATAATGAAAAGAGAACTAGCAGTTACTGTAGGAGCTATATCAGGTATCCTAGGTGATGTTAAGTCAAATGCGGGAATGATGAATGAACAAGCACTATCTTTATCAGCAATTTCAGAGGAAATGACTTCATCATCTCAAGAAGTAAGCAATGCTATACAAGAGGTTGCAGTAGGGTCTACATCACAGGCGGAAGAATTAATGACCATTGCAGGCGTTGTTAATGAGTTTGGACAATCTATAGAAAGTATTTCAAAAACAGTAAAGAATGTAAATAGTTCAACTGAAACTATAAGTACAATGGCAAATCTAAGCAATGAGCAGTTACAAAGTCTTATACTATCTGTTAAGACCATAAGCGAATCTTTTGGTAAGGTTGCTGAGAAGATAGATAAACTTGGCGATAATATACAAGAGATAAATGGTATAACTTCTCTTATAAATAGTATTGCTGATCAGACTAATCTGTTAGCGCTAAATGCTGCCATAGAAGCAGCAAGAGCTGGAGAGGCTGGTAAGGGATTTGCAGTAGTAGCTGATGAAATACGAAAATTAGCAGAACAAAGTAAATCATCTTCTACAGAGATAAACAATTTGTTGGAAGTAATATCAAAAGAGACAAATGAGGTAGTAAATACTACTAATGTTGTTAATGATGAGTTTGCAGGACAAATAAATGTTATTGACCAGTCAATAGTTTCCTTTAAAAATATCATAGAGCTAGTTGAAAAAGTAATACCTTTAATGAAGGAAGTAAGTGAATCTATGGGACACATAGATTCTGAAAAGACTGAGATTATAGGAAGAATAGGAAATGCATCAGCAGTGGCAGAAGAAAATTCAGCTTCAGCAGAAGAGATAACTGCATCTTCAGAGCAAATGAGTAGTTCATCTGAAGAAGTTGCTGAGTCAGCGCAGATCCTTTCTGAAATGTCAGGTAGTATGGTAGAAGCAATCAATAAGTTTAAAATATAGGCTTTGTTTAATATAAATTTATTGATTTAATATAGTCAAAATAGAATGTAATTAGCAGTCACTATTATTGTGGTTCTAGATGTTATACATTTAACATCTAGCACTCATATAAGTGACTGCTTTTTCTTACTTTATAGGAAGTTATAAAAATTTATTTCTACCTAAATCGAGTGATTTCTGAAAAAAACCACCTGATTCTAAAATTTATCTACTTTTAATCCTAAAATCGTATATATAAAATTATGTTAAGGTGATTTTTGTAAACGGTTAGCTATGATGTGCTGATATACTTAAAATTCTTGTGGGTTATGTTTAGGAAATTTTAAAATATAAGTTTTGTAGATAAGCAGTATATCAATATAATTGGAGGATAAAGTGATGAAGAAGAAGGAAAATCAATTAAAGAATGCAAGAGCCGTGCAAGGAATACTAGCAATTTGTTCAATGTCTGTGCTTTCTTTAATAATTGTAGGAGTAATTTCATTATCCAACTTATATAAAATAAATAATAATTTAAAATCAATTAATAATAATGAATTGGAAAATATGAGAATATTGGTTGATGTAGATAGTGCTTTCAATGGTATGAAGAATATTATTTCACAAATAATTGCTGAACCTTATGACGAGACTATGGCAATGACAGTCAGTGATACCAATAGTAAAATAATATCTTTGCTAAGTAAGCTTCAGACTTCAAAAAATACAGCAGAACAAGATAAGCTTATATCAGAACTTAAGCAATCATATGAAAAGTATATGGATAAGTTTTCTCCACTTAGACAGCAAAGAAGAATTGGGCAAGTAATGTCAAAAGAATATATGAATGATTATACTAATGCCGGGCTTTTAGTAGGAGAAAATATAGACAAGCTCGTTGCAAGTGAAAAAAGGTCATCTGATGCCACTAGTAAGCAAAGCCAGCAGCAATTTACTAGTACAAGAAATACTTTTATAGCAATTTCTATAGCTGTAGCTATTGTGATAGTTATCATATCTATGGTTACATTAACTTACATAAAAAAATCAATAAAAATATTTACTTCTCAATTAAAAGTCTTGGCCTCAGGAGATTTGACTATAGATATAGATAGAGATGAAAGCAGTGAATTTGGTATTATGAAAAGGGAACTAGCTGTTACAGTAGATTCTATTTCTTCAATATTAAGTGATGTAAAAGAAAATGCAAGTAAGATAAACAATCACGCAGTATCCCTTTCAGCAGTGGCAGAGGAAATGAGCTCATCTTCTCAAGGTGTTAGTGGATCAATACAAGAAGTCGCATTAGGATCAACATCTCAGGCAGATGAACTACTTAGCATAGCTAAAATAGTTAATGAGTTCGGAGAACAAATTGATAGCATGGCTTCCATTATTAAAGATGTTAATGATATTACTGAAGTCGTAGGGTCTATGGCTAATGTGAGTAATGAACAATTGCAAAATCTTATATTCTCAGTTAAGACTATAAACAATTCTTTTAATGGTGTTACCAAAAAAATAGATCATCTAGGGACTAATATAAAGGAAATAAATGCAATAACATCTCTTATAAATAGTGTTGCTGACCAAACAAATCTATTGGCACTAAATGCAGCCATTGAGGCTGCTAGAGCAGGGGAGGCTGGGAAAGGATTTTCTGTAGTGGCTAATGAGATAAGAAATCTAGCAGAGCAAAGTAAAGCTGCATCTTCAGAGATAAACAATTTATTAAGAGTTATTTCTAAAGAGACCAATGAAGTAGTAACAACAACAAATGATGTGAATAGTGAATTTACAGATCAAATAGATATAATAAATCAATCCATAACTTCTTTTAAAGATATAATACAAATGGTTGAAAAAGTGATACCATTGATGAAAAATGTAAGAGAATCTATGGGGACTGTTAGTACTGAGAAAAGTGACATTATATCAAAGATAAGTAGCACCTCAGCAGTTGCTGAGCAAAATTCAGCTTCGTCAGAGGAGATTATAGCTTCTTCTGAGCAGATGAATAGTTCATCTGAAGAAGTGGCGAGATCAGCTCAAATACTTTCTTCAATGTCAACAAGTATGGTTGAAGCTATAAATCAGTTTAAAATATAGGCGAATAAGACTCCTTATACCCTTGCTTAAAAGATATAAGGAGTCTTTAATTTCAACACGTTTCCTACAACTCTCTTTAAAATACTTCTATATTAAAATCAGATAATATACTTTCAACCTCTTCTTTTGGCGCCTTCTCTGTTATTATGCAATCTATATCACTTAGACAGGCAAACTTATAATTTCCATCCATGTGAAATTTAGAATCTTCCATAACAACATAACTTTTTTTGCTAGATTCAAGAATTGCTCTCTTGGTTATACCATCATCAATATCAAATGTTGTAATACTTTCGTCAAATACATCAATTCCACAACTTCCAATAAAGGATTTATCAAATTTATATTTTGATATAATTTCAATAGTAGGAGCTCCAGTAAATCCATCTAGATTTCTATTTAGAATTCCACCAGTACAAATAACTCTAATATTATTAGGTTTCGAAAGTACATTCACTATATCAAGCATATTTGTTACTATGGTTATCTGTTTGTTGCTGGAAGCAAGCAATTTAGCAAGTATTATATTAGTTGTAGAGATATCTAAGAAAATAGTCTCTCTATGATTTATAAGGTTAAACGCTTTTTGTGCTATTATGGTTTTAGTGGTTATATCTGCGTCTTTTCTTATAAGAACATCTATATCTTCTGCTGACTCTCTTACTTGTACAGCGCCTCCGTAAGTTCGTTTTAATAAACTTTGATTTTCTAATGTTTTTAGATCTTTTCGTATACAATCTTCAGTAACATTGAATTTTATGCTTAGATCCTTAACTTTCAATTTACCTTCACTATTTAATATTTTAATAATTTCATCTAATCTTTCTTCTGCAAACAAAGTCCTACACCTCTCTTATTTAACTACATATAAAGTAGCGGCTAGATCAAATATTATATTATTACAAAACAAAAATAAAAATTAGTATATATGATTATTTTACACTAATTTAGAAAAAAGTTATACTTACAGTAATAAACAATTGGCATTGGAACAAGATTAAATAATAAAGAGTAATAATCAAATAATGAATAATGCAAATTATCCATACATAATTACGTTAATTAAGCTGCAGAACATATAAATAAGAATAAATTCTGCTTATATGGTAAGAATACTAATGTTTGCAACACATAAGTCCATAGGTTAAAAAAGGTACCTGAATCAGAGTGGCTGGGAGCTCGATTTGGGTATCTTTTTTACTGTATAGAAAATTATAAAATTGTTAAGGTAGCTAAACCTAAATATTACAATGCTTGTATAAGTTTTTTATGGCTAGACAGTAAAAAATAAAACTTATTCGCCTGCCAAATTTTCCTCATATGCATTCGAAAATGCAGATGCGTTAAAAAACTCACTTAAGAATGTCGCTTCAGCTACTTTTTTATCAATACTAATAAGGTTTGGTAAAGCAAATGTACAAATGAAAATATAAATATTTGATAATAAAATGTTGCCACATCGATGAGGTAATAAATGGAGCAGTTGAAACGTTGAATTTAGACTGTGGAAAAATTATAATAAGATTGTAGGTGGTAATAAATGTAAAATGGTACGCCGCATTACTTGTGGCAAAAGGTGAATAAATATGGACAGGGTTTATAAAATAGTGGATTTGTTATTAAAAAGTAATTGCCCCGTATCTGTAGATTTTATTGCACAGAATCTTAATGTATCAAATAAGACCATTAGAAATGACTTTCCTAAAATCCAACAGATTGTTGACGAAGCCAATTTGAAGCTTACTAAAAAACCAGGGGTAGGGATTATTATCGAGGGATTAGAAGAAAGAAAACTGAGACTTGAAGAAACTTTAAAAGAAGATAATAGCTATATAGAACCATTTTCTCCAGAGGATAGATTGAACTATATTTTAAAACAATTATTTATAAGTAAAGAACCTATTGCAGTGAAAGAATTATCTCAAAGTTTATACGTAAGTCGAGTTACTGTTCAGAAAGATTTAGAGAAAGTTGAGGAATGGCTTTCTAAGTTCAATCTAACTTTAAAAAAGAAACCAAGTTATGGTGTCGAGATTATTGGCAATGAAGAGGGGTGGAGAAAAGCTATTGCAAACCTATTAGCATTGACAAGCAATAAAGGTTACGAAGAACTTAAAGAACTTCTTTATGATGAATGCGAGAGGAAGATCGATTATAAGTCTATTTCAAAATTAAAAGAGTTAGTAAATATTGATTATAGGCTTTTAGAAAATATAATCACGAAGGCAGAAAAAAAATTAGAGTTTAAATTTTCGGATGAAGCTTTTGTCAGCTTAATTATGCATATAGCAATATCAATCAAAAGACTAAAAGAAGGAAAAGATGTAAAGCTCTCTGAGGAAATGCTAAATAGTTTGAAGGAAAATGAGGAGTATGAGGAAGCAAGGCAGATAGCAGAAGAAATTGAAGAGTCATTTAAGATAAAACTGCCTGAATCTGAAATAGGATATATACTTCTTCATATTTTAGGTACAAAACTTCTTGAAGGGAAAAGCGAAAATCTAACGATTGCCTTGGAAGGTCAGGGTGATAGCGAACTAGCAGTAATAATGGCTAGGGAGATAATTAGTATTGCAGAGAGAGCCCTTCATATGAATTTAAGTAACGATAAACAACTGTTAAATGGGCTGATTTTACATCTGCGCCCCACAATAAATAGATTAAAATATGATCTTGCCTTAAGAAATCCAATGCTTAAAGAGATAAAGGAAAATTACATTGAAATATATGGAGTTGCTTGGATGACAAGCACTGTATTTGAAAAATATCTGAGTGTAAAAATGCCAGATGAAGAAATAGGATATATATGTCTTCATCTAGCAGCATCAGTTGAACGTAACAAAAATCCACTAAAAGCATTAATAGTTTGTGCTAGTGGTATAGGGACCTCTCAATTTATTGCAGCTAGGCTTGAGAAGAGCTTCAGACAAATAGAGATTATCGATGTAATATCTATCATCGAGTTAAAGCAGAGAAGCTTGAAAGACATAGATATAGTTATATCTACAGTTCCAGTAGAAGTAAATAGACCTAAACTAATGATTAGCCCATTACTTAATCAAAACGATATTAGAAGATTAGGAATTTTTATTGATAATGTTTATAGTAATAAAAGCAAAAATGATGAAACATATCCAATTATAGATAAAAGCCTAATAAAGGTACGAGGTTCTGTAGAAAGCAAAGAATTATTGATAAAAGAAATATGTACTGATTTAGTTAACAGCAAATATGTAGACAATGAATACGTTTACAGTGTGTTAGAACGAGAAAAGATATATAGCACAGCAATAGGAGGTGGGGTTGCAATACCTCATGGTGAAGTAGCTCTGGTTAAACGCTCATGCTTTGCTATCAGTATATTGGATCATCCTATATGTTGGGGAAATGAAAATGTAGAAATGATTTTTCTACTATGCATAAGTGAAGCGGACAGAGAAAAATCAAGGAAATGGATGAGAAACCTATACAATTTTATTGATGATAGTAGCAATGTAAAATTCTTAAAAAGCATAAAAAGTTCAGAAGAAATTTCTAGAGTTGTGGAGGAATTTATATATGCTGATAAATAGAAATCTTATAGTGCTTGATTTGGATGCAAAGTGTAAAACAGAGGTTATTAAAAAGATGATTAATCTAGCCTATAAGGAAGCCAGGATAATTTCAAAAGAAGATTTTTTAAAATGTGTACTGGAACGAGAAGAGGAAATTTCAACAGGTGTTGGTAATGGTATTGCTATACCCCATGGAAAATCAGAAACTGTGAAAGAGGCTTTGATAGTATTCGCAAAATTAAAAAACGGCATTGATTGGGAGTCTATGGACAGTGAAAGAGTTGACTTAATATTCTTGCTAGGAGTGCCGGAGAGAAACAAAGAGAATCTACATCTTAAGATACTTGCTCAATTGTCAAGAAAACTTATGGACGAAGATTTTGTAAGATTATTGCGAAATGCAACTACTGAAGAAGAGGTCTATTATATTTTACGCAGTATCGAAGCGTCATAAATTTGATGGACATGGTTCTTGTAAATGTAGAAAAGTCAAAGGTTTTCAAAAAATTGAAAATGGAGGTATATTAAATGAAAGAAGAACTAAAAAGGCTTAGAGAATATCTTATGACAGGTGTTTCTTACATGATACCTATAGTTGTTATAGGTGGTGTCCTTATTGCTTTTTCTATTATGCTAAGCGGTGTCAAAGCCGGTCAAGGCGCTGTAGTTGATAATGATTTCTTGAAAAAGTTAATGCAAATCGGAAGTGATGCATTCTCCCTAATGGTTCCAGTACTGGCAGGGTTTATCGCTTATGGTATAGCTGATAGGCCAGGTATCGCACCAGGTCTTGTAGCCGGAGTTCTTGCCAATGATGTAAAGGCAGGATTCCTAGGCGGTATAATAGGTGGTTTACTTGCAGGTTACATTGCAAGATGGATAAAGAGCTGGAAGATTCCTAAGAGTTTAAGGCCTATAATGCCGATATTCATTATACCACTGTTAACTAGTATCACAGTTGGACTACTTATGCTTTATGTCCTTGGAGGACCTATAAGTGCACTAATGACTTCAATGACTGGCGGTCTAAAGTCAATGAGTTCTGGAAGTGCTGTTTTACTAGCACTTATTATGGGAGCAATGATTGCATTTGATATGGGAGGACCGGTAAATAAGGTTGCCTTTATGTTTGGTTCAGCAATGATTCAAGAGAATATATTTACAGTAATGGGACCTGTTGCTGTAGCAATATGTGTACCACCATTAGCTATGGGTATCGCATCATTGGTTGCTCCTAAAAAGTATTCGAAAACAGAACAAGAGGCTGGTAAAGGTGCTATCGCTATGGGTCTAATTGGAATCACTGAAGGAGCTATACCTTTTGCCGCTGGTGATCCGCTAAGGGTTATACCTTCAATTATGGTTGGATCTTCAATAGGTGCAGGTTTAGCAGCACTTCTTAAAGTAGGAGATCATGCTCCACATGGAGGCCCTATAGTACTTCCTGTTGTTGATAATCCTTTGGGCTTTATAATTTCTGTTTTAGTTGGAATAGCTGTAACTGTTTTAATGATAAATATTTTAAAGAAGCCAGTACCTGCTACTGAAGAATTAGAAGAAGATAGTGAAGGAATGTAAATACATTATTATATAAGCAAGCAAGGTGAAAAGGAAAAGAGGGATAAAATGAAAATAGTAGCTGTAACAGCCTGTCCGACAGGCATTGCTCACACATATATGGCAGCGGAAGCTTTGGAAAAAGCAGCAAAAAAGATGGGGCATATTATAAAGGTTGAAACTCAAGGTTCTATAGGTATCGAAAATAAGATAAGTGCCAAGGAGGTAGTAGCTGCAGATCTCGTTATACTTGCAGTGGATGTAGCAGTAAAAGAAGAAAGTAGGTTTAAAGGTAAGCCTATATATAGATGCGAAGCACAACCAGTAATAAAAAATGCTACAAAAATTATTCAAGAAGCTCTAAAGATACTAAATTCATAATCTAAAGGACAGAAGTTTCAAGTTAAAGAGGGAAGGGAAATTACACTATAAGGTAGTTTTCTTTACCCTCCTTTATTTTACTGTCTAGAAAAGTATAAAATTTTATGTTTATGTAAAATATCTAAAAAATCAACTCTATAACCAAAAAAACACCCCTTTACCATGAATAGCATAAATTATACCATATTAAGTGTAAAGCTATACATTTAAAATTTTGGATGCACCACTTCGCAACAAAATTTATTATTTTTAAATTCTCTCACCAGAAGCTGTGAGAGTTTTAAAAATAGATTCCGGTTCGAAGTGTTACATCTTAGAAACCTATGGAAAAGAATAGTTGAGGTGTAGAGATGGGGAAAATAAGAATAATTAAGACATCAAAAGATACAGCAGACAGATTAACTGAAAAAGATTCAATTGGATTTAATGGACAAAAATCATCAGATAATACTTTGAAAATTGATAGAAATAAAAAGTATCAGAAAATAGTTGGATTTGGTGGAGCGTTTACTGAATCGGCAGCTTATACATTAGCTAGAATGGATGAAGAAAAAAGAGCAGAGATAGTAAAGAAATACTTTGATCAAGTTGATGGACTAGCTTACTCGATCGGAAGAGTTCACATACACAGCTGTGACTTTTCTCTTGGAAATTATACGTATGTAGAAGAAAATGATGTTGAATTAAAAACTTTTGATATAAGCCATGAAAAGCAATGGGTATTACCTTTTATAGATGCAGCAAGAAAAACTAGGGATGGTGAAATCCTACTTCTTGCATCTCCATGGAGCCCTCCAGGTTGGATGAAATCAAATGGTGAGATGAATCATGGGGGAACTTTACTTCCTGAGTACAATGAAGCTTGGGCAAATTATTATGCTAAATATATTAAAGCTATGAGAAAAGAAGGCTTCGATATTTGGGCTATAACTGTTCAGAATGAACCAGCTGCTTTGCAGGTATGGGATTCCTGTCTATATTCAGCTGAAGAAGAAAGAGACTTCTTAAAGAATCATCTAGGACCAACTTTAGAGAGAGAAGGTCTTTCAGATGTAAAAATATATATATGGGATCATAACAGAGATATTTTATTCGAAAGAGCAGATACTGTTTTATCTGATCCTGAGGCAGCAAAATATGTTTATGGTACAGGAAACCACTGGTATGTTTCAGAGGAATTTGAGAATCTTTCAAAGCTTCATGATAAATATCCTGACAAACATATTTTATTCACAGAAGGTTGTCAAGAAGGTGGACTACACCTAGGTTCTTGGTTAACTGGTGAAAGGTATGGAAGAAATATGATAGGTGACTTTAGAAATTGGCAGGAAGGCTGGATTGATTGGAATCTAATTCTTGACGAAACTGGTGGGCCAAACCATGTTGGAAATCTTTGTGATGCACCTATAGTTGCAGACACTAAGACTCAAGAAGTTCATTATAACAGTTCTTACTATTATATAGGACATTTTAGTAAGTATGTTAAGCCAGGTGCTGTAAGAATTGATAGTGTTATTGATGGTGCTTCAAATCTTCAGCAAGTTGCTTTTCTAAATGAAGATGGATCCATAGCACTAATTGTTATGAATGAAAGCGATAATGCAGAAAGTTTTGATATAGAAGCTGATGGAGAATATGCTAATTATGTTTTAGACGCACATTCCATAGCTACATTTATTGTTTAAGCTAAGTTTAATAATTTTAACATGGTATTTTAACAGTGTCTAAATTTAAAGATGTACCATTTCACATCTGAATTTATATTTTCAAGATCGCTCCTAAGAATATTTAAAGTTTTGAAAATGTTGAAAGGTGAATTGGTACATCTTTCTATGAGATTAATGTATTGATTTATAATGGTGAAAGGTAGTGAAGATATGGCAGTAGAATATATTTTTAATGTAGATAATCAATTTATAATAAAAGATTATGATAAAGCAAAAACTTTCTCTAGTTTTCTTCCAGGTGTTGCAGGTGTAGATGGTATCCCAATGTGGGCATACTATGTAAATCGTGGACAAGGACTTGGAAGCTTTGGAGTAAAGGATAAAAATAGTACAATAATGGAGTTCTTTCCAGCGCATTTAATGTACAAGAATATTGAATTGCAAGGGTTTAGGACTTTTATAAAATATAATGGGGAAGTACATGAAATATTTTCTTCTTCATCAAAAGATGATACAAAAAGAAGGATGCTAATAGAGAAGAATATACTTAAGGTAGAAGAAATAAATAAGACTTTAAATATTAAGGTTACTGTTACTTACTTCACTGTGCCTAAAGAAAGTTATGCAGGGCTAATTAGAAAAGTTGATGTTGAAAACTTAGACAACACTGAAAAGTTCATAGAGATATTAGATGGATTAACTCAGGTTCTTCCATATGGAATAACTAATGCCGACTATCAAGCGATGGCAAACCTTATGAAATCATGGTTTGATGTCTTTAATCTAGAAAATAATATAGCTTACTATAAGGTTAGAGCCACTACAAATGATTCAGCAGAAGTGGGTGAGGTTAATAAGGGAAATTTCTTCTTATCATTCTCTAGTGAAGATAATCAGTTGATAAGCCCTATAATAGATATGGATTTAATTTTTGGATGTAATACATCACTTATTAGACCTTTCGGATTTGAAGACAATGACTTAGAGGACATATATTCTAAGAAGCAAGTACCTCAGAACAAGGTTTCAGGAGGCTTCTCAGGAAAAGCTGTGAGACTTACTAAAAAGTTTACTTTATGCAGCATTTATGGCCATATTGCTAGTGTTGAACTTATAAATTCTATAAAAGATAGATTTAATGTGGCATATGTAGAAATAAAAGAAGATGAAGCAAGAAAGTTAATTGAAGACTTAGTTGATAATACTTATACAGAAACAGGAAATCATCTCTTTGATCAATATATAAGTCAATGTTACATGGATAATGTTCTTAGAGGCGGATATCCATTAGTATTTAAAGGTAACGGAAAAAATCATGTTTACCATGTATACTCAAGAAAACATGGAGATCTTGAAAGAGAATATAATTTCTTCTCTATAGAGCCTGCATACTATTCTCAAGGTAATGGTAACTTTAGAGATGTTAATCAAAATCGTAGAAATGATGTTTTAATAAACCCAGAAGTTCAAGAATTTAATGTTAAACAATTTATGGATTTGATTCAAGCAGATGGATACAATCCTTTATCAGTAAAAGGATCAGAGTTTACCTTTGATAAAGAAAAGTTTGATGAAGTATTCGAATTATTTAATGAAGAAGATAACAATGTAAAAAATATATTAATGGGTAAATTCACTCCAGGTAAGCTTATTAACTATATAGCTGACAATAATGTAATTATAAAGTGTTCTTACGAGGAGCTTGTTGAACGAGTTTTACAATACTCTACGCAAGGCTTTGAGGCTGAATTTGGAGAAGGATATTGGACAGATCACTGGACTTATAACATGGATCTTATAGATAACTATTTAAATATATATCCAGATAAGTTAGAAAAGTTTTTATTTGAGACCAAAGACTATAGATTTTTTGATAGTCCAGTAAGAGTACTGCCAAGAAGCGATAAATATGTAATTACTAATGGTAAGGTTCGTCAATATGGAGCTATTTTAGAAGATGAAGAAAAATGCCATAAGCTTAATATAAAGCTAACTGATACTAATTGGCTTAAAAAGGACAATGGTGCTGGGGATATATACGAAACAAATTTATATGCAAAGCTTATTTCTCTTGCTTTAAATAAATTTGTAAATCTTGATCCAATGGGAATGGGCATTGAGATGGAAGCCAATAAGCCAGGCTGGAATGATGCTATGAATGGATTGCCTGGAATATTTGGGTCTAGTATAAATGAATCGGCGGAATTAGTTAGAGTTTTGAACTTTATAATAGATGCCTCAGAGAAGTTTGATAAGTCAGTTCCAATTCATACAGAATTATTTGAACTGATCACAGATGTTGACGCTGTTTTAAATAGAAAAAATAATGGGGAAATAGGCCAATTTGAATATTGGGACAAGATATCTTATTTAAAAGAAGCCTATAGAGAAAAAATAAGATTTGGAATAGATGGAAAAGAGAAAGAATTAACAAGTAAAGAAATACTAGAGATATTTAACAAATTTAGAACTAAGCTTAATGAAGGACTTGAAAAAGCTTTGGAATTAGGAAAGGGTATATATCCTACCTATATAACTTATGAAGCTAAAGAATATGAGATATTAGAAGGCAAGAAGAATCCTGTAAATGGATATCAAAATGTTTTAGTAAAGGAATTTGAATGCGTTCCAATACCATTGTTCCTTGAAGGTCCAGCTAGAATGCTTAAGAGTTTAAAAGACATAGATAAGGCAAAATCACTTTATAATAAGATAAAAAATAGTAAGATATATGATGAAAAGCTTAATATGTATAAGACTTCAGAGCCTTTAGACGAAACTACCCATGAAGTAGGAAGAGCTAGAGCCTTCACTGCTGGTTGGCTTGAGAGAGAGTCAATATTCCTTCATATGGAATATAAATATCTACTAGGACTATTAAAAGCTGGTTTGTATGATGAATATTTTGAAGATATAAAGACTGCATTGATACCTTTTATAGATCCTAAGGTTTATGGAAGAAGTACTCTTGAAAACTCATCGTTTATAGCAAGCTCAGTAAACCCAGATGAAGAAGTGCATGGAAGAGGTTTTGTATCAAGACTTACTGGATCAACCTCAGAAATGTTAAGTATGTGGTTTGTGATGATGGCTGGTAAAAATGTATTTAGATATGAAGAAGGAAAACTAAAACTAGAATTAAAACCTATACTTCCACATTGGTTGTTTAACAGCAATAATGAAATTAGCTTTAAGTTCCTTGGAAAAACTATTGTTACCTATCATAATAGGAGCAGCAAAAATACCTATGGGGATAATGGTGCTGTGGTAGAAAGATTAGAGTTAAGGACTTTTGATGAAGAGGCTTTTGAAATAGTGGGCGGTATAATTGAAGGGCGCTATGCTGAAATGATAAGACAAGGGGATTTCAGAAGTATAGATGTTTACTTGGCTTAAAATACAAATATGATAAGAAGATGATCTTAAAAATCCACAGCTGATATTTTTGGCTGTGGATTTTTTACTGTAAAAGTTGCTTCAGCGATTTTTTCACTGAAAAAGGTTGCCTTATCTATATATTGACAAACATCTTATATAAATGTAAGCTAATTTTGACAAGTTAATAACAGATTTAGGTGCCTTTCAAGAAACTATTTTTAGAAAGGTGAAAAGGGAATGCGGTTAAAATCCGCAGCAGCCCCCGCTACTGTAAGTGAAGACGAACCTTTGAATACCACTCTTATATAGAAGTAAAGTTAAGCCTTAAGATTAGAAAACAAGGTAAGAACTTTAATCTAATAAAAAAGGGGAAGGTTAAGGAGAGAAAGAAGCACGAGCCAGGAGACCTGCCTAAATTGAGGGAAAGTAAGTCTTTCGGAGGGAAAGTACTATTTTTATTGATAGTTTATACGGAATTAATATGCGTTAATAAATGCTTATTTTGAGCATAATGATACTATATGTTATAGGTATAGTTTATACGCAAAATTTCTATATATAAGTCTTTTATAAAGATAGTATTCTTTTGAGGAGTATTATCTTTTTTATTTTTTAGTGCCTATTGACCATAAGTTTTTAATTTGTGAATATAGATGTACCACTTCGAATCTTAATCTATTTTTAAAACTCTCACGGCTTCTGGTGAGAGAATTTAAAAATAATAAGTTCTATTACGAAGTGGTACATCTGTAGATTAAATGAGGAAGCATATTTTTAGGGGGAAGTTTAATGAAGGATGTAATAAAAAAGAAAGATATTAGTAAGAAAGCAATACTAGTGGTTAGCTTTGGAACTACTTATGAGAATACAAGAAAGCTAACTATAGAAAAAATAGAGAAATTGATAGAAGAAAAACATGATGAATACGAAATAAGAAGGGCTTTCACAGCTCATGGTGTAATAAAAAAACTTGCTAGTAAGTATGACATGTATGTAGATACACCTGAAGAAGCGTTAGAAAAGCTTAAGGAAGAAGGTTTTAATGAAATAATAGTTCAACCTCTTCATCTTATACCAGGTTTAGAATATGACTATATAAGAAATGTAATAGAAAGTTTTTCAAAGGACAATGACTTTAAATATATAAAGCTTGGAAGACCACTTTTGTATTTTAAAGGAGAAGAAGACGATATACCGGATGATTATACCTTGATGGTGAATGCTTTAGAAAACCAAGTATCAAGAGATGAAGCTGTTGTTTTTATGGGACACGGAACACATCACCCGGCAAATTCAACCTATAGTTGTCTTCAAACTGTATTTTGGGATAACGATTTTGATAAGGTTTTTATAGGAACCATAGATGGTTATCCAACCTTAAATCACGTTATAAAGAATTTAAGAAAAAATCATATAAACAAAGTTACGTTAATGCCACTTTTACTAGTAGCTGGTGATCACGCCGTAAATGATATGGCTGGAGATGAAGAAGATTCATGGAAAAGTATACTTGAAAAAGAAGGTTTTGAAGTGGATGTTTATATGCATGGACTAGGGGAAAATATTAATATACAAAATCTATATCTTGAACATTTAGAAGATGCCATAAGTGAGAAATATATAGGTATAGGAAAGAATAAAAAAGGAATGGCTAGCAATTTTTAAGGGGTGGTAAAATTTGGCTAAAATCATGATACAAGGTACTGCATCCTCAGTTGGGAAAAGTATTTTGGTAGCTGCATTATGTAGAATATTTAAACAAGATGGGTTTAAGGTAGTGCCATTTAAATCACAAAATATGTCCTTAAATTCTTATATAACCTTAGATGGTAAAGAGATGGGGAGAGCACAAGTTTTGCAAGCTTATGCTTGCGGATTAGAACCAGAAGTATATATGAATCCTATTTTGCTTAAGCCAACTTCAGATAAAAAATCTCAAGTGATAGTTAATGGAAAAGTATTTGGCAACTATACTGCTATGGAATACCATAATATGAAATCTGGTTTTAAGGATATGCTTAAAAAACATTTTGATAAGCTAGAAGAAGACTTTGACATAGTTGTTATGGAAGGTGCGGGAAGCCCAGCAGAGATTAACCTAAGAGATAAAGATATAGTAAATATGGGGATGGCAGAACTTGTGGATGCACCTGTGCTTTTAGTTGGAGATATAGATAAGGGTGGAGTATTTGCTGCATTAGCTGGAACTATGCTTTTACTTAAGGAAGATGAGAAAAAAAGAGTTAAAGGAACGATTATAAATAAGTTCAGAGGTGATGTTAAAATACTCGAGCCTGGACTTGATATGTTAGAGGAGATAATAGATAAGCCTACTCTTGGAGTTGTTCCCTATTTCAGACTAAAACTAGAAGATGAAGATGGAGCTGTAGATTTCAATAAGAAGGTAATTGCACCTATAGATGTGGCAGTAATAAAGCTTCCTAGAATATCAAACTTTACAGATCTTGATGCGTTGAAAAATGAAGAAGATGTATCTGTAAGGTTTATAACTTCTCCAGAAGAGTTTGGTACACCAGATCTTCTAATAATTCCAGGAAGTAAAAATACTATAGAGGATCTTAAAGCTTTAAGAGAAAATGGCTTAGAGGATAAGATTATAACTTATTCAAAGGATGGTATGGTTATTGGAATTTGCGGTGGATATCAGATGCTCGGAAAAGTTATAGAGGACCCATATGAGGTTGAAACAGAGCTTAGAGAGATAAAGGGAATGGGTCTTTTAGATATAGGAACTGTGTTTGAAAAAGAAAAGGTTACTACAAGAGTTAAGGCAAATGTAATATCTGAATTCTTAAAAAAGAATAATATGTCTGATAACTATTGTAAACAGTTAGAACAAATATATGGCTATGAAATTCATATGGGAATAAGCAGCTATGGAACAGAAGTGGAGCCATTATTCGAAATAGTAGAGAAAAATGGCAAGTATCTAGGAGAACAACAATTAATTTATAAAGATGGAGCAATAAATACTAATGGCAATATAATGGGCACATATATACATGGTATCTTTGATGGATGTATGTTTAGAGAATATATTATTAATAAATTAAGAGAGAAAAAAGGATTACATTATAAAAAGGCAAGCAATTATGAAAGTTTAAGAGAAAGTGAACTTGATAAGTTAGCTGATATTGTTAGGAATTCTTTAGATATGGATAAGATATACGAAATAGTAGGATTAGAAAAGAAATTATAGGAGGATACAAGTGATGAAAAGTATAATTATATCCTCAAATTCTAGCGGCGGAGGTAAGACTACATTTACCTTAGGACTGCTTAACCTATTGAAACGTAAAGGGTTAAAGGTACAAGGTTATAAAGCAGGACCGGACTATATAGATCCAGCCTTTCATTCTCATATAACAAAGTCTACATCAAGAAATCTAGATCTTTTCCTTATGGGAGATAGGGGAGTTAAGGCAAGTTTTTCAAGAGGGGTTGGAGAGTATGGAATAATCGAAGGAGTCATGGGATTATATGATGGTAAGGGAATAACCTATGAATACTCTACAGCACATCTGGCAGAGGTTATGAATATACCGGTAGTACTTGTACTTTCACCTAAGGCTCAAGTAGCAACCCTATGTGCAGAAATATTAGGGCTGCAGAACTTTGGGAAAGTTACTATAGCTGGTGTGGTGCTAAATAATATAAGTGAAAGTTATTATAAACTTCTAAAGCTGGCAATTGAGAAAAATTGCGGCGTAAAAGTATTTGGATATCTTCCTAAAGATGAAAGATTAGTTTTGAAAAGTAGACATCTTGGACTGGTACAAAGCAGTGAAATAAATGATTTAGATGAGAAAATTGATATATGCTCGGATCTAATACAAGCTCATGTGGATGTAGAAGCACTTATGAGATGTTTTGATAATACTGAAAGGTATGAAGATGACTTTAATTTATCTAATAAAAAAATAAGATCAGCTGTAGCATATGATAAAGCTTTTAGCTTTTATTATAAGGAAAACTTGGAGCTGTTAGAACAGGTTGGAGAAGTAGAATATTTTAGCCCACTTAAAGATAAAGAGTTACCTAAAAATATTGATTTTCTTTATCTCGGAGGAGGCTACCCAGAGGTATTTATAAAAGAATTAAGTGAAAATAAATCTATGTTAAGATCTATAAATGTTCAGCTAAATTCAGGGTTAAGGTGTTATGGTGAATGTGGCGGTCTTATGTATCTAATGGAACAAATTGAAGGGACCAATTCAGTAGGCTTTTTTGAAGGTAAAGCTACGCTTACAAGCAGGCTTCAGAATTTTGGCTATGCTGAACTAGAAGTGTCGGAGGAAAATAAAATCTTGAAAAATGAAAGTAAGATTAATTGTCATGAGTTTCATAGATCAAAGATAGAATCTCATGAAAAGAAAATATACAAGGTTTCCAAGACTACTTTTGATAACTCAATAAAACAGTGGCAATGTGGTTATCACAAGAATAATACCCTTGCAGCTTATGCTCACATACATTTCTTCGGAAATATTGAAATGTTTAGTAGTTTGGTGGACATAAATTTATAATAGGAACTTGATTTGATAAATATATTTTATTACAAAGTTATACATCTATATATGGTTAAGATTTTTATCTAAACTTAGGTATATCTCAATTTTAATGATAATATTAAAAACAATTTATTATAATTGTAGAAGGTAAATAGGAGAGAGAACATGGAATATATAAAGATCCCAATGGATATAGAAAAGAGAAGTTTTGAAATAATAGGTGAAGAGTTAGGAGCGCACAGTTTTAATGAAAGAGAGCTTAGTATAGTAAAAAGAGTTATACATACTACAGCAGACTTTGAATATAAAGATTTAGTATATATAAGAGAAAATTCTATAGATGAAGCTTTAAAGCTTTTAAAAAGCGGAGTTACAGTATATACAGATACTAAGATGGCATTATCAGGTATAAACAAAAAAGCTTTAAGTGATCTTAATTGTAAGGTTGAGTGTTTCGTGGATAGAGAAGATGTAGCTAAGATAGCAAGGGAAAGAGGAATTACTCGATCAATGGCAGCAGTAGAAAAAGCTGTGGAAGAAGGAGTAGAGTTTTTTGTTTTTGGAAATGCTCCAACAGCTTTATACAGACTTAAAGAACTTATAGAAGAAGGCAAAGCTAATGCCAAGTTTATTATAGGGGCACCGATAGGTTTTGTAGGTGCGGCTGAGTCCAAGGTAGAAGCTGAAAAACTGCCACTTCCTATGATAACTATAAGAGGTAGAAAAGGTGGAAGTACCGTTGCGGCTGCTATTGTAAATGCGTTGATGTATCTAGTAGTGAATAGAGGATAGTATGTTAGAATTATACGTTACCTGTGATGGAAAAAAACTTAGATGTGGGTATACTACTGGATCTTGTGCTGCTGGAGCAGCTAAGGCAGCCACACAGATGCTATATGAAAATAAAGATATAAGTGAGATAAAAATAGATACTCCTAAAGGTATAGTTCTTCTACTTCCTATAGAAAAAGTAGTAAGAGGTAAGGATTATGTTGAGTGTTGCATACTAAAGGATGGCGGAGATGATCCAGATGCTACTCATGGTCTAGAGATTTGGGCTAGAGCTACAAAAAAAGAAGATGGATATACTTTAAAAGGTGGCAAAGGTGTAGGCGTAGTAATGGGAGAAGGATTATATGTTAAAAAGGGTGAACCAGCTATAAATCCAGTACCAAGAACTATGATTGAAAAAGAAGTTAAGGAAGTTTTGCCTGATGGCAAAGGTGTTGAGATAACAATATTTGTTCCAAAGGGAGAAGAAGTTGCAAAAAAAACCTTTAATCCTAGGCTCAACATAATTGGAGGAATTTCAATATTAGGAACTACAGGAATAGTCACCCCTATGTCAGAAGAGGCTCTAAGAGAATCAATAAAGCTTGAGATGAATCAAAAGGTCGCAAACGGGCATGATGAACTTGTTCTTCTGTTTGGTAATATGGGTGAAGATAAGGCCGAAAGTCTAGGTTTAGACAGTAGTAAATTTGTTATAATGTCCAACTACGTGGGTGATGCTCTAAACTATTGCATGGAAAAGGACATTAAGAAGATTACCATAGTAGGACACATAGGTAAGATATGCAAGATAGCTGCAGGCTGTTTTAATACTCATAGCAGAGTATGTGATGTTAGGCTTGAGGTCATGGCATTAGAACTAGCGCTTATGGGGGAAAGTACTGAACTGATTAGAAAGGTTTATGAAGAAAAGACTACAGAAGGTGCAGTTAAGCTTCTCGGCGATGGTTATGGCAAATTGTACAAAAATATCGGAGAGAAGATAGTAAATAGAATAAATATATTTACTTATAATAAACTGGAAGTTGAAGCTATAATGTACTCTATGGATAGTGGAGTACTTTACGATAGTAGGAAGTGATGTGATTTTTTATGCTATATATAGTAGGGATAGGGCCAGGAAGTAAGGAGTACATACTTCCAAAGGCTACAGAAATACTTGAGACTTCGGATCTAATCTTAGGTTTTTCTAGGGCAATAGAGAGCATAAACCATGTTAAGGCTAAGATAGCAACCGTTAGTAGTTTACAAGAAATAATAAGTATTGCAAACTTAAATAAACATAAGAATATTTCAGTGATTGCTTCTGGTGATCCAGGTTTTTATGGAATTTCAAATTATATAAGAACCAAATATGAAGGAGAAATACAAGTTATTCCTGGATTAAGCTCTTTTCAATATCTTATGGCTAAACTAAATAAGTCATGGCAAAATAGTCATTTAGGTAGTCTTCATGGAAGAGAAGAAAGTTTTTTAGAAGTAGTAAAGAAAAATAAACTATCCATATGGCTAACAGATAAAAACAATAGTCCAGATAGCCTATGCAGAAGGTTATATAAAGAGAATATAGCAGCAATGGTTTATGTAGGAGAGAATTTATCCTACGAGGATGAAGTAATTTCAAGTGGAAATCCAGAAGAATTAATGAATAGAGCTTTTGATGAGCTATCAGTGGTGGTGATAGAAAATGATTTATATTAAAGATGAAGAATTCATAAGAGGCAACTGTCCTATGACTAAGGAAGAAGTAAGGATAGTTAGTATAGCAAAGCTAGCAATTGAAGAAGGTTATAACCTGCTAGATGTAGGTGCTGGAACAGGTTCAGTATCCGTTCAAATGAGTAGAGCTGTAACAAAGGGAAAAGTAATTTCTATAGAAAAAGATGAAGAAGCATTAGAGCTTTTACATAAGAATAAGGAAAAGTTTAATGTTGAAAACATGCAAATTATAAGTGGAGAAGCACTTGAGGTGGAACACTTAGTGGAAGGTCAATATGACGGAATATTTATAGGCGGAAGTGGTGGAAATCTGCAGGATATAATAAAGGTATATGGAAATAAGTTAAAACCCAATAGAAATATGGTACTAAACTTTATAACTATAGATAATCTGTATACCGCTGTAAATTGCCTTAGAGAATTAGGGTATGAGCTAGAATGTACTCAGCTTGCAGTAAGTAAAGCAAAGGGAAAAAGTCTCATGCTTACAGCTAATAATCCTATTTTTATAATTACAGCAACAAAGAAGTAAAGATGTACCACTTTGATCCGAAATTTATTTTTAAAACTCTCACGGATTATGGTGAGAGAATTTAAAAATATAAATTTTATTACGAAGTGTACATCCGTAAAAACTTAATTCAAATAGAAGGATATCTTTATAAATAACTTTAAGTTCGTGAATAGAGTAATTTTGAGTAGAAAATTAACATATAGAAGTTGGTTGCAAGGTTTAACTTAGTAGGATATTAGATTCAGTAATTGAAAGAACGGTAATTAAATTATTAGGAGGATATTATGGCAAAGTTATATGGAGTTGGCGTTGGTCCTGGGGATAAGGAGCTTATCACCATAAAAGCAGTTAAGGTCATTGAGAGCTGTGAAGTTGTAGTCGTTCCTAGTGGGATGGCTGGAGGAAAGAGTATAGCATTAGAAATTGCAGAGGATTATATAAAAGAAGATACTGAAGTATTAGTAAAGCATTTTCCAATGGGGGGAGAAGAACAAGAGGCTAAGATATTTGAAGCTTTTAAGGCGGTTGAAGAGAAGCTTAAAGAAGGAAAAAATGTAGCATTTTTAACAATAGGAGATCCTTTCGTATATAGCACTTATATATACTTATTAAAGCATATAGAAGAGCATGGCTATGAGACAGAAACTGTTCCAGGAATAACTTCCTTCTGTGCTTGTGCAAGTCTTGCAAAAGAACCACTAGTTATAGGGGATGAACCACTTTTGATACTTCCAGGCAATCAGATAGATAAGATAACAGATGAGAAGAATGTTGTACTTATGAAGGTATATAAGCAAGAGGAAAAAATAATCGATATTTTAGAAGAAAAGGGCTTTACATATGTTTATATAAAGAAAGCTGGAAGAGAAGGACAAGAAGTTATACGCGATAGAGCCGATATAATAAAGAACAGAGAGTATATGGCTTTAATTATTGCGCATAGATAGAGGCGTGACCATTATGTAAGTTTAATAACGGTGTTGATTAAAAGTAGTCTTAAACATAGTAGTATTAAGAGTTTATACAATCATGAAATATGCAGGTTTCTATAGAATAGATAGGTTAAAGATATAGGAGGGATAATAAATGGTTTACTTTATTGGTGCGGGTCCAGGGGATGTGGATTTAATTACAGTAAAGGGTAGAGATATACTATCGAAAGCAGATGTTGTAATATATGCGGGTTCTTTGGTAAGTGAAGAGCATATAAAGTTTTGCAAAGAAGAAGCGGAGATCTACAATTCGGCTTCAATGAATTTGGATGAAGTTATAGAAGTTATGAGAAAAAGTGAAGCTGAAGGGAAGGAAGTAGTTAGACTACATACTGGTGATCCTTCAATCTACGGAGCTATAAAAGAACAGATGGATGAACTTAAAATCTTAGGAATAGATTACGAAGTAGTTCCAGGGGTTAGTTCCTTTACAGCAGCGGCAGCTTCTATAAAGAGTGAGTTTACTCTTCCAAGTGTTACTCAAACAGTAATCCTTACAAGAGTTGAAGGGAGAACTCCAGTACCTGAAACTGAGGACCTAGAAGCTTTAGCTAAAATAGGAGCATCTATGGCGATATTCCTTTCCATTAGCATGATTGAAAAGGTAGTAGGGAAGCTAAGAAAGGGATACGGAAGAAATGTTCCTATTGCTGTAGTTGAAAGAGCTACTTGGGAGGATGAAAGAGTGATATATGGAACTCTCGATGATATAGCAGAAAAGGTTAAAGATGCAAAAATAACTAAGTGTGCTCAGATACTAGTTGGAGATTTTATAGATTGTGAATATGAAAAAAGTAAGCTTTATGATAAGAGTTTTACTCATATGTTCAGAGAAGGAATAAAGTAATAGATGAAGATAGCAGCAATTTGCATTAATAGCCAAGGAGAAAAACTCTATAGAAATATAAATAAATATATTCCGATAGATTTGTTTAATAAAAATGATAATGGAGTCTTTAGCATAGGAGAAGTAGTTGGTGAAATCTTTAAGCAGCAAAAATATGATGCTTTGATTTTTTTTACTTCTACAGGAATTGCAGTAAGGGCAATTGCTCCTTATATAAAATCAAAGGATAAGGATCCAGCAGTATTGGTTATTGATGTGTTAGGTAAGTATGTAATAAGTCTTCTAAGTGGGCATTTAGGGGGAGCAAACGAACTGACTATTGAAATATCAAAGCTAATAAAAGCTGAGCCTATAATAACAACAGCTACTGATAATATGGGCCTTATCGCTCCAGATATGATAGCTAAAAATAATAACTTGGTAATAGATGATTTAAAAAAGGCTAAAGAGATAGCAGCACTTTTAGTTGCAGGAGAAAAAGTAGTTTTTGTTGATGAAGAGAAAAAAATATCTACACCAAAGGGGTATATTGACGGAGATTATGATATGCAAAGCTGTAACGCTGAAAAGGTAGAAAAAACATGTTATCATAATAATCTAAATAGTAATAAGACTAATGAAAAATCAGGGGCAGTTGTAGTTACTAATAAAGATAAATATTTAAATGAAGATAAAACCTTATGCCTTATAAGAAAAAATATTATTTTAGGTATAGGTTGCAGAAAAGACTATTCAGTTGATAAGATGAGAGAAATTGTTATAGGAAAGCTTAAGGAATTTGGGTTTCATAAAAGTGCTGTGAAAACTGTGGCTACAGTTGAAGTGAAAAAGAATGAAGAGGCTATAAAAAGACTTTCAGAGTACTTAGATGCTGATTTTAAGATAGCATCAATAAAAGAAATCGAGAAGATACAGCATAGATACAAAGGTAGTGACTTTGTAGAAAAGACAATAGGTGTTAGAGCAGTTTGTGAACCTTCTGTAGAACTTTTTGGAGGTACACTTATAACAGAAAAACTAAGTATTGACGGAATGACTTTATGTATAGGAGTGGAGGAAATATAATGGGAAAATTATATGTTATTGGAATAGGCCCTGGCGGTATTGAACATATGTCAATAAGAGCTAAGGAAGCAATAGAGGAAAGTGAAATAATAGTTGGATATACAAGATACATAGAATTTATCAAACCCATATTAGATGGGAAGAAGATATTCTCAACAGGTATGATGGGTGAAGAAGAAAGATGTAAAGAAGCATTAAGATTATGTAAAGATAGTACTGTTGCAGTAATTAGCACTGGAGATTCGGGCATATATGGTATGGCTGGTTTAATTCTTGAGCTTAGAAAAGATGAAGAAGTTGAAGTTATTCCAGGGATAACTGCTTCATCAGCAGCTGGTTCCATAGTTGGTGCACCTCTTATGCATGATTCATGCAATATCAGTTTAAGCGATCTTATGACTCCGTATGAACTTATTAAGAAAAGAGTAAGGCTAGCTGCAGAAGGAGATTTTGTTATATCTCTATATAATCCTAGAAGCAAAGGTAGATCAGAATATCTAAAAGAAAATTTAGATTCGATAAGAGAATATAGAACAGGAGATACTCCTGTGGCACTTGTTAAGAATGCCTTGAGGGATGGACAAGAAGTTACTATATCAACTTTAGATACTTTTGATTATGAAAAGGCAGATATGCTTTCAATAGTTATTATAGGAAACAGCCAAAGCTATATTAAGGATGGCTACTTTGTAACTCCTAGAGGATATAAGTTATGATAACTTTAATACTAGGAACCTCTGAAGGGAAGAAGATTCTTTCTCTACTTAATGAATTTACAGAGGATATAGCTGTTTCCACAGCTACTAATTATGGTGGAGAGTTATTAAAGGATTATAGATATAAGATATTAAATACTAAACCTTTAGATGCTGAAGCTTTGAAGCAATTCTTAATTGATAATAAATCTACTATACTTGTAGATGCATCTCATCCATATGCTCAGGTGGTAACAGAAAATGCTATCAAGGTTTGCAAAGAGCTTAAAATAGAATATATAAGATATGAGAGACCATCGATTGTAGAAAACTACAAAGAAGATATAATAAGCGTTGGGAGCTACGATGAACTTTACAAGAAGCTACTTGATGTTAAGGGTGCCATACTAAATACAACTGGGAGTAATAACATTGGAAAGTTAATGGATATGAACCTTGATAATAGGATCATACATAGAGTTCTTCCATCAACTAAGGTAATGGAAAAATGCTATGAACTTGGTGTGAAAACAGAAGATGTAATTGCTATAAAAGGTCCAATAAGCTATCAGCTAAATCTTGCCTTTATAGATGAATATAATGCAAAGGCAATAGTTTTAAAAGATAGCGGAGTAGAAGGTGGAACTGAAGAGAAGATTAAAGCTGCAATTGATAGAAAGCTTAAGATATTTGTGATTGAAAGAACTAATCCTGTATATACAAATTCTTTTTGTGAAGTTGAAAAATTAGTTAAATATATAAAATTGTTTCGATTAGGCACAAAGTAATACAGTTATAGATACTGGTATAGATGTACCACTTCGAACCGAAATCTATCTTTAAAACTCTCACGGTTTCTGGTGAGAGAATTTAAAAATATAAAATCAATAATAAAAGCTACAGTAAAAGATTTTAGAATTTTGAGTGAAGATATAGATTTTCAAGATATAGTATTTAAGGTTATTAAGAACAACTACGATGAGTTGATTAAATAAATGGCTAACAACTTAATTTCAACAAAGTACTCTAATAGAATACAATAAATATAAATTAATTAATTTATTTATTATGATATTTAGGACTATTACTCGATGGAAGTTATACCATCTTGTAATAGTTTTTTTGTATATACATAAGTTCTATTTAATTTGCTTCATCAATGTATCATCTAAAGTATCATTACTTTAATATTTTTATGAGTAAAACTTATTCTACTGAAATAATCTCTTACACTTATGTTCAGAAAATGCTGCTATTCAAAAAAACTTAATGAAGAAGGAAGCTTCAATAAGTTTTTCTAGCATAAAACTATTTATCAAATAAATGTTGGTAATGATTAGAAAGCTCAATATGTGGCAAGCATTAAGAGGATAGCTTAATTATTAGATTTTCTTAGAGAGGTGTTCCTTTTGCTACAGCACGATGTTGAATTGAAAAGATTTGATCTGCATACTAACAAGGTTCTAAAAAGAGATTTTTATAAAGATAGAGTTGTAACTGCGTGTCCACTTTGTGGATCAACTTGGCATATTAAATATGGCTTTTATAATGGAATTCAAAGATATAAATGCAAAGTGTGTGAAAAAACTTTTTCGCGTACAACTAATTCACTATGGAATTATTCAAAAAAGAATACTAGAACCTGGCTGGAGTTTACTGAATTAATGACGGAAAATAAAACTTTGAAGTTTTGCGCAGAAAAGCTAAACATCAGTATTGGCACAGCTTTTTATTGGAGACACAAAATACTTAAGGCGTTGAGCATAGACTCAATTCCAGATAGTCTATCAGGAGTTGTACATATAGGAAAAGTTATTGTAAAAGAGAATTTTAAAGGGTGCAGAGATGCAGAAATACTAGCCGAAGCAACTCCAAGAGAGAACATTTGGGTTATTGGTGCAAAAGGACAAGAAGACACTATGTTTATAAAACCAATATTTAAGCATCACTGGAATAAGGTGGCTTTCAATGAAAAGGTTTATTTTAAAATAGAAAAAAACTCATATATTGCTGCATACGGAGACAGCAATATAAACTCAGTGGCGATGAGACATAATAAAAGTAAATATATTAAGGTTGAGAAAGAGTATAGAATAAAATATCTTTGGCCCAATTTAAAAAAATGGCTATCAATCTTTCATGGTGTGGCCTCAAAGTATCTGAAAAGGTACCTTAGTTTTTTCATAATCATGAACTTGGATAAGGGGCTCGATTACATGGACTTGATATATGATAGATTATTTGAAGGAAATAGATTTATAAAAACTGATGAAATACGAGTTATGAATTCACTTTTTTAAAGAAATTATAAGCTAGTATACCTCTGAATAATTCATTAGATGTAAATTGAAAATTTAGCTGTTTGTTGGATTGCAATTTAACATAATTAGAAATAAAATTTTGCTATTAATGAAGTTTGCGAAATATTAACAATATTGTAAGATGATAGATATATTCTGAAGTAATTGCAAAGAGATACAGTTCTATTGGAAAACTGCTTTAATGCTATACTTGATTGGGAAAGAAAGCCCTAGAAATATAAGCTTAATAAGGTTGTCTATCTGTATACAAATATTTAACAACATTTAATTAATAAACAACTATATAAAGAAAAAATATACTATAAGTATAGAGCTTGCGATAATAGTAGTGTAGTTATTGCAAAAATGTACTATTATGAAAATAGTAAAAAGAAGGATAAAGTTTAATAAAAAACTAAGTTTTGATATATAAAGTACTTAATAAAAATAATACTTTTTAACTGTGATTATGCTTTTCCTAGAATTGCACATTTGATAATTGCACATTTGATAATTGCAGAGTTAATTTGTATGTATTAGTGATGAAATTATAACTATATACTGAAACTATTCTCACGTATAATAAACATGCTCCAACACATAATAAAGTAGAAATATTATTAAGTGAAGGAGATGTTTGAACATGAAAGTTAACCCAGATGATAGAAGAGATAACGTGAATAAAATCCAACAACATATTAACGATACTTTAGACAATATCCATAAAGCTAATGATATGATTGAAATAACAGATGATGAAAAAACTAAGCAAGATCTAAAGGCTAAGAATGAAAGAAGAGAAGAAGCGCTAAATTCTTTCAGAAATGAAATTAGAGATGAAGCTTTAGATAAAGAAAAAGGATACAAGTAAAGATTAAACTAATGAGCGCTGCCAGTGTTCTGGTGGTGCTCATACTTATTTAAGATGATAAGACTTATAGTGTTAAGTTAAGGTTTTTATAAAAAAGTTATAAAAAACTTATTGACAAGCTTAATAAAACAAGTTATTATAAGTACATAGATTAAACGCTTACATATTGATGTATGGGATTGTAACTAATTCGATTAGGCAAGACCCTGGCTGATAAAAGAGACAAGTATAACTCTTTTTATTGGTTAGGGTCTTTTATGTTTAAATCGAGCTCATCTATAGTAGTGTTTAATTAATAAAGTTAATATTTATTGGATCGTAACCGGTTAAGCGGGCGAGACCAAATTAGTGAGTATAGAGTAAATCGTACTGCCTATTTGGTCTCGTCTTTTTTGTCCAACATAAAAGTAAAAAAATACAATAAATTCAAAATTATATAAAAGGAGAGTTATATATGAAGTACGAAGCTTTAGCAAAAAACATTATAAAAAATGTCGGCGGAAAAGAAAATGTTAACAGTTTAACTCACTGTGTTACACGTCTACGTTTCAAATTAAAAGATGAAAGTAAAGCGAACACAGAAGTCTTAAAGAAGATGGATGGTGTTGTAACCGTAATCAAGAGTGGTGGGCAATATCAGGTTGTTATAGGAAACCATGTTCCAGACGTATATGCAGATGTAGTGGCTATTGGTGGTTTTTCAGCTTCTTCTGAAGATAGCGGACAAGAAAAGATGAGTCCATTTAATAAATTCATCGATATCATATCAGGGGTATTCACTCCAACACTAGGTGTTTTATGCGCAACTGGTATGATAAAAGGATTTAATGCCTTATTCGTAGCTTTAGGTTTATTAAGTGCTACTTCAGGAACATATTCAATACTAAACGGAATAGGAGATTGTTTATTCTACTTCTTCCCAATATTCCTTGGTTATACAGCTTCTCAAAAGTTTAAAGGTAATCACTTTATAGGTATGGCAATAGGTGCATCACTAGTTTATCCTAAGATTGCGGCATTAACTGCAGCTAAACCATTATATACAGTATTTGGTGGCACAGTACTTGCATCAAATGTAAACTTAACTTTCTTAGGTATTCCAGTAATACTTATGGATTATTCATCAACAGTTATTCCTATTATATTAGCAGCTTTCGTTGGTGCTAAGATAGAGAAAGCATTTAAAAAAGTAATTCCAGATGTAGTTAAGACATTCTTAGTTCCATTCTGTACACTATTAGTTATAGTACCACTTACATTTATAGTTATTGGACCAGTTGCAACATGGGCAGGTAAGCTTCTTGGAGCAGCAACATTAGCAATTTACAACTTAAGTCCTATTATAGCAGGTGTATTTATAGGTGCGTTCTGGCAAGTATTCGTTATATTCGGATTACATTGGGGACTTGTTCCTATAGCAATTAACAACATGGCTGTACTTAAGCATGACCCAGTACTTGCAACTACATTTGCTGCATCATTTGCTCAAACAGGTGTAGTATTAGCTATATTACTTAAGACTAAGAACAGTAAACTAAGATCAATTGCAATACCAGCAGTAATTTCAGGTATCTTTGGTGTTACAGAGCCAGCTATATACGGTGTAACTTTACCTAAAAAGAAACCATTTATACTAAGCTGTATAGCTGCTGCTATCGGTGGTGGTATACTTGGATTTGCAGGAAGTAACCTATATATAATGGGTGGTATGGGTGTATTCGGAATACCAAGTTTTATAGGACCAAATGGAATGGATAAGGGATTCTATGGAGCAGTAATTGCAATGGCAGTAGGTTTCGTAATAGGCTTTACATTAATGATGCTTACTGGATTTGAAGATGATATAGAAGAAACAACTACTAATAACGTAAAAATAGAAGTAAAAGCAGAAACTTTAGTTAGTCCAATAAAAGGGGAAGTTAGACCTTTAGCAGTTATCAAAGATGAAGCTTTTTCATCAGGAGCTTTAGGAAAAGGAATTGCAATAGAACCATCAGAAGGAAAAGTAGTAGCACCAGTAGATGGAGTTTTAACAACATTATTCCCAACAGGACATGCTTTAGGAATCACAAGTGACAATGGAGCTGAAATACTAATCCATATAGGTATGGATACAGTAGAATTAGGTGGAAAGCATTTTACTACAAAAGCAAAACAAGGTGACCGTGTAAAAGCTGGTCAAGTATTAGTAGAGTTTGATATTAAAGCTATTAAAGAAGCAGGTTATACATTAACAACTCCCGTAATAGTTACTAATTCAGATAATTATGCAGATGTTGTTGAGACAGATAAGAAGTCTATAGCTCTTAATGAAGAACTATTAACAGTTCTAGCTTAAGACTAAAAAATATATTATTTAATTCCCTAAATTACCTACAAAAATACCAATTACTCTTAGAAAAACGTTTATGAATAAGTCCACATCAAAAAGAATCTCTGAGAAATCAGAGATTCTTTTGCTTAGCAAATATTTGTAGTTTTAAGAATACACATGAATAGTTTGACCTGTCATATAACTAGATTCATCAGAGGCTAAATAGACATAGGCTGGAGCTATTTCATAAGGTTGGGCAGATCTTCCCATGGGAGTTTCAGATCCCCATGAAGCAGTTGCTTCTGCTGTAAAAGCAGCTGGAATTAATGGTGTCCAAACCTCACCTGGAGCAACGCTATTAACACGTATACCTCTTCGAATTAAGTTTTTTGCTAAAGACTGAGTAAAGGATGTAATTGCACCTTTTGATGCTTCATAATCTATAGCTATTCCATAAGGAATAAATGAGGCTATTGAAGAGGTATTAATGATGCAACTGCCTGGCTTCATATGAGGAAGCACTGCTTTAGAGAAATAAAAGTACGAAAACACATTTACATGAAAAAGCCATTCTAGTTCACTATCGGTAATGTCTTCAAAATTGTAATGAGGATAGATGACACCAGCATTGTTTACCAATATATCTATCTTGTTAAAGTGCTCTAGCACCATTTGTACAGCAATTTTGCAATTCTTTTCTTTAGAAATATCAATTGCAATGGCTATGCATTTTCTGCCTAACTGTTCTATCATCTCTTTTGTTTCTTTTGCATCTATATGTTCGTTTAAGTAAACTATAGCAATATCTGCTCCTTCTTTTGCAAAGGCTAAGGCTACTGATCTGCCTATACCACTGTCTCCACCAGTTATTAATGCCACCTTGTCTAAAAGCTTTTTTTCTCTTAGTACACAATCAGGTGGGGGCTGGAATTCTGGTCTTGGATTCATTACAAATTCAATTCCAGGTTGCTGTGGTTGATGTTGTGGCGGAAAAGAAGTTGGTAAATCACAAGGGTTATTAGGTGACTTCATACAATGCTCCTATGGATAGTAAGTATTTATTATATGTATATTATTTATATACTCTAAATAGTAACTATTTCTAAGTGCAATTTGCTATTTTGTAATACCAGTTGATTTCAATTTAATATCAACCTTCACATTGAATTGTAGGCTATGATAAAGCTTTTGCCAATCCTCCCATTCGTTGCTATTGTATGCATTTAAATGTCTTGCTCGATAATGCAATCCTAAACCCAGTGGATCAACCTCATTACTTTGAATTTTTTCTAACAAGGCTTGAATTCTTTCTTGTAAAAATAGCTCAGCTTCTTCTTCACATCTTTTAATATTATTTGCTTTTAAGTTTCCTATGATTTCTTCTATAGAGCCTGTAGCAGTTAGTTTTAGGTTAATATTAGTTATATCTTTATTATTTGTTTCAAACTTATATTTACATTTACAATCATTTATATCAAAAACAAAATTAGATTGTGGATAATTTACATGGAAATTAACTCTAGTATGTGAGGATGCAATTAAATTATATAATTTTGTTTCTTCAGGATTTAGAATTAATTTGATTTTTAAAGAATTCTTTTTTTCAAAAAGAGCAAGTTGATTTATGGTATAGCTATTAGTCCTGTTTTTGATATCGCCATCCTTATTACTTTTATCTGACTCAATAATTGGTAGTATTGGATCTAATCCTAGTTCTGTACGACGTCTTTCTAAATCAAATAAATACTGTGTGGTAATGTAATTTGTTACTGTACCTGATCTATCTAAAGATAAAATTAAAGCATTAGAGGGTACGCGTTCAAAATAAATCTTTTCTCCTATGGTTGCATTTGCACTAGGGCTACCTATACCAACCAAGGTACTCTTTGGTACATCTCTTCTTCGCACAAGCCAATCTATAGGAATTCTCATATCAGCCGAAGCAAGTTTTTTGTCAAAGAGGATTACTTTTAAGTGGCTAAAATCTAATTCTTTATCTACTTTTGACTTGATAAGACCTACTGCTTGTGAAATATTGTCTGCTTCTTGAGTGAACATTATAAAGTTAGATTCACCTCTTTTAGGCTCAGTGTTTGGGACTGCTAACTTTAATGTTACTAAATATGAGTTAGCAGATTTTTCTGATTGATCAATTCCCATGCTAACTACAAAAAATCTTTTATCTATATCTTTAAATGCACATCCAGTTATAATTAAGTTTATGTAAAAAATTAAAATTAGTAATTTATATTTTCGCATCAAATTCGCCCCTTTTTATGAGCATTATATGTCACAAAAACTAAAAACATAACAAGGAAAAATTCCATGAACAATCGAAGTGAAAGCCAAAGTTTAACCACAAGTTCACTCTTTATTTGTGGCACAAAGTGTTTGTAGAAAAAAGGGATAACAGCAAAAACACATAATATAAAGAGGTTTGCTAATTTAGTGTTTTTTAATTTGAGCTGATTTTTAAATAATTGCTTAAATATATCTAAGGAAACATGCCAATGAATAATTATATTTACCAATGAAGTTACAAGGTAAATTAATAAGTAAATAAATAAAGTACGTTCAATTATACCAGTTTTAATAAGCATGCAATCTGCAGAGGTAATCCAGGGAAAGTTATAGTTATCAACATTTTGTGTTCCAAGAAAGCCAAGAGGAATCAGAAAAGCAAATGACATCAAAAGGAACTCTGTTATTGGAAATATCCAAAGAAGCTTAAGTGGATATGTACCTTTATAATATTTATTAAAAACAACCATGTCAGTATAGCCAGTGAAGCTATAAGTTGTTACTGCAAAAACTGATAACTTTGGTAAGGTAAATAGATTTGAAACGGTTTCAACACAGGCATCAAAACAGAAAAAAGGATCTGTAACTCCTTTTACATATATAAATATAATTGTAGGACTTATAAAGAGCATAAATATCTCTAATACATAAAGTAATGTTGTACCCTTCATTCTGATGGCATAAATAATTAGAAACACATAAAGTAATAATAACAAATATGTTGATGTATGAGGATCCATAAAGGTATTTGTCATATCTAAAGTAGAAGATAGCATCAACAAGCCTGAAATATACCAAGCTGGACCAAATAATAGCATAATGGTTATTTGAACCCAACGAGGGCACGTTATTTCTAGGATTTCAGATAAAGTTTTATTGGGAAATCTAATAAGTGTCTTCAAAAAAATGTACATCATAATAGTGCCAAAAGGAAGAGACAGAAAAATAGATAGTAAGCCTCCCTCATTCACGGCTGGTAGAATAATCTCAGGAAGAAATATAATTATATTAGTAAATGAATTAATTAAAACAATATAAAAAAAGTATCGTTTCATGAAATTACCTCTTAGCTTTTAAGAATTATTTTGTAGTTTTTTTTGAAAACAGCTGTAAGTAAGGTCGTCCGAAACTTCTTATGTTTGCTATATATAAGGTTACCGCAATTATACCAACGATTATGCCGTTCAATCCAAAAAATATGGATAGTATTAACAATGGATATTTAATAATTCTTATAGAATAGTTGAAGGAATTAATTGGTATAAGAAAAGTAGATATTGCAACTGCGGATACAATAATAACCATTATATTGCTAATTAAACCTGCTTCAGAGGCTGCCTGACCAATTATTAATCCACCAACTGTTGTTGCCGCTGGCCCTACTACTTTAGGAAGTCTTGAACTAGATTCGGATAGTATTTCAGTCATTAATAACATTGAAATAACCTCTACAAATGATGGATAAGGAACACTAACCCTGTTACCAGCAATAGAAAGTGCCAATTGGAATTTAAAAAGTTCAGGATTATATGAGGTCATCCCTACGTAGAAACCTGGTAATATGATTGCTATAAATAATCCTAGGTATCTTAATGTTAAAAGAGCTTTACTTATAGCAGGTAATTGATATACGTCTTCCATTGATGACATAAAATCAAAAAATACTGATGGTAGAATCATAGCAAAAGAAGAACCTTCAATAATTATCGATATTTTACCTTCATTAAGGGTACTAATTATCCTATCTGGTCTATCAGTCAGTAGTACAATTGGAAATATTGATGAATTATGCTTCATCAAATATTTATGTAACTGTTGTACTGATTCAGTATATTTATTAGATAGTTTTTGAAGACAAGTTTTCAACTCTTCCAAGGCTTCGGTATTTACTATACTGTTGTTGTATATAATTGCACCTAGAGTATTTAAGGTCCCAAATTGTCTTAACTCAATTTTTAAATCTTTTGTTGGGTAGCGTTGTCTTATAATATTTAAATTTGTATCTAAATTTTCCCTAAGAGCATCCTTAGGTCCTTGAACAACAGTTTCAATTTGAGATTCTGCTATAGAACTTTCTAGAAAGTTCTTTGCATCAAAAAGTAAAACTGCATTTTCTAGAAATACAGCTACTGATCCCTGAAGTAGCTTATCTAATATAAGTTGCCTATCAGTTGATTCTAAACTTTTAGGAAATGAAATAAGATAGTTTCTATATTCCAGAAGATCTTTGCTTCTAAAAAATGATGTTATTATATTTTGCTGGATGACAAGCCTGTCACAAATGCTAGTAATGTACAGAAAATCAGCCTTTATTTCATTGAATTCTAAATGACGGAACTCTATATCAAAAGAATTTTGCAATGTATCTTTTAGCCAATCTGCTATTTTTAAAGTTTCTTCTTGGTTCAACATTGCTTTATCCTCCGTTATGTTTAGTAAAATTTGTACATATAGTTTTACCTCAGCAAGATTATTTTATACTTGTAGGGAGAGTGTGGCTAATGTGAAATATATAGATTGAAGGCGTTGAAAATAATGTATTACAAAG
The DNA here is from genome assembly GCF_014193895.1 of Clostridium fungisolvens. Taxonomy (NCBI): domain Bacteria; kingdom Bacillati; phylum Bacillota; class Clostridia; order Eubacteriales; family Clostridiaceae; genus Clostridium; species Clostridium fungisolvens. The sequence continues at coordinate 4,204,213 of NZ_BLZR01000001.1, read as the reverse complement.
AATAAAAAAATGAAAATTCTTTAGAATTCGTATTTACAGCATAATTAGTTACTTTAAAATGTGCTATTCATCTGAACATACATACTATTTCAATCCTTAAACTCGAAATAATGCTTTTGGTGATTCTACTAAGCATTATTTTGATAGATTTCAATATGAAGTAGTATGTCTTATATATCCACAAAGTAAATAATAAAATCCACAGACTTGCAAGTAAACAAATGCAAATCTGTGGATTTTTTTATTCTTTAGAAAATTATATGTAAATTATATCTGTGGATAATTATGCGAACACACTTAATATATAGTATAAGTTAAATAATAAAAAAGAAGAATATGCCGCCTATAAGATTCTTCACATACGTTCAGAAAAGGCAGATGCACAAAAAAACACTGAAGAAAGTCGCTTCAGTGTTTTTTTATATTATGCTATATATTCGTTATCTATTGAATCGCTATTAAAGCTTGTTTCAGATGATTTTGTAGTTATCTTTTCCTGTATTGATATTAGAGCAGGAATAACTACCGGAAGTAATACAACGCTTAGTAGGAACAATCCAGTAACTACGCAAATAGCTAGTTCCATAAGAACATGTATATTTGATGGATATAATGTAGCGAAGGTACCTGCAAGGATTATTGCTGCAGACATTACAACACCTCCTACATTTTTAGCGGCAAGGATTATTGCTTCCTTTGGATCTGTATTTGGATATTCTTTAAAACGTGTCATAAGGAATATACTATAGTCAACTCCTAGGGCAGCGATTACTACAAAGGAGAAGAATGGTACGTTCCAAGACATTCCGTCTACGTTACTAAATAACTTTGATGTTAAGAATGCTGTTACTGAAATTGCTGTATAGTAAGCTGCAACAAGGGAACCAACTATATATACAGGTATCCAGAAGGATCTTATTACTATAACTAGTAGTACAAATATAGCACCAAGCACTATTATTTGGGTAAGAGTTATATCATGGGTTGCTATACTATTTAGATCATTAGTAGTTGCTGTTGGACCAGCTACCCCAAACTTAGCATCTGTAAGCTTTGAGCCTTTTAACTCATTCTTTACCAATTCATTTATTTCATCAATTGTTTTAATAGATTCTTTTGCATATGGATCTGAATCAAGATTTATAGTAAGTTTAGTTATTTTTCTATCGCTAGACATATAAGCATCAAACATTTTTGTAAGGTCTGATTTTTCAAAAGCTTCCTTAGGGATAAAGAAACTCTTTGTTCCGTTTGTCAATTGTGTTAAGAAATCATTAGTTTTATTTATACCATCATATATTGAGCCTAAACCATCACTGCTCTTACCTATACCATCTTTTAACTGGGTTAAACCGCCAGTTAATTTGTTTAAACCTTCATATAATTTATCTTGGCCATCTTTTATCTTCCCAGCACCATCTTGTAATTTTGCCATGTTATCAATTATAGTCTTTTGACCAGCATTACCTTTTCTTAAACCATCTGCTAGTCCAGCTTCACCTTGTTCTAATTGAGTTATTCCTTGAACTAATTGTGAATTTGCCCCTGTGCTAGCTATGATTTGATTTAAGCCTTGATTTAGAGCTGCTAATCCAGTAGTTAGTTGATTATAGGTTCCGTTAAATTCAGATACTTTTCCTGAAAGCCCATCTAAAGTAGCTGAAAGAGTAGCAAGTGTGCCTCTAAGGGTAGAGATATCAGGATCATTAGCAGGAACCTTTGTTGCAAGTGAATCTACTGAAGCGTTCATTGCTGTAATAAATTGTTTAAGCGATGATATTTGAGTCGGTAGAGCATTATAAAATTGTCCGATACCAGCATATCCTTGTTGAATTGTAGCAAGGTTATCATGTATAGTTTGAAGTCCTCCATTTATCTGAGCAACTCCACCTTTAAGTCCTGAAATACCTGCAGTAAGTTTATCGGCACCATTAGCCCCTTGATCTATACCGTCGATTATCTTTTTAAGACCATCTGTAACTGCACCCATACCGTTTTGGATTGCACCTGTACCAGTTGAAAGTTCTTTAACACTTGAAAAATCAGGAGTGGTAAGACTACTGTCTATTTTTTTCAATCCATCATTTATTTGGCCTACACCACTATTAGCAGAGCCTAGCCCGTTTACTACAGTCTTTGTTTGAGAGTTTGTATAGAAGTTCTCTATAGCATCTCCCTTTGGTTGAGTAACACTTGAAACCTGCTCGATACCCTTTAAGTTCTTAAGTTTTTCTGTTAGAGAATCTATAACTGCTAAGTCTTCATTGTTATCCATAGCATCTTTGTTTTCGATAACTACAGTAGTAGGCATTGCTTTACCTCTGCCCATCTTGTCTGCAATTAGATTGAAGCCTTTAACAGAAGGAGTATCAGCACTTAGATCTTTAAGACTATCAAAGGATAGCTTTGTACTATTAAATGCTATTACTGGAGTTATTATAGCAGCCACCAGTATTATAGATATAGCAGGATGTTTAACTGAAGCTGAAGTAACCTTTTCCCAAAGCTTGTTCTCTTTATGACCTGAAACATTATGTGAAGGCCAGAATAGCTTTCTAGCAAGTAGCTTCATAAGCAGTGGAGTTAAAGTCACAAGTTCAATTAATAGAACTGCTATACCAATAGCTACAGCATTAGCTGAACGGTATATTGGGAAGCTAACAAAAGTTAAACTAGCAAATGCCATGAATACTGTAAGTCCACTATATATAACTGTTTTTCCAGCAGTTTTATAAGTTGTAACTATAGCATCATCTATTGATAGACCATGTCCTAATTCTTCTTTGAATCTATTAAATAGTAATATATTATAATCCGTACCTATTCCAAACAACACAAGAATTACGAACATTTGTGTTAAGCTTGTTATAGGAAAGTTGAAAGCATTGATTAATATTCCTATTATACCCATAGAACAAAGATAGGAAACACCAACTGCAAGTAAGGATACAAAAGGAGTGATTATTGAACGGAACATTATCATTAGTACTACTAATATAAAACCTACAGTAATGAAGGCACTTTTATCTACCCCTTTATTAGTAGCAGCTAAGTAATCATTATTTATAGCTAGTTCACCAGTTATATAGTGAGTTGTCTTAACATCTTTCAAAGCATCTGTAAAGCCACTTATTATGGTTTCACTATCTCTAGTACCTTTTTCATAGGTAACTTGAGCTATTAGAGTAGTGCCATCTTTAGAAATCATTTGATCCTTAGCTTCAGGAGTCCCGAAAGGATCCATTATGCCGTTTATTTTTAGTGAATCTTTCTTATCGTTAAGGCTTTGTATACCTTTTTCGATATCCTTCATTTCGTCATCAGTTAGTTTATTTGGATCAGTAAACACAAATATAGCTGTGTCACCTCTTGAAGTTCCCATTTTGTTTATCATCTCTGATGCTTGCTTTGATGGCGAATCATCACTTATTGAAGCTTGACCCTTTTGATTTAATATCTGCTTTAGGTTAGGTTGATTTATGGTAAATAAAACTGTTGCAATTATCCATAGAGCTAACAAAACCCATCGAAATTTTAGCATCTTTCTCATGTATTTATCTCCTTTATTCTTTCATGTATTATTGATATTTTAGGTAAAATTATTAAAACTGAATTTATTTAGTGTTTAGAATTTGTAGTGGACTAATAATGCTTTAGATTTTATCGGGTCTATAGATTTTAAAATTATCAATTAATATACTGGGATAAAAGATCTTGGATATTGTTAGCATTGGATTGATATATTCTTAAGAACGTCCTCTATCCCTTGTTTTACATTTTTATCATCATAAGTGATTCCTAAGGCTTGAAGGTTATAAATTGTGAGTGCATAGGCATAGTTTGTTAAGCTATTAGGAGCATCACTCTGAAGCCATTCCATAATTACGTTATAGAGTGTACCAATGAAGGCTAAAGAACATATCTTAACATCAGGGGTTTTAAGAATTCCTGCTTGCTTCATTTGTTCGAAATAATTTGAAGTATAGCTGACATACTTCTGGGTTATCTCATATCGCCTCTTTTCAAACCTAGGGTTTAGACCAACTGCTTCAATAAGCAGAATTCTTGCTAGAGGCTTATTTAACTCAATTACCTTTAGAAAGAAAGCTATAGCCTTACTAAAACCTAAATCAATCTCTTTGTTTATATTATCTAAAGAATTAATTAAAGCATTAAAAAACTCTTCAGATACATCATCATAAAGTGTGTCAAACAAGTCTTCTTTGTTTTTGAAATAGAAATAAAAGGTTCCTACTGATATATCTGCAGCTTCAACTACATCTTTAACTGTAGTTCCATGATAGCCATTTACTGAGAAAACTTTTATTGCAGTTTCAAGAATATGTTTCTTTTTTAAGTCTTTTCTTTCTTGTGTTTCCTTTGAACTTTTGTAAACCATGATATTACCTCGCTTCAAGCATAGAATGACGCTTCATTTTATGCTTATTATAATTCTAAATGATCTTAAATGTCAATGCTGTGAAAATGTTTACTTAAAGCAGCAGTAAAATAATTTAATTTTAATATAAGACTTAAAGCTATATTTGATATTATAAACCTAGTCTATACCAGTATGAGTTTAACGTTTTTGGATTAAGAAGATATATTTGTAATTTATCTAGCGTTCTATACAAAAAAAGTACATTGAAAAGGTAACAGACGAGAAGGCCGTAAAAGAAACATGTCATATAAACTTTAAGGTGAAAATTACATTAAAGGCATAGAAAAATTTTAATAAATAGTGGAATTTCGAAAAGAAAGGTGTATAATAGAAGTATGAAATGATAATAATTATCAATTAACTAAAATTGTAGTTTATTAACATAGAGTATAGAAAATGTCTGAAGAAATTAATAATAAATTAAATCATTATTTATAGAATTTTATATATTGAAATAAATAATAATATAGAATATCTGAACCTATGAGAGGAGTGGAAATTATGAAGAAATTAGTTTTAATAAGACATGGAGAAAGTCTTTGGAATTTAGAGAATAAATTTACTGGGTGGACAGATGTAGATTTATCAGAGAACGGGCTTATTGAGGCAAGAAAAGCAGGTAAAATACTTAAGGAGAACGGATTTACTTTTGATGTTGCATATACTTCAGTATTAAAGAGAGCTGTAAGAACCTTGTGGATAATACTTCACGAAATGGATCTAATGTGGATACCTATCCATAATTCTTGGAAGCTTAACGAAAGACACTACGGTGCGCTTCAAGGGTTAAATAAACAAGAAACTGCTGAAAAGTATGGAGAAGAGCAGGTTCATAAATGGAGAAGATTTGTTGATGTTAGACCACCAGAACTTAGTAAAGATGATCCAAGATATCCTGGTCATGAGATAAAATATAAAGGATTGTCAGAAGAGCAATTACCACTAACAGAGAACTTAGCTGACACTGAAAAGAGAGTGTTACAGGACTGGTTTCAGGAAATTGTTCCTGCTTTAAAAGAAGATAAGAAGGTTATAATAGCTGCTCATGGTAATACTTTAAGAGCTTTGGTTAAATATTTAGATAATATATCTAGTGACGGTATAGCAAGTCTTAACATACCAACAGGAACACCTTTGGTATATGAACTTAATGACGATCTAACTCCAATTAGACATTACTATCTATCATTAGACGGAAAGCTTCCAGAAATGGCAATTCCTAAAGATATTAATGAAAGCAAACAATTAGTAGGAAAAGTATAAGATAATAAGGCTTTTGCATAATTAAATGCAAAAGCCTTATTACTTTATTTTTGCCAAGCTGGAAGCTTAGCCATCATTGATTTTGCAACTTCATTAGCAACATTAGTGTCTAATCCCTGAGTTTTGATTATGAAGTTAGTTAATGAACTAAGTTTTTCCTCATAAGATTGCATTGCTCCATCAGGACGTGCACAATATTTACAATAATCCTTTCGTTCATCTTTACTAGCGAAATCTTCGACTGTTTCCATAGGCATTCCACATGCGATACAAGTTTTCATTTAATAACTACCTCCTAAAATTATATTTTTATCAAGTTAATGTAATGATGTAATAATTGTGTTCCATAGTTTTTTAGTACAGACTTATTGGGTGAGAAAAGGTCACCATTGGTTAAATAGTAGTGTAGTAATCCAACCCAAGTGTTATAAAGTAAATCAATAGAAAGAGGACGTATGTTTCCAAGAGATATTTCTCTTTCAGCAGCTAAACTAATGTGATGAGAAATAGTTGAGTTGATGCTAATATACACATTACGAACTTCTACAGGTAAAAGTCTTCTTTCGATTATCAGTCTAGTATAAAAAGCTTCAAACTCTGATAACGCAGTTATATGTGCTTTTAATAAATCCTCTAAAGTGCTTTCTTCACTGACCAACTCATGTAGACGAGTTGCAATCTTATTGCCAAATTCATTGATAACAGCTATAAGTAGCTCTTCTTGAGTAGGAAAGTGGGAAAACACAGTGCCGTGAGACACTTTAGCAGCCTTTGCAATATCTATGGTCCTTGTTGATAAAATACCATTTAAGCTAAACTGCTCCATTGCTATTTCTATTAACTTGCTTCTAGTTTCTCTTTTTTGAATTTGTCTTTTATTTTCTGTCATAGTACCACCTTAATTTGATGAGCATAAACTCATTGAGTTACAACTCAATAATAATCTTGTATATAAGTATTGTCAATATGTTTTCATAATAAATTTAGATTATTTTCTTATTGACACAATATAGAAAATATTATATAAATAAAATAATAATTTAATAAAGTCTTATTAAGAGTGGTGGAGGGACTGGCCCTTTGAAACCCAGCAACCAGTATGTTTCATTTGCATACATGGTGCTAAATCCTGCAGCAATGCTGAAAGATAAGGAACGTGTTATAAAAATCTCTTTCAGTGAAGAGATTTTTTTGTTTTTTAGGAGTTATAATTTTTTTTAATCTTTACGATAAGTTTTTTTTAAGGAGGGAAGATTTTTAACGATGATTTACAATTTTATAAAGTCAATTACAGATAACTAAAGGAACTGATTTTGTTTGAAATAAATAATGGTATTTATATATATCCTTGCAATGATTTAACCTTAGAGAACCAGTGTATGCAAATTTTAAAGTTAATTAGTCATAAATAAAGAATGAGGAGTTTTTATGTCTGATATAAATGGAAGTAATAAATTAAAACAAGATATTATAAATAAAGCTAAGGAAATGGGGGCAAATATTATAGGCTTTGCTTCAGTGGATAGATGGGATGAATTTAAAGAAACATCGCCAGAGTATTTTCCGCAAAATATATGGCCTGAAACGAAGTCAATAATTGTTTTAGGAATACAAATATTTTTGCCAATGCTTGAAACTACACCTTCTATAGTTTACTCGGAATTATATAATACAACTAATAGATTATTAGATGAAACAGCCTATAAGCTAGCGAATTATTTAAATACATTAGGGCATAGAGCCTTTTATTTTCCAAGAGATGGGTATGGAGACATATCTATATTGGTGAAGAAACCAGCGGCTGCCTTTTCACATGTATTGGCAGGAAAGTATGCAGGACTTGGAACTATAGGTTATAACCATACTTTATTAACTAAAGAATTTGGACCTAGAGTTAGATTGGTATCTGTTTTAACTGATGCTGTAATAGAGCCGGATGAACTTTTAAATAAGGATCTTTGTATTAAATGTGAAATGTGTAAGAGATGCTGTCCAGCTAGTGTTTATACTACTACAGAAACACTTATAGCAAATATGGACAAGAAAAAATGTGCGGAATACCATTCAAAGCTTAAGGATGCCTATGCGTATCCCTGCGGTGTATGTATAAAAGTATGTCCTATAGGTGAGGACAGGAAAATATATGGAAACAATGCTAAAAAGTATTTGAATGAAAAACAGGCACTAGCAACTTGTGAAGGAATTGAAGAATATGCAGGATGGATTCATGCTAGAAATCATGGTTCAAAGGAAGTTAAATCTGAATAAAGTTTGGTTATTTTAATTTCAACGAACTCAGAAAAATATAAAGATTAAGATTGGGGGATTTATAAATGAAAGGCAATTTTAGTACAAGACTCACTCACTTAGGAGAAAAAAGTCCTAAATCAGTTTCAAGATCCAAGACTATTCCAATATCAATGACTTCAGTATTTGTGTTTGATGATGTAGAAACTCTTGATAAAGTTTATGATAACGAAGAAGAAGGGTATGTTTACTCAAGAAATGGTAATCCAGGACATGATGCTTTAGAAGAGATAATAGCAGGAATAGACGAAGCAGAAGATGCGCAGGTATTTTCATCTGGAATGGGAGCCATAGCAATGTCGATAGTTGCTAATGTAAAGGCTGGAGATCATATAATAGCAGCAAGTGTCTTATATGGTGGAAGCTACACCTTTTTAAAGCAAGAACTTGCAAAATTTAATGTTGAAGTAACATTTGTAGATGTGGTAAATGAAAGTATTGAACAATATTTTAAACAAAATACTAAGGTGGTATATGTGGAAACTATATCAAACCCATTGATGGAAGTTATTGATATAAAAACTATATCAGAATTGTCGCATAAACATGGTGCAAAGCTTATTGTTGACAATACTTTTGCTACGGGAGTAATATGCCAGCCGTTAAAGCTTGGGGCAGACATTGTTGTATATAGTGCTACAAAGTATATATGTGGACATAGCGATGTTACTGGAGGCATTGTAGTTGCAGACAAAGAGAATGTAAACAGCATAAGAAATACAGGTGCTTTATATGGTCCTATGATGAGTCCTTTTGATGCTTGGCTTTTAATAAGAAGTTTAAGAACTTTAGAACTTAGATTAAAGAAGCATTCAGAGAATGCATTAAAGCTTGCTGAATACTTAGAAAAACATGAAAAGATAAAGAATGTATACTACCCAGGTCTTAAAAGTTCACCTTACTTTGAGGTGGCAAAATCACTATTCAATGGAGATGACTTTGGAGGTATGCTAAGTATTGATGTCATAGACGGAGAAAGAGGAGCTTATGAATTAATAAGAAATCTTGAAAGTATAAAATTCGTTCCAAGCCTTGCAGGGGTAACAACTTCTGTCTCATATCCAGTAAAGACATCTCATAGGGCATTAACGGATGAGGAACTTAAAAAAGCTAATATATCTAAAGGGCTGATAAGAGTTTCTGTTGGACTTGAAGATATTGATGACATTATTGCAGAGTTTGACAAGGCCTTAGCAAAGATATAGAGGAGATTGACTCATAATCTGGTAGATTACTGATTTTTTGAGTTAGAATGCTTAGGATATAGAAATTGTACAGAATAATGAAAAGCACTTGAATTTATTTATTATATAAACTCAAGTGCTTTTCATAATTTATATATTTCATAAAATTAAAAGATAAGGTTTTATTTAAGAAAATTGTTAAAATTAATTGGTTATACAGGAGAAGTTAGATTAATTCTTTGCGTAAGTTCATTAAAGCGTTGGATGAATAACCCGTTAATTTCAGTATAATACCTTTAAAAGTGTCAAACATAAAAGTCTAGTTACGAGTTAGAAGTTTTATGTTTATCATATAGAATTTATTAACTGATACTAGAAGTATATATCCAATTAAGCCTCCTAAAAAGCTACTTATAGAAATTGATATGATATAATTTATTCTTATTGAAGACATCATAAAAAAGCTAAATAATATAATAACATTTATAGTCAACGGTAATGCAAGTAATAAAAGCTCAAGCTTCTTCTTTGATTTTGAGAATATTACTGGTACCCAATACCCCAGTGGTATAAAGATCATCATAAAAAACACTGATGTAGACAATAAGTTAGAACTTAAAGCCAAATCTATTCCAGGCATAGGGATTTTGTTGCCAATTAGGATAAGTGATATAATTAGTAATAGTCCAAACAGCAGAGTTATTCTGTTTCTATAATTTGAAAGAGAGTTCATTATGTTTAATTTCAGTTGTTTTACTTCGCCAAAGCTATCTATAGACTTTCTTACAGCTTCAGCTTCTGAGTATCCTTCAGACATGTATTGAAGTTTTAATAACTCTAAATGGTCTTTAAATTCTGATATTAGTTCTAGTTTTCTTTTTTTACTTATCTTTAAATCTGCTACTATAGAACTAATGTATCTATCAAGCTCTTCCATGAAAATCCCTCCCTACAATTATTAATCAGCTTATTTAGTAAATCCCACTCGCTAAGTTTTTGTGACAACTTTTTTCTGCCGTTATCTGTAATGCTGTAATATTTACGTCTTCCACCATTTTCTGAACTTAACCAATAAGAATGAATAAGCTCCTTTTTTTCTAATCTTTGCAGTGCAGGATATAAGGTTCCTTCACCCATACTATAAAGTTCATCACTTTTCTCTTTTAACTTTTTTGCAATTTCATAACCGTATAAGTCTTCTTTTTCTATAAGTGATAACAGAAGTATATCAATACTTCCTCTCATAAGTTCTTTATCCATAATTAACTCCTGTTTAAGTTATTTTTTACCATTATATAATATAATACATCGTCACACAAGGTATAGTTTGATAATTTGCAAAGTTTAGGTTAAGACGTTAGTTATGTTTTTAATTTACTTAATAAAAGATTTATTATGATTAAAGAAAAAATGCCTATCAAATAAGTTTTAGGTATACTGCATAATTAATCCTGAAAATTGAAAGATTAATTTATAAAAGGGAAATTATATTTAGTAGATTAGAAGGTGTTAGTTAAATGGGCAAAAAGAAAACGTTAACGGATATCCAGAAGGAATATCAAGAATTTGCAAAGGTTAGAGAGCCGAAGCGTCCAGTTATAAAAAATTGTTTTAAGGCCTTTTTAGTTGGTGGAATTATATGTACAATAGGTCAATTTCTTCAAGTTATATTTATTAAATTTTTTGGGTTTACTCAAGAAACTGCAGGAGGGCCTACTTCTGCTGTACTTATAATTATTTCTGTTTTGCTTACGGGATTTGGAGTATATGACCATATCGCTCAATGGGCTGGAGCTGGTACTGCAGTTCCAGTAACTGGATTCGCCAATACTATTGCATCTGCGTCTATAGAACATAAGAGTGAAGGTTATGTTCTTGGAGTAGGAGGAAACATGTTTAAATTATCAGGTTCAGTAATTGCTTTTGGAGTATTTTCTGCGTTTGTTGTTGCGATAATTAAGTTGACTATCAAGTGGCTAGGGGGCTTTTAAATGCTTAAGGGAAGAGAAACTTGGATTTTTGAATCAAAACCAGTAATAATCTCATCTTCTGCCATAGGAGGTCCATTTGAAGGAAAGGGAGCATTAGCAGAAGATTTTGATTTTACTCATGATGATATATGGGTAGGAGAAGAAAGTGTAGAGAAAGCAGAGAAGAAATTATTAGAGCAATCCTGTAATACTACAATGAGTAAGGTAAATATGGAAAAAGAGGATATACAATTTTTTATAAGTGGAGATTTAATGAATCAAATTATATCTAGTAGTTTTACTGCGAGATCACTGGAAATCCCATTTCTAGGTGTATTTGGGGCGTGTTCAAGTTCTATGGAAGGGCTAGCATTGGCATCTTTGCTGGTTGATAGCAAGGCGGCTGAGTTTGTATTAACTGGAGCATCAAGCCATAATGTAGCGGTTGAGAAACAGTTTAGGTATCCAACAGAATATGGTGCTCAAAAGCCTCCTACTGCTCAATGGACCGTAACAGGAGCTGGAACTGCACTTGTGGCTGCACAAGGTGATGGGCCAAGGGTAACTTCTGCAACAATCGGAAAAATAGTTGATATGGGAATTTCTGACCCATATAACATGGGAGCTGCTATGGCTCCAGCAGCTGTAGATACTATTGAAAAACATTTTAAAAATTTAGATATAGACCCATCATACTACGATTTAATAGCTACAGGTGATTTAGGAAAAGTGGGGCATCAAATTGCTGCAGATCTATTAAAGAAACATGGCATGGAAATGCCAAGTGATAGATTTACAGACTGTGGACTTATGATTTATAAAGATGACCAACCAGTTATGGCTGGGGCAAGTGGGTGTGGATGTACCGCTACTGTTACCTATGGTCATTTAATTAAACGTATGAAAAAAGGTGAGTTAAAAAGAATACTAGTTATAGCTACAGGAGCATTGTTATCCCCTTTATCTTATCAACAAAAAGAGAGTATTCCGTGCATTGCTCATGCAGTATCTATTGAGATGTAGAAGGGAGAGTTTGAGGGATATGATGACTTTTTTTTGGGCTTTTATAATTGGTGGACTTATTTGCGTCATTGGTCAAATAATGATGGATGTATTTAAGCTAACACCTGCTCATACTATGAGTACTTTAGTTGTAACAGGCACTATATTAGGTGGATTAGGATGGTATGATCCTCTGGTTAAATTTGCAGGAGCTGGCGCTTCAACACCTATAAGCAGTTTTGGAAATTCACTTGTAAAAGGTGCTTTAATGGAAGCTGAAACAACTGGGATAATTGGAGTTCTTACTGGTATCTTTGAGATCACAAGCTCAGGTATCTCTGCTGCAATAATTTTTGGGTTTATGGCAGCCATTATATTTAAGCCAAAGGGGTAGTTATTAAAATGAAGCGAAAATAAGTTGGTATAGAACAATTAAAGCTATCAAGTAATATCTGATGGCTTTTTATTGCACAGAAATGTATATGATTTTCAAGCTAACTAAACCTAGATATTTTAATGCTTTAATGATTTTAAATAAAATTCTTAAATATAGCCAAAATAAATAATGAAATAAGGTGATTAAATGTATAATGGTACATTAACGGGTATAAGAACTAATAAGCTAGTAGATGAAAAAAGTCCTTATCTTTTGCAGCATGCCTATAATCCAGTAAACTGGTATCCGTGGAATGAAGAAGCCTTTGAAAAGGCAAGATTAGAAGATAAACCTATATTCTTAAGTATAGGTTATTCAACTTGTCATTGGTGTCATGTTATGGCTCATGAAAGTTTTGAGGATGAAGAAGTAGCAAAACTTATGAATGATACTTTTATTTCGATAAAGGTAGATAGAGAAGAGAGGCCTGATATAGATAATATTTATATGACTGTATGTCAGATGCTCACAGGAAGTGGAGGTTGGCCTTTAACTGTAATAATGACCCCAGATAAGAAACCATTCTTTGCAGGTACATATATACCAAAGACTAGTAAGTACGGAAGAATAGGAATGATTGAACTTACAAATAAAACTAAGGAACTCTGGAGTCAAGAGAAAGATAGACTTTTTGATTCAGCAGAACATATATCACAAAGAGTTAAAGAGGCTACAAAAAATTCTCCTGGGGATTTATTAGGTAAAGAAGTTATTGATCTTTGCTTTAAACAGCTTAGTAATAGCTATGATAGTAAGAATGGAGGATTTGGTAACTCTCCTAAGTTTCCAACACCTCACAATCTATTATTCTTAATGAATTATTATCGTATAAATAAGGAACAAAAGGCATTAGATATAGTTGTTAAAACTCTAGATAGTATGAGTATGGGGGGAATCTATGATCATATAGGTTATGGATTTCATAGATATTCCACTGATGAAAAATGGCTGCTTCCTCATTTTGAAAAAATGCTTTATGATCAAGCTATGCTTACTTTAGCATATACAGAGTGTTATAACATCACAAAGAATACTTATTTTAAGGAGATTGCAGAGAGTATACTAGAATACTGTAATAGAGTATTATTGTCAAAAGAAGGAGCGTTTTATTCTGCAGAAGATGCAGATAGTGAAGGAGAAGAAGGTAAGTTTTATGTATGGTCTATAAAAGAATTAAGAGATATATTAGATGATCAAGAACTTGAGCTTTTAAGTAGAGTATATAATTTAAAGGAAAGTGGGAATTTTAAGGATGAGGCAACTAGAAGATTTACTGGCTATAACATACTTCACCTTAAAGAAAAATTAAGCGAAGTTAGTGAAGATAAGTATGATGATAACTTAAATAGTACTTTAGATAAAATAAGAAAAACTTTATTTAAGAAAAGAGAGCAAAGAGTACATCCTCATATGGATGATAAGATATTGACGGACTGGAATGGTCTTATTATAGGGGCCTTAAGTAGAGCTGCAGCGATATTCAATAGGGAGGATTTAGCTAAAGCTGCTTCAAAATGTGCTGATTTCTTTATTGGTAGCATAGAAGACAACGGAAGTTTATTTCATAGATATTGTAAAGGCCAATGGAATATATCAGGCAATGTTGATGATTATAGTTTTATGATATTTGGGCTGATAGAGCTTTATGAAGCTACTTTTAATGATAGATATCTTAAGAAAGCAATTGACCTAATGAATGAACAAATAAAGAATTTTTGGGATGATGAAGGTGGTTTTTATTTCACCTCATCAAATGAAGAGGAAGTACTTACTAGGATAAAGGAAATATATGATGGAGCCATACCTTCTGGAAATTCTATTTCCTTCACCAATCTTTTTAGACTTAGTAGGATAACTGGTGAAACAAAGTATGAAGGATATGCAGAGAAGCTTCAAAAAGCATTTTCTGACATTATAGAAGAAAGTCCAATAGCTTATACTCAAATGGTGTCAGGAATACTTTTATCTCTTAGTAAAAGCGAAGAAATAGTTGTAGTAGGTGATATTAACTCAGATGAGTTTAAAAATTATATAAGTAATATTAGGTCAGTGTGTACACCTGCTTCAGTAATAATTGCAAAGAATGCTAATGAATCTAATCCTATGATTCATGAAATAGCAGATTATACAAGATACCAAGACAGAGTGGATGGCAAAACAACAATATACATATGTAGGAATTTTACTTGTAATGAGCCAGTAACAAGCTTAAGTGAAGCAATAAGTATGATTGGTAAAATATAATAAGGAGCTTTTATTTCAATTTAGGTTAGATAAATGATATTTATATTTAAAATACTATAGCAATATTTCAGGTCTTTTTTGTAGTGATTAATCACTGAAAAAAGGCCTGAAAAGCTTTAATACTTTCCCCATTAACATTATATGAATATTTTAACAGGGTAGAAAAATATTTTTCGTACGATAATGTTAATAGGTGAACTACTTCAATCCGAAATCTATTTTTAAAACTCTCATGGCTTCTGGTGAGAGAATTTAAAAATACAAATTTTATTACGAAGTGGTACATCCATACATAAAAAGATAAGATTATAAAGGCTAGTTTAATAAATAGATTAAAGTAATTAAAAAATAATTAATGTTAATAGACATTATTTTTCATATAGATTATAATATTTATAAATAATATGAAATTAATGTCAAAAAATAAGTGAATTTGTCTGCAAAGAAAGAAGGTGGAGTAGGAGTGTTTTATAACAAAAACTTTAAGAGAAAGAAAATTTTCAATATATTTATAATAAGTTTTATAAGTTTTATGCTTCTAGGGTTTTTGGCTTCTTTTATAAATCCACCAGTAACAAATGCAGAACAGCAGGAAAAAAGTATTTTACTTATAAATTCCTATGATAGTACTTATACATGGACAATAGATGAAACCAATGGGATTTTAAAAAAGTTTAAAGAAGCTGACCCAAAATACAAGGTCTATGTTGAATATATAGATTGGAAGAATAGTCCGTATAAAGAAAACTTGGACAAGTTTAAGGAATTAATTAAATCTAGATATAAAGATAAAAAAATAGATTTAGTGATGACAACTGATGATGCTGCCTTAGATTTTTCAGTGAAAAATACACAGGAGATATTTGGAGATGTACCTATTGTCTTTTCAGGGGTATTTGATGAAACTGCTAAAAGAATCACAGACGGATACAGCAATGTTTATGGAGTATTTGAAGAAGATGATATTAGCGATACAGTAAAATCTGCAATACATATATATCCAAAGGCAAAAAAAATGTATGTGATCCATGATAATACTGAAACTGGTACAGCATCTTTTAAGGAAGTAAAAGAAGAATTAGATGAACTAAATATTAAGATTGATGTACAGGGAGTTAGTGATTTATCAGTAGATAACTTAGAAAAGAATATTCCTGTAATAGATAAGGACAGTATTGTGCTTGTCACAACCTACGCAAGAGATAATGAAGGAAAAACTGTGCAAAATGAAGAATTAACAAGCTTTTTAAGTGGAAAACTATCTGTACCTATATTTGGTATTTATAAAATGGATTTAAATCATGGAATTATTGGTGGTAGCTTACTTGACGGAGAAGAACATGGATCAAGTGCAGCGGAACTTGCTATCAGCATTATGAATGGAACTTTACCTTCTACCAATATATTTGAGGATAGAAATGCTATTTCAAATGTATATGATAATAATATAATGAAGAAGTTTAATATTTCAAAAGATCAATTACCAAAAGGTAGTATTGTAGTAAATGAAGAATTTTCTTTTTATAAAACTTATAAGCATCTAGTATGGGGAGTTATATCAATTATATTTGTACTAACAGCCTTAGTAACAATATTAATAATAAATGTACTAAGAAGAAAAAAGGCTGAAGATAATCTGAGAAAAAATAATTATGAGTTATCTGAACTATATGAAGAATTAGCAGCTTCAGATGAGGAACTTAGATATCAGTATATAAAGTTAGAGGAAAATAGAGATACTATCCAAAAAAATGAGGAGATGTACAAGTTAGTATTTGAAACAGCTAACGATGGATTATGGGAGATTAATTTAACAACTGGAGAAAGATATTTTTCAGATAGATGGTATGAGATTTTTGATTTATCAAGCGAAGAACTTAAAGATATGGATGAATGGTATAAGATAGTGCATCCTGATGAAAGACATACAGCTAGAAATCTTATCTTGGAAGTAAGTGAAGGTATAAGAGACAGTTTTTCATATGATTTCAGGATAATGAAAAAGGATGGTAAATATAAATGGATTCGTGCTATCGGTAAGTCGATGAAGGATAAGTACGGCAAGCCAGTTAAGATTGTTGGTTCACATTCTGATATTCATGAGAAAAAGCTCCAAGAGGATCAGATTAAAAGATTAGCTTTCTTTGATTCTCTAACTGGATTACCTAATAGAATAGAAATATCAAGACAATTTGGTGAGCTTATAAAAGAAGATAATGAGAGAAATATAGCTGTAATATTTATGGACTTAGATAACTTTAAAAATATCAATGATTCTTTTGGTCATACCATAGGAGATGATTTGTTAATACAAGTTTCGAAAAGAATCAAGTCAGCAACTGGAGATAAGGGTATAGTTTCGAGGCATGGAGGAGACGAATTTTTGATTCTATTACCTAATGCTGTAGATAAAGAATTTATAAATTCTTATATAGATGACTTATCGAAAAAGTTAGGTAATAATATATCAGTAAATGGCGTCAATGTAATAACGTCAGCAAGCTTTGGAGCTGCAATGTATCCGAAAGATGGACAAGATTTTGAGGAGCTTTTGAAAAATGCGGATACAGCAATGTATAAGTCAAAAGAAGCAGGTAAAAGAACCTTCACCTTCTTTGAAAAATGGATGAATGATAATATTCTTGAAATGCTTATAATGGAAAATCAATTGAGATTAGCGCTAAATAAAGATGAATTTGTACTTCATTTTCAACCTAAAATATCGTTAAAGGATTCACGAATAGAAGGCTTTGAAGCTCTGATAAGATGGAACAGTGAAACTTTAGGATTTGTTTCTCCATTTAGATTCATAACATTAGCTGAAAAAACAGGCATAATCATACAAATTGGTAGATGGGTATTAGAAAAGTCCTGTGAGTTTATAACAAAAATTCATAACCTGGGGTATAAGGATATCAATATATCATTAAACGTATCAGTGGTTCAACTTCTACAAGATGATTTCTTAAACATGGTAGAAGGTATTATCGCTAAATCGAGAGTTGATTCGCAATTTATTAATTTAGAAATTACAGAATCTATACTTATGGAATCTATAGACAAAAACATAACTAAGTTAAATAAGCTTAAAGAAAAATCAATAAAAATATCCTTAGATGATTTTGGTAAGGGATATTCGTCCTTAACTTATTTAAAAGATATGCCTTTTGATACTTTAAAGATAGATAAGGTATTTATAGATGAATTATGTTCTGATGATGCAAGTAAAACAAATGAAAGTATAGTAGGTGTAATAATACAGCTTGCGCATCAAATGGGATTAAATGTAGTTGCCGAAGGAGTGGAAACGGAAGAACAATATAATTACCTAGTGAATAATAAATGTGATATTGTACAAGGTTATTACATATCCAAGCCAGTACCTGAAGAGCAAGCACTAGAACTACTAAAAAAATATAATTCTTAATAAATCTAAAAAGTTCCTATATTTAATTTAATTTGTATATGTAAATATACAAATTATAGATTAATATAGGAACTTATATCTATTAAAAAATGCTATGCCTAAGAATATTGTTGAAATCATATTAATTCTTTGTGAAAGCTCATTAAAACATTGGATGAATAACCATTTGATTTTAGCATAGACTTTAACAATGTCTAAAAAAATTAAAATTATGTGGAAACATGTGTTCTTTTTGGTATAATAGTTATGTTATTAAATTCTTCTTTTTTATTCTTTAACTTATATTATGTTCTAAGTCGTTACACATATTATCTATACGCATAATTAAGTTATAAGGAACTAAAGAATAAAAAAAGGGAGTGTTCAAGTGGATACTGTAATAATTCACGTAGATATGGATGCTTTTTTTGCTTCAGTAGAAGTACTAGATAATCCTAGTTTAAAAGGTAAGCCAGTTATTGTAGGGGGAACATCAAATAGAGGAGTAGTGGCTACATGCTCTTATGAAGCAAGGCGTTTTGGTGTTAGGAGTGCTATGCCTATATTTATGGCAAAGGAATTGTGTCCTAATGCAGTGTTTGTCAAACCAAGATTTTGGAGATATAAAGAAATTTCTAATAATATATTTAATATATTTCGTGATATTACTCCTTATGTTGAGCCATTAAGCATAGATGAAGCTTATTTAGATATAAGTTATATAAATAAAAATCCTATAGATATAGCAAATTATATTAAAAATAAGGTTAAAAAGGACATTGGGCTTACATTATCTGTTGGTATATCATACAATAAGTTTTTGGCTAAACTTGCATCTGATTGGAATAAGCCTAATGGTCTTAAGATCATAACTAAGGAAATGGTGCCCAAAATTTTATTTCCCTTACCTATAAACAAGATATATGGTCTTGGCTCGAAGTCGGTGAAAAAGTTAAATAATATAGGAATCTTTACTGTGGAGGAATTATATAAACTCCCTGAGAATATATTTATAGAATACTTCGGCAAATTTGGACATGATATATATGATAGGATAAGAGGCATAGATAATAGAAAGGTCATAACATCAAGAGAGAGAAAATCTATAGGAAAAGAGACTACTCTTAGAGTTGATACAGATGAGATAGAGGAGCTTAAAGAATATATAAAAGAGTTTTCTTCAGATATAAGTTCTATACTTAAAAATAAAAATGTTAGTGGGAAGACTATAACACTTAAAATAAAAACATCATCATTTGTTAACCATACTAAAAGCAGAACATTAAACAGCTATATAAGAGAAGAAAATGATTTGTATAACGAAGCTATAGATATATTAGAAAATCTACAATTGCAAGAGAAAATAAGGTTAATAGGATTATCAATATCATCCTTGAAAGAGGATACAATAGAGCAAATGTCTTTTTGGAGTAAATAAATTTATATTTAGTCTATAAATAAGAAAAAATGGAGATAATCGTTATAGGATATTTGCATCTGAAATTATAAACTTCTTGGGAAGGGGATTTTATATATGGAACATAAATTAAATATAGAAAGCAGCGCTATACATCAAAATGATTTGACAAAGCTTGAAGCTTCGCCTTTTGAGATTTTGATGAAATTCGGTGTAAGTGAAGAGGATGTTGTTGCAGACATAGGCTGCGGAAGAGGTAACTTCACTATACCTTTAGGAAAAATAATAAATAAGAATAAGATTTATGCTTTGGATAACTCAGAAAAGATGTTAGATGAAGTTGATAAAAAAGCCATGTTTAGTGAATTGAATAACATAATAACAATTAAAACTGATCATAACAATCTTAAACTTGAATCTTCTTCCATCACTTTCGCATTAGCTTGTAATGTAATTCACGAAGTAGAAGATAAGCAAGCTTTCTTAGATGAGATTAATAGAATGTTGAAAAGTAATGGTAAGCTTGCTCTTTTAAATCATTCAATTCAATGCGAAGAACACCAGATTAGAGCTAAAGATCTAATATCAATAGAAGTCATAAAAGAGTTATTAGCTATGACTGGGTTTAAAGTTGAAGAAGTTTTTAATTTCGATGGAACAAGTTATGGCATCCTAGCAACAAAGCTATAAAGCAAAGAGACTGAAATCATAAGGATTTCAGTCTCTTTGCATATGGATGTACCACTTTATAATAAAGTTTATATACTACAAGATAATATTCATTATTTATAGCTTACGAAAAACTCCATTACAGAAGAATTTTGATCGTAACTGTAAGAAAAACCTTTAGAATTATTTATATAATTTAATTCAGGATGCTTAGATATTACATCTACTAGTGCATTTGGTGAGAAGGTATTAGTATCATAACTGCTTGTCTTACACATTATTGTAGTTTGTTTTTTTGATAGACCGTTATAAATTATATTATAAAAGTCATTTTGATTATTTGCGAGCAAGTTATTAACTTTAAAGTAGTTTGCTGCCGTATTATTACAAGCAGGGTAATTGGTTTTAGTCCAACTATGATCTCTGGATATCTGAGCATCTGTTACGTTAAAGTAGTTATAACTTAAGAGGTTTCCAGATTGGGATATTGGATCATCAAAGGTTGCATCCATGTGATAGTAAGCTCCGTTTATACTAACAAGATTCCATGCATGGGGTACACCATTCGCAGTTCCAGTAATGATTTTATTACTTACTCCTGCTGCGTTTAAAAGTCTATACATAGCCTCAGAATAACCCTGGCATACTGCAACTTTTTTAATAAATACTCCATAGGCTGTAAAAGAATCATCAGGAAGAGAATTAAGCTCAAGATTTTTATAGTCATAAACAGTGTTATTTACTACATAATTATGAAGAGCTAATTCTTTTTCATAATCATTCATTCCTTGTTTTATAACTGAAGAAATTATGGATTGGACTCTTGAATTTACAGAATTAATTTGTGAAGTAAAACCATCTTTTCCTGCTTTATAGTTGAAGTGTAGAACTACATTATTTCCAGTAGTATTGTACTGAACATTTTCAAGATACCCTGCGTAGCCGGTTTCACTAGCAACCCTTAAAGCAAAATCAACAAGACTTCCATTAATTGAAATCTTAGATAGATCAACTGATATATCAGTTCCGGTTTCAATACCTTTTTTTATAGCATCATAAAGTGCTGATTCTGTTGAAGCATTAACTTTTGACGCATTGTTAGTATTTATATTAGAAGATTTGCTTGAAGTTACTGAATTTACAGCTGATCCAGAAGTGTTTTTATCGACTGGCGGTTGAGAAGTACTAGTTGAATTTTTTACATTTGAGCCGCCGTCTTTATTAGAAGTAGCACCATTATTTGTAGTAGCTTTTGAAGAATTATCCTCAGGTGGATCGTACTTTATGATGTTAGGTTCATTGCTTTTATTAGTACTTGTGGCTACAACTTGGTTCTTGGTACAACCATATAATAGAGTATTTAGTGTTAATAAAGTGCAAAATATTAAAGATAATTTTTTTATATTCATCTAAAGTTCACCTCTTTAATACCTATATTACTTATAGATATTTCTTTTTTCTAAAATATAAAAATTCAATGATTGCTATAACAACTGCTAATAAGAAAGCAAGTAAAAGACCAAACTTATTTGAAAGTAAAGGCATATTCTCGAAGTTCATCCCAAAGACTCCGGTAATTATGGTCAATGGAAGAGTAAATACTGTTATAAAGGTTAAAAGCTCCATGGTTTTATTCATCTTGTTAGCAGAAATAGAGTTGTATATATCAATGCAGGAATAAATAGAACTTTCAACATCTTCTACTATTTGAAGAGTATGATCGAAAGAAAAAAATACTTTATTGAACAGTAGTTCCTCTGAAAGCTCGTCCTCTAAATAGTTAACCATAGACTTATAATAAGTGGTGTATCTCTTAATAAGTGATACAATCTTTTTTTTCTTAAGGATTTGTTCCATTTCTATTGTTTTCTCTGAAATTGCATTTTCAAAAAGTTCTTCTATAGCTTCATTTAATCTCATTAACTTATCGCTATAAACAAATGATAGATATTCAAATAAGTGAAGTAATAGTGACTTTGAGTTTATATTTATGTCAGTAATTAATTTTTCTTTTAGAAATTCAATACATGACTTGTCTTTTACATTTAAAATCAAAGTATTTTTATATAACACAGCTTCTAATATGTATTTACTATGGGTATTCAAATATGGAATACTTAAGAATATGGTGTTTTTATCCTTATGAATTATATCTCTACTTATTGTGTTTATATTATTCTTATGAGGACTCCTAAAAAAGGCCTCACTCTTATCTTGCGATATATATAAAAGTATATTTTCATCAATGTCTTTTAGGTTGTCTATTATTGTATTATCTACAGCATGTCCATCTTTGTAAAAAATATGAGCCATTATGCACCTCCAAAAAGAAGAATGTATCTACTGCCAGATTTTCCTCATATACATTGGGAAAGGCAGATGAGTAAAAAATTCACTGAAGAAAATCGCTTCAGCCACTTTTTTACGGGGAATCTCTATATAGATAATTATATGATAAATATAATTTAGTAACAACTATGATTATTATGGGAGTTGAGAATAGAAGATAAAAAGTTTTATACATATATAAGACTCCTTATATGATACTAGCTTCTATTGATCATATGAGGAGTCTTATATATTATTTAAACTAATTTTGGAAGGTTTTCAGCAAATTTATAAAAGTCTTCATATGTACCTTTATGGTCTGAATTAGCTTCATCTTCAGATCTCTGTAGTAGGTTATCAGTTATTAGATAAGTCTCAATTCCTAGCTTACCAGCAACCATATCTTCTTCTACGTCATTACCTACCATCATGCAGTCAGTGGCTTTTTTTCCTAAATCATTTAGTATTTCTTCATAGAACTTAATTTGTGGTTTGCAGTAATGATTCTTTTCATATGAAGATATATAGATAAAGTCACTAGCATTTAATCCTGCCCATCTTATCCTATGAAGTATTGCTTTAAGTGGAAAAAGTGGGTTTGTTGCTATAACCAGTTCATAGCCTTTTTCCTTTAGTAGGGCTACACTCTTTTGTATATAATCATTTTCATATACAGCTTTTTTAGCATTTAAAAAACCTGTATCATAAAAACTATAAAATCTTTCTTTATATATATCTATGTCTGCATCTATTCTTGTTGCAAAGTCTTCCATAAATACTTCTTCATTAGTTTTTAAATCTAAGTTTCTTACCATGGCTTCGGTAGAGGCCCATACATTTTTAGCTAAAGTTTTTCCATCAATAAGATCTGCAAGGTATATAGCCATTTCAGTAAAGTATATTTTTGTGAATTCATCCGTGTCCATAGGTAGCAAAGTTCCATCTAAGTCAAATAATATAGTATTCATAAAATTCTCCCATCTAACCTTTTATTTTTAATGTGTTTAAATTAAGTTGATGATACATACAAAAATCATTTAATTCTAGTTGCTCGTTCATACAGCATCCTCTGTAGCATCAACTTAATTTCTATAATAATTAAACATAAACCAATTTAATCAATATAACTTTTAACAATAACTATATAGATTTATGCATTGAAATTGATTTGTAAAAGTCTGGTGCTTTAATAAAGTTTATAAATGTACATAGATACTTGTATAAACCGAAAGAAAGCATAATAAATATTATAATAAAATAATTTTATTAATACAATATTTTTGTAACAGCTTGTTTTTAGAAAAAACAAAATGTCTATACTAGTTAACATGTTACTATTGTTGCTGTAATTGTTTACTGATAAATTTTTTAATTATAAAATGAGGTAAAAGGAGTGGTGATTGTGATATACGAAAAATTAAGTAAATTTCCAGATAATTTTCTTTGGGGATCAGCTTCAGCAGCATATCAAGTAGAAGGTGCATGGGATGAAGATGGTAAGGGACCTTCTGTATGGGATATATATACTAAACTACCTGGAACTACATATATGGGAACAAATGGTGACGTTGCAGTAGATCATTATCACAGATATAAAGAAGATGTTGCCCTTATGAAAGAAATGGGATTAAAGGCCTACAGATTTTCTATAGCTTGGAGCAGAATTTATCCAAATGGAAAAGGCGAAGTTAATGAAGCAGGTTTGAAATTCTATGATGATCTTATAAATGAACTGATTGCAAATGACATAGTGCCTCTTATAACTATATACCATTGGGATGTTCCTCAAGCATTGATGGATGAGTATGGTGCATGGGAATCAAGAGAAATAATAGATGACTTTAATGAATATTGTATAACTTTATTCAACGCTTATGGAGATAGAGTAAAGCATTGGGTTACTTTAAATGAACAAAATGTATTTATAGGTCTAGGATATGGTACAGCTTTACATCCACCTGGAGTAAAGGATCAAAAGAGACTTTACGCAGCAAATCATATTGCATTTTTAGCAAACGCTAAAGCAATACAATCTTTTAGAAAACTAGTTCCAGACGGAAAGATAGGACCAAGTTTTGCTTACTCACCAACATATCCAGCAAGTAGTAAGCCAGAAGATATATTAGCTTTTGAAAATCATGAAGAGCTAACTAGTCATTGGTGGATGGACGTTTATGCTAAAGGTGAATATCCAAAAGCGGCATATAAATATTTAGCAAGCAAAGGCTTAGCACCAAAGATAGAAGAAGGAGATATAGAACTTCTTAAGAGTGGTACTCCTGATTTTATGGGTGTTAATTATTATAGATCAGCTACTGTGGAAATGAATCCATTAGATGGTGTTGGAGAAGCTAAGATGAATACTTCAGGTAAAAAAGGAACTACGCAAGATAGTGGTATCCCAGGAGTATTTAAAACTAAAAGAAATGAGCATCTAGAGGCTACTAACTGGGATTGGGAGATAGATCCTGAAGGCTTAAGAATAGGGCTTAGAAGAATAACTAATAGATATGGATTGCCTATATTGATAACAGAAAATGGACTTGGCGAATTTGACAAGTTAGAAGAAAATGATGTTGTTAATGATGATTATAGAATAGCTTATTTAGAAGCACACGTTAAAGCTTGCAAAGAAGCAATAACTGACGGGGTAGAACTTATAGGTTACTGCACTTGGTCTTTCACAGACCTTTTAAGCTGGCTTAACGGGTATCAAAAACGTTATGGTTTTGTCTATGTAAATAAGGATGAAACTGGAGACAAAGATTTAAGAAGAATCAAGAAGAAGAGTTACTATTGGTATAAAGAAGTAATAGAAGCCAATGGTGAGAATGTATAAAAGTATCACTTCACAATTGGATAAGTGAGAGAATTTAAAAATAATAAGTTTATTACTAAGTGGTACATCCATAGAAGTGAAAAATTATAAATAGCAAACCCTTATAGTTAATATATAATAAGTTCCAAACTTGAACTTGCACCTATTAGAGGTAGGCTAAGAATACTATATTCTTACCTATATCTAGTAGGTGATTTTTTTCATTTATGGATGTACCACTTCGTATTTGAATTTATATTTTTAAAACTCTCACCAGAAGCCGTGAGAGTTTTAAAAATAGATTTCGGTTCGAACTGGTACATCTATAGTACCTACTTGAATTATGGACTAGATTTAGAAAGTGTAAGCAGGATAAACTGTATATTAAGCATTTGAGATAAATTATTAGACAATTCTAAGAATTTTTCGAATTTGAAAGATTTCATTAGCTATGATATCATTATAGCTATAATGTTTTAGGAGGTATTAAAAGTATGGACCCGAGCCCGTATGGTAGTATTTTGTTTCAATTATTATTAATAGTGTTTTTAACACTTATCAATGCTTTTTTCTCATCTGCAGAAATGGCTATAATTTCTTTAAATAAGAACAAGGTTAGAAATCTTGCTGAAAAAGGAAATAAGAAAGCCTTATCTTTAATAAAACTTTTGGACGAACCTAGTAACTTTTTGGCAACTATACAAGTTGGTATAACCCTTGCAAGCTTTTTTGCTAGTGCATCTGCTGCTACAGGAATAAGTGGTGAGTTTTCTGTATTCTTAGAAAAGTTTAATATACCATATAGCAGTCAAATATCTTTAGTGGTAATAACTATTTTATTATCATATTTCACACTAGTATTTGGAGAACTGTTCCCAAAAAGAGTTGCCCTTCAGAACTCAGAAGCAATAGCTATGTTTTCTGTAATGCCGATCGTATTCGTTTCAAAAGTAAGTAGCCCCTTTGTAAAATTCCTTTCAGGATCAACTAATTTATTGCTAAGACTTGTTGGAATTGATGGTAAAAACTTAGAGGAAAAGGTTTCTAAAGAAGAGATAAAGTCCTTAGTTCAAGTTGGACAAGAACATGGTGTTATAAATGAGACCGAAAAGGAAATGATAGAAAGTATAATAGAATTTGATGACAAGCTTGCAAAAGAAGTAATGACTCCAAGAACGGAAGTATTTTTATTGAATATAAATACTCCTATAAGAGAAATATCTTCTAAGCTATTAAATGAAAACTTCTCTAGAGTTCCCGTTTATGAAGGTCATATTGATAATATAATAGGTATACTATATATGAAAGATTTCTTCTTCCAGGCCAATAAGACAGGGATAGATAAGATTAACATTAGAAGTATATTAAGGACTCCTTATTTTGTTCCTGAAACTAATAATATAGATACTCTGTTTAAAGAACTACAAGACTCTAAGAATCATATGGCTATTCTTATAGATGAATATGGTGGATTCTCAGGAGTAGTATCTATAGAGGACTTAATAGAAGAAGTTATGGGAAATATCTTCGATGAATACGATGAGAATGATAATGAAAGTGAAATTAAAAAGTTAGATAATAACACTTATTTAATAGATGGACTTTTATCAATAAATGATGTTAATGAACATCTACATTTAGATATAGAAACTGACAACTTTGATACAATAGGCGGATTTCTTGTAAGTATGATAGGAAAGATCCCTAAGAGTGATGAAGAAAAAATAGTTGAATATAAAAATGTCATGTTTAAAGTAGAAGAAGTTGGGGATAAAAGAATTAAAAAGATAAAAGCTTGCATGACAAGATAATATTGATTTTTTAGATTAGTTAAAAACCTTTGTTGAAAGACAAAGGTTTTTTTATTTTTTTAGACCATTCATAATACAATAAGATCTTTGGACAAGTATATGGAGAGGCGTAAGAAGTAATATAAGTTAAAGAATAAAAAAAGAAGAATATGTCGCCTGTAAGATTCTTCGCATACGTTCAGAAAAGGCAGATGCGCAAAAAGTCGCATCAGCGATTTTTTTATTCTTCATACTTACATGGACCAATCTGCTTTAGAACATAATAATATTAGGTACAGTTAAAGTACGGAGTTTTCCAAAAGAATTTATAGGAATGTATATTGAGATTTTTATATATGTAAACACGGTGTTTTAAACAGTGGAGGTGTAAGGGGGGGATTTAGAATGAAGAAGTTTTTAGCAGTGGTAATAACCTTAGCTATTCTTAGCTTTTCAATATGGAAGTTTGGATATATAGTTAGGAATAAGTTTTCTGTTTATAGAGAGGATAATATAAAATTTATTACTAAAGTGGATACAAAAGATTTTTATATCTATGAACTAGGAAAGTGGAAAAAAAGTTTTATAAAAGGTGTAAATATAGGAGCAGCTAAGCCAGGTAGTTTTCCAGGGGAACTTGCAATAACTAAGGAAGAATATAAAAGATGGTTTAAATATATAAGTGAAATGAATGCTAATAGCATAAGAGTATATACTATTCTAAAGCCAGATTTTTATGAGGCTCTTTATGAATACAATAAAGAGTCTATTAAACCTTTATATCTATTTCAAGGCATTTGGATTAATGAAGAAGATATTGCAAATATAAAAAATGCAGAAGATCCAAAAATAAAGAAGCAAGTAAAAACAGATATAAAAGCATTAGTAGATATAATTCATGGAAAGGCAGAATTGCCAGAAAGAAAAGGCTATGCTAGTGGGATTTATAAAAAAGATATATCCGATTATGTCGTAGGATGGATACTTGGTATAGAGTGGGACCCTGAGTTTGTATTAAATACAAATGCTATTAACAAAGATAATGTTAGTTACGATGGGAAGTACCTATATACCAATAATGCATCTCCTTTTGAAAAGTTTCTTTGTGAGTTAGGGGATTATGTTATAGAGTATGAGTCCACAACCTATAAGATGCAAAGGCCAACTAGTTTTACTAATTGGGTAACCACAGATATGTTGTCACATCCAAATGAACCTTTATCAACTGAAGATATAGCGGTAGTAAATCAAGAGCATATAAAGAGTAAAAGTTCTTTTAAACCTGGATTATTTGCATCTTATCATATATATCCTTATTATCCTGATTTCATGAATTATCAACATGAATATGCGCAGTTTAAAGATCCGAATGGAAAGTCAAACACTTATAGAGCTTATTTAAAGGATCTTAGAAAACAACATACAACTCCAGTGCTTGTAGCTGAGTTCGGTATTCCTGCATCTAGAGGAAAAGCTCATGAGAATATACATATGGGATTCAACCAAGGATACATCGACGAAAAAAGCCAAGGAGAAATGAATAAGTTTATGTTGCAAAATATATATGATGAAGGATATTGTGGAGGGATCGTATTCACATGGCAAGATGAATGGTTTAAAAGAACTTGGAATACTATGGATTTTGATATTCCGGAGAGAAGAGCCTATTGGTCAAACCCTCAAACCAATGAGCAAGAATTTGGAGTTTTAGCCTTTGACCCTGGGAATAAAGATAGTGTATGTTATGTTGATGGAAAGCCTGATGAATGGGAAAATAGCAAGCTTTTAGCTAAGGGAAGTGATTTTAGCGTTTATGCTAGGCAGGATGAGAAATATTTATATATATATGCAAAAGTAGATAATTTCAATCTAGAAAAAGATAAGTTTATTATTCCAATAGACGTAACTCCGAGTTCAGGAAGTTTATCACTTAAAGATACTGATATAAGTTTTCAAAGACCAGTAGATTTTATTATAAATATTGACGGGAAAAGTAATTCTAGAATTATGGTACATAGCTATTACGATTCTTTCTATTATCTTTATGCAAAACAATTGAAAAAGATAGATAGAAATACAGCATTTGAGATCAAAGATAACAATATATTTAATCCAATGTATTTATGCCTTAATAAAGAGCAGTTATTACCTCAAGATAAAGTTGTAATACCTCTTTCAAAGTATGAAACTGGTAGATTAACTTTCGGTGATGGAAATCCTAAACATAATGCATTTAACTCATTAACAGATTTTAATGTTAATGGAGATAACATTGAAATAAGAATACCATGGCAATTATTAAACTTTATGGATCCTTCTACAAAGAGCATAATGAATGACTTTTATATTTATGGTATAAAAGCTACAAAGATTGATGGTATATATTTGGGAGGAATTCATGTAAGCAATAATAAAGCTATAAATAGTAATGAGATGGGATATTTCAGCTTAAGTGAATGGAATAATCCAAGTTTTCATGAGAGGCTTAAGCCTTCCTATTACATATTAAAAGAGGCATTTAAAGATATAGGAGGACAGTAGATTGAAGAATAAATCACTTTTAATGGCGAGCCAAGATGATAAAATGACCGCAGGAAGAATCTTAATTGTCGATGATGACGTAACCTTAACTTCAATAATGGTTAGTAGATATAAGAATAGGAATTACTCTGTTGCAGTTGCTGATAATGCAAATGCAGCTCTAGTATTAATGAAGTATGCCCTGTTTAATCTTCTTATAATAGATTTTTACATGGATACCATGTATGCAGATGAATTTATAAAAAAAGTTAAAAGGATAGATAATAATATTAACATAATAGTCTTGTCAGCCCAAAAGTCAACTGAAAATGCAAAGTATCTTTTAAAAATAGGAGCAAGTGAAATTGTTAAAAAGCCATTTTCACCAAAAGAGATGGATGAAATCATAAAAAAGTATATAAAAGAATGATGGTGAATTCATGGAACAGTATATATATTATTCTATAATTTTTTTTAGCACTATAGTAGCATTCCTTTATGTGTATATAATAGTGGAAAAAAGTATAGAAAAAATAGCTAGAAAGCAGAGAGCTAGGTATGAAAAACAGTTAATTCCTGAGATAGACTCTATAATTAATAAAGTAATAGATACTGAAACTGCAAATGATATTAGCATTGATGTAAAGAGACTTAAGAAAATACTAAGGAATAGTATAAGAAAAGATATAGTAGAAGAAAGAATAAGCTATTATCTTGAAAACTTCACGGGTGAATTTAGAGAAGTCTTAATACGATTTTGCGAAGATTACAAAATTGTAGAAGAGGAATTGAAAGACTTAAATACGAGAAATATATATAAGAAAGCATTGTGTTGCAAAAGGTTGGGAGAATTAAGAAGTAAAAAGGCTACAAAAGATTTGTTAGAACAAATTCCAATATCTATACAAGATATAAAGTACAATGCTCTTTTAGCATTAGCTAAAATAGGCGATGAACAGAGTTTTATAGATGCTTTCTCAAAGATAAATGGATCAATTCTTCTAAGTGAACGGAGCCTCATTGAAATAATAGATAGCTTTGAAGGAAATAAAAATTTTGTATATTCAAAAATGATAGATGTAGAAGACGAATTTATAAGTTCGCTATTTATAAAATCTGCCGGTAATTCATTAGAGTACACTTTGATAGAACAAATAGCAAGATATTTAGAAAGTAGTTCTAAAGAAAGAAGGATATCAGCTATTAAGGCTTTAGGTAATATGAAAGATACTCGTTATATTGATAAAATCTCTAATCTCTTAGACGATGAAGGTTGGGAAATCAGGGCTTTGGCTGCTAAAACTCTGGGAAGATACAGTGATATAAATGTCATACCTAAGTTAATTAACAAATTATCTGATAGGCAATGGTTTGTGAGATATAATTCTGCTGTTTCTATACTAAAGTTAGATGAAAGTTTAAAGTATGTTCATAAAGTATTTGAAGGGCAAGATAGATTTGCTAAAGATATAATAATATCGGCTATGGAAGATACTGATTTAATGTCAAGAATATTTGATAATGAAAACCATAGATACTATGATGAAAAATTAGCTTTACTCGTAAAAAACTACATTGATAATGGTGGTGAAACAGAAGATGGGTGATATCTTAAGAAAAGTAATTTTAGCGTTTAACCACTTTATCTTATATTATGTCCTTATTGTTAATGGAATCTATTTTATTCAGCTTATATTATCAAGTTTTAACTTGTATGATTATATAAGAAAGATGAGATATTCGAGCCACAAAAAGTATAGTGAATCAGATAATATGATTCCTATATCAGTATTAGTCCCAGGATATAATGAGCAAGAAACCATAGTCGATAACATAAAATCTCTGCTAGCCTTGAATTACCCTACATTTGAAATAGTAGTAATTAATGATGGTTCTAAGGATGAAACTCTAGAAAGAGTAATAGAAGCATTTAAGCTTAGAAAGGTTTACCAACCTATAAGATATAGGGTTGCTACTAATGAGATAAAAGCAGTATATAAAAATATAGATATACCTAAGCTAGTAGTAGTGGATAAGGTGAATGGAGGAAAGGCTGATGCTTTAAATGCTGGAATAAATATATCTAGATATCCGGTATTTGCATCTATTGATGCTGATTCAATATTAGAAAGTGACTCTTTAGTAAGAGTGATAATGCCCTTTGTAGAGGATAAACTCACAATAGCTGTAGGAGGAATAGTGAGGATTGCAAATGGAAGCACAATAGATAATGGAAAGATAAAAGACATAAGGTTACCTAAAAATAGAGTAGCCATGTTTCAGATTGTTGAGTATCTTAGAGCATTTTTAACCGGTAGAATGGGGTGGGATGCAATTGATGCTTTGCTTATAATATCAGGAGCTTTTGGAGCATTTAAAAAAGAGAGTGTTATAGAAGTTGGGGGGTATACTGTTAAGACTATAGGTGAAGACATGGAGCTAGTGGTAAGGCTTCATAGAATTATGAGAGACAGAAAAGAGAAGTATAAGATAAAATTTATACCAGATCCAGTTTGCTGGACTCAGGCTCCTGAGAAATTTAAGGATCTAAGGGTACAACGACGAAGATGGCAGATTGGACTTATGGATAGTTTGTTCAAGCATAAACGATTACTTTTTAATCCTAGGTACGGAAAGATAGGTATCTTAGCAGCTCCTTATTTTTGGGTGTTTGAGATGATTGGACCTGTAGTGGAAGTAGTAGGATACGTATTTATTCCGTTATCTTATTTTTTTGGAGTGCTTAATGTTAGGTATTTCCTGCTTTTTTTGGCTTCATCTATACTATATGGAGTTATACTTTCCATAGGTGCGATACTACTGGAGGAATATACTTTTAATAAATATCCGTCAATATGGCAGCTAATAAAGCTAACCTTCTATGGAATAATAGAGAATTTCGGATATAGGCAAATGACTACTCTATATAGATTGGAAGGTATAATAAAATTTAGAAAACTAAAGGGAAGTTGGGGAAGCATTAAGAGAAAAAAGTTTCAAGGTTGAAACAATATATAAAAATGTACCACTTCACTACAAAATCTATTTTCAAAATTCTAATGAATTCTGATGAGATAATTTAAAAGATAGATTTAATTACGAAGTGGTACATTTTTTATTCTTTATTACGTTATATTTTAGATAAAAGTTTGGATAAGTATGTGTAGACGGCTTATATGATTATTGATTTATAGTTTCAGCTCTTATCTGTTCTAAGTC
Organism: Clostridium fungisolvens; assembly: GCF_014193895.1. Taxonomy (NCBI): domain Bacteria; kingdom Bacillati; phylum Bacillota; class Clostridia; order Eubacteriales; family Clostridiaceae; genus Clostridium; species Clostridium fungisolvens. Next base: position 4,171,199 of record NZ_BLZR01000001.1, on the reverse strand, counting down.
AGCGTTATCAAAGTCAGAGACAACTTTTATAACTCCGTAAACATTGTTATCTTTTTCAATAAAATAAGTCTCTTCTTTATCAAATTTCATATTTAACTTTCCAAGATAATTGCTTATTGTAAAGCTATTAACCTTAGCATTTGTAGTAAAACCTATAATGTCATACTTGCCATCAGCATTATTCATGCCATCTAAATTAAGAGAAACATTAGCTGTGAGACCTTTTTTAAATACCCAAACTAAAGGTTCAAATTCATTATTATTAGCTTTAATCGAAAGATTTTGTGTTATACCATCAATTTTGGCTTTTACAACTATTTTACTAGTAGGTACCTTAGAAATAGGTTGACCATATAATTGTGGCTCTTGAGTAGCTCCTCCGGTAGGAGAGCAGCAACTTGCTCCAGCGGCAGATTGTTGTTGATCTGATTGGGCTTTAGAGATATCTTCCTGAGACACATTGCCTAGGTTATCAACAACCTTGATTTTACCTGTGATCATACCCATCCAACAGCTATAATCAACATCTTTATCAGTAGGAGTAAACTCTATTACATTTTCACCGGATTTTAGTTTTTTACTTATGTTTAGACTAGGAAATACAATTTCGTTATTACAGGAAGTTATAAGTTTTCCGTCGATAACTATTTTGGCTGGTACATTTTTTTGAAGAAATACTACATTAGGAGAATAACCTTTGTTATCCGCAGTTAGGTTAATAACTTGTTTACCATCTACTAATTTTGCCTTGTTATCATCAGACATTTTAACATTAGAAGCTAAGTTTTTACTGTTTAGTATAGACATAGGTGATATATTAAAGCCCATGAGAGTAAAACCTCTGTTAGCCATGATAAATCCTAACAATATTACTACAATTCCACTGACTTTTAGTAGCTTCTTGGTCTTACCACTGTTTAGAAAACTTGCAGCAACTCCAAATATAAGCATAAGTGGAATAGTACCTAAGGCGAATATGAACATAGAAATTGCGCCTTTAATTGGACTGCCAGTAGCAAGTGCATATAATTGCATTGTTTGAAGAGGTCCGCAAGGCATCAAGCCATTCAAAAGACCAACCACTAATGGTTTACCTGTAATTGATTTTTTTGTATTACAGTTTGACCAAGGAAGTTTAATGTTAATAGATCTAAAAAACTTAAACCCAGCTAAATTAAATCCCATTATTACCATAAAAACTCCGGCAATTATGGATATTAATGCTTGAGTCCCTATAGTTATAGTAAATACAGATCCTATAGCACCTACTACTCCGCCTAATAGTGTATAAGATATTAATCTTCCAAAGTTATAAAAAAGCGAAGGTTTTAGGTTTGAAAATTTATTTACACCTTTTATTGATATACTTTGAGAAAGCATTATACCTCCACACATACCTACGCAGTGTAGAGAAGTGAAAATACCTATTACAAATAGCATAACGTATGTAGTATTTGTTCCAAGTTTAGAACTCATATCAAAGCCGATAGAATTCTGACCTAATTTTATAAATACAAATGCTATAAGTATTATTGCAAGTATAGGTAATATTTCAGTTTTAGCAGAATTACTTTGGGATAAAGTATTTCCTGTGACCGTATAACCTATCTCTTCTATTGCTCCGCATATTTTCCCATAAGAGCACTTTTCGTTGTCAAACTTAACATAAACCGATGAGTTCTTATAACTGGCCTTTACTTCTAATATACCAGAAAGAGTTTTCAAAGAATTAGATATTCTATTTTCACAAGAAGTACAGGTCATGTCGTTAACGCTAAGGTTTATACTTTTTATTGCCATTTTTATCACCCCTATAACATTTTACACCTCAAAATTATTTATCTTACGGATTATTTGTTTGTGAAAAAATATTAGCATACTATTAATGATATCCATTTTATATGAATTCTTTATGAAGAAATAGAAAAAAGTTAATATAAAGTAAAATAAAAACTACCAGATATATTTCTGGTAGTTTTTATGCTATTTCATTGATTCTAGTAGAGCTTTCATGCTTTCTCTTATACTTAAAAGTTTTTCTGGTGACAGTTTTGTATTTTCCAATAACTTTTGAGGAATGCATTCAGCTGATAATTTTTTGTTTTTGCCTTCTTCAGTAAGCTTTATTATAACGTTTCTTTCGTCTTCCTTATCTCTAATTCTCTCTATTAAATTAGAAGCTTCTAACTTTTTTAATAATGGTGTTAAAGTACCAGAATCAAGATATAATTTGTTTCCTAATTCTTTTACAGTTACACCATCCTTTTCCCAAAGTGAAAGTAGAGTTATATATTGTGTATAAGTAAGGCCTAACTCATCAAGATAAGGGCGATACCCTTTGATTATTTCTTTGGAACAAGCGTAAATAGCAAAGCACAATTGATTATCTAATTTTAACATTTCATCTTTTAATTCGTTGTTTTCCATTGTTACACGTCCTTTAAAAGTTTATTTATATCCTCCGCGATTTTTGAAGGTGATGTAGTTGGAGCAAACCTGTCTACTACATTTCCATTTGAATCAACTAAGAATTTTGTAAAATTCCACTTAATGGCTTTATTTAAAAGTCCACCTTTTTGTGAAGTTAAATATTTGTAGATAGGATGAGCATTTTCTCCATTTACATCAATTTTCTCAAACATCTTAAAAGTTACTCCATAGTTTAGCAGACAAAAACTTTTTATTTCTTCACTGTTTCCTGGGTCCTGACTAGCGAATTGGTTGCAAGGGAATCCAAGAATCTCAAAGTTTTTACCTCTAAGATTATTGTACAAATCCTCTAGTTCTTTAAATTGAGGTGTGAGACCACACTTACTTGCAGTGTTTACTATAAGTAATACTTTACCCTTATAATCAGAAAAGTCAACCTCTCTACCATCTATATCTATAGCTTTAAAATCATATATACTCATATTTAATACCTCCAATAATATTGAGTTTAATTAAATTGCATAAAACCTAATTTACAATATAAATATATCATTTATATATTTGAATGTAAATAGCTCTTCTTTAAACGAATTAAAATTAGAAATTTCATTAACTATTTGAAATTGGAATTATCGATAGTGCTAATGATGCTTTTACTGATAACAACTAGATATTCATGAAATATAGCATAAATGTTATATTAATTATAATAAAGCTTCAATATAACTTTCCATACTTAATGGATCGACAGGAGACTCAAATCTTCCGATTATCTTACCATTCCTATCAACAAGGAATTTAGTAAAGTTCCATTTTATAGAATCATCGATTAAAGATTCAGGAAAGTTTTCTTCTAAAAATGTATTAAAAAACTTTTGCTGAGGATCATTTAAGTTAAAGCCTCTAAAAGGTTTTTCCGATATAAGATAATTAAATATTGGAAGAGAATCTTTACCTCTAACATCAGCCTTTTCAAACATATTAAATGTTACGCCATAGTTTATTGAGCAAACTTTCTTTACATCTTCATTCGAACCAGGTTCTTGGTTTTCAAATTGATTTGAAGGGAAACCTAATATCTCCAATCCTCTATCTTTATATTTGGTGTATAACTTTTGTAAATCTTCAAGTTGTGGAGCAAAACCACATTTAGTTGCAGTGTTAACAATGATTAAAACTTTGCCTTTGTACTGAGATAATTCGATTTTTTTTCCATCAATATTGTTTACTTTAAAATCATAAATAGCCATTTTAAACATCTCCTAATTATATCTTGTCAAATTAAATTGTATAAAATTTAATTGAATACACATATAATATCATGGAAAATTTGTATTGTAAATATAAATATTTAAAATTAACTTATATAAGGTTTATTTAATTTGCTTCATCAAGTAATCATATAAATTATAATTACGTTAATATTTTTAGGAATAAAATTTATTCTACTGTAAGAATTTCTTAAGTTATGTTCAGAAAAATCTGTTGTTCATAGAAAGCTCACTGAAGAAGGTAGCTCCTATGAATTGTTCTAGCATAAAACTATTTATTAAATAAATGTTGGTAATGATTAAAAACATGAATATGTGGCAAGCATTAAGAGGATAGCCTAATCATTAAATTTTATTAGAGAGGTGTTCCTTTTGCTACAGCATGATGTTGAATTGAAAAAAATTGATCTGCATACTAACAAGGTTATAAAAAGAGATTTTTATAAAGATAGGGTTGTAGAAGTTTGTCCGATTTGTGGATCAAGTTGGTATATTAAATATGGTTTTTATAATGGAATTCAAAGATACAAATGCAAAGTATGTGAAAAAACTTTTTCACATACAACTAATTCATTATGGAGTTATTCAAAAAAGAATACTAGAACTTGGTTGGAATTTACTGAATTAATGACAGAAAATAAAACTTTAAAATTTTGCGCAGAAAAGCTACATATAAGTATTGGCACCGCTTTTTATTGGAGACATAAAATACTTCAAGCTTTAAGTATAGACTCCACTCCAGATAGTTTATCAGGAGTTGTACATGTAGGAAAGGTTATTTTAAAAGAGAATTTTAAAGGATGTAGAAATGCTGAAATAATTGCCTCCGCAACTCCAAGAGAAGATCTCTGGGTTATTGGTGCAAAAGGACAAGAAGACTCTATGTTTATAAAACCGATATTTAAGCATCAGTGGGATAAAATTGCTTTCAATGAAAAAGTCTATTCTAAAATAGAGAAGAAATCATACATTGCTCCCTATGGAGACAGTTATATAAAATCAATAGCAAGAAGACATAATAGAAACAAATCGATTAAGGTAGAGACTGAGTATAGAATAAAATACCTTTGGCCAAATTTGAAAAAATGGCTATCAATTTTTCACGGAGTAGCCTCGAAGTATCTAAAAAGATACCTTAGTTTCTTTATAATTATGAATTTGGATAAGGTGATTGACTATATGGATTTGATATATGATAGATTATTTGAAGGAAATAGATTTATAAAAATTGCTGAAATAAGAATTATGAATTCACCTTTTTGAAGAAATTGTAGGTTAATACAACTTTCAATAATCAATTATATTTATATTGAAAAGGTAGTTGTATAATTTGGTTATTTATTAGATTATAATTTAATACATTTAGAAATAAAATCTTGCTATTAATAGGAATTAATAAGACGATAAATGATTAATGAAACTTTAAAAATATTAATAAGTAAGGGTGTCAACATAATTCTAAATAAATTAACAGGAACATATAGCAAGAAATATGACTTTGAAAAATTAATAAGCAAGTAAAGCAACTAATGTTACTGAGAAGTAATTGCAAAGAAATATAGTTTTGTACTAAAACTGTTTTAATACTGTGGTAGTTTTAGAAAAGTATATTTAAAATATAAAGTTAATTACATGCTAGTCCACCTATGTATATAAATATTTACCAACATTTAATTAATAAATAACTGTATAAAGAAAAAATAGTTTATAAGCATATAATGATGGGGAATGTTGGTTTGTATATTATCAAAGGATACGAGTTTAATTATTTTCTAATCTACTCTATAATAAAATACATATTTTTAAATTATCATCTCAGAGCTTAAAGAAGTTTTAAAAATAGATTTTAAAACGAAGTGATACATAGTAAGTGAGTGTAGGTAAATCAAGTGAAACGTTGACATTTCAATGTATTAGTGCTATATTTAGTCATGTATTTAAAACCTTATAAGGGGTAATATTATGAAGATAACACAGGAAGTAGATTATGCTTTAAGAGTAGTTTTATACTTTTGTAAATTAGATTATGGTACTAAGATAGAAGCAAGATCCATATCAGAACATGAAAAAGTTCCTATAAGATTTTTGCTTAAGATACTTAGAAAGTTGACACATGCGAAGATTGTTAGTTCTTATAGAGGTGTTAATGGTGGTTATTCGTTAGCAAAGCTTCCACAAGAGATCCATTTGAATGATGTTATAGAAGCAATAGATGGACCTACTTATGTTGCTAAATGTATAGGTGAGCCTGAAATATGCAATGCAAATAGATCTGGAAGATGTCAGTTACATAATGCTTTGAATAGAATTCAAAATATAGTTAATGAACAGCTAAATGGTATAACCTTTGATGATATAATGAATAATAAATTTAATTAGGGATGAATATTCCCTAATTTTTTTGTATTCTAAAAGATTATAGTAAGTTAAGATTCCTGAACAACAAAAATTATGATTTTTATTAATGCTATTGAGTTTTTTACTTGATAGCATTTTTTACTGTCTAGACCATTATAAAATTTTGGGGTAACTAAACCTAGCAATATCAAGTGGTTATAAAGCATCGGATGTATAACTACTTAATTTCAATACGGTTCATTTACATCACTAAAATTAAGAAAATTATAAAATAGGATAATAGTAAGTGTTTTAAGAAATAATAATCATAGTTAAGACTAAAAAAACTTTTATCTTATAGAGTTCCTAACTCAACTATTAATTTATGAATGCCCGAAAATCCCCAGAAGCCGGGATTTTAGAACAAGTATAAATTAAGTTTCGATATAGGAACTCTTTAGTACTAAGGGAGAATGCTATGGAAGAAAATTTAATCAAAAGCATTTTATTAGTAGTAGTATTAATTGCTATAAATGCATTTCTTGTAGCAGCTGAGATGTCCATAGTCTCTTTAAATAAAAATAGAATAGGAATTTTAGCTGATAAGGGAGATAAAAAAGCTATACTGCTTAGGAATCTTACAAATGAACCAAGTAGATTTTTAGCCACTATTCAAGTTGGAATAACTCTTGCAGGTTTCTTTGCCAGTGCATCTGCAGCAACGAGTTTATCAAATAGCTTTGCAAGATTTTTATCCAAAAATAATGTGCCTTACAGTGACCAAATTGCATTGGTGATTATAACAATTGTAATATCATACTTTACATTGGTGCTAGGTGAATTATTTCCTAAAAGGTTAGCTCTAAAAAAGTCTGAATCTGTAGCCATGTTTACAGTAAAACCTGTAGTTATGATCTCTAAGATTACAGTACCATTTGTAAAATTTCTTTCTTTCTCAACAAATCTTTTAATAAGGTTATTTGGAATAGATATGAACAACATGGAAGAAAGGGTATCAGAAGAAGAAATAAAATCAATGATAGAAGTAGGGAAAGAACATGGAGTAATAAATGAAACAGAAAGAGAAATGATAAATGGAATATTTAGGTTTGATGACAAACTAGCAAAAGAGGTAATGATACCTAGAACTGAAGTATTCATGTTAGACGGTGACGAAAAAATCGCAGATGTTATAGAAGAAATAGTACATGAGAAATTTTCTCGAATCCCTATCTATGAAGATGAAGTGGATAATATTATTGGAATTTTATATACTAAGGATATTTTTAGTCAATTTATAACTAAAGACATAGATGATATAGAACTTAATAAATTAGTTAGGGAACCCTATTTTGTACCTGAAACAAAGCATATTGATGAACTTTTTAAGGATATAAAGGAAACAAAAAGTCATATGGCTATATTGATAGATGAATATGGAGGTTTTTCGGGGATAGTTACCTTAGAAGACTTGGTAGAAGAAGTTATGGGGAACATATCAGATGAATATGATGAGGATGAACAAGAGATAAGAAAAATTGATGACAATACCTATAGTGTGGATGGACTTTTATCCATATACAGGGTTAATGAAATACTTAATTTGAATATTAATTCTGAGGATACAGATACTATAGGTGGATTCGTTCTTGAGATGCTTGGAACCATCCCTAAAAATATAGAAAATTCAATAGTAAATTACGATAATATAACCTTAAAGATAGAAGAAATGAGTGAAAAAAGAGTAGAAAGAGTGAAGATATTTATACAATGACAGATGCAAAGGTTTTTTAATCTTTGCATTTCTTAATTTTCCTCAGATAAAATAGTTGTTTTTTAAAAAAAATATTATAAATATGCACTAATCAACAATTAAAATATATTCTAAATTATTATTTTTATGCATATATACATCAGAACTATGCACAAATAATATAAAACAGAATATTTGGAACATTGAATAAGCGGCTGTATAAATGCAAGTTTTTCGTGAATGTTATTGAAATGAGTGTTTAAGAAAAAATATGAATAAAAATTTATTCAAAAGTATTGCATAATTATAAAGAATGAATGTATAATTATAACATGTTTTAAATGAAGAAATTGGAGGGTGTTTTTAATGGCGAAATTAAATAAGGTTGTTTTAGCATATTCAGGTGGACTTGATACATCTATAATAATAACTTGGCTTAAGGAAAACTATGGTTGTGAAGTTGTAGCTGTAGTAGGCGATGTTGGTCAAGGAGATGAACTAGAAGGATTAAGAGATAGAGCTATCAATACTGGTGCTTCAGAATTTTATGTAGCTGATTTAAAAGAAGAATTAGTTAATGACTTTATTTTTCCTTGTTTGAAAGCAAATGCAATATACGAGGGAAAGTATCTTTTAGGAACATCTTTTGCAAGACCTATAATAGCTAAGAGACTTGTAGAAATAGCAAAAAAAGTAGGGGCAGATGCTATAGCTCACGGTTGTACAGGAAAAGGAAATGACCAAGTGAGATTTGAACTTGGAATAAAGGCATATGCACCAGAAATGAAGATAATAGCTCCTTGGAGAGAATGGGATATAAAATCAAGAGATGAAGAAATAGATTATGCTATAGCAAAAAATATTCCTATAACTTTAACAAGAGAAACAAACTATAGCAAGGATAAGAACTTATGGCATTTAAGCCATGAAGGTTTAGATTTAGAAAATCCGGAAAATGAGCCAGACTATGATAAGATACTAGAACTTTCAGTATCTCCAGAAAAAGCTCCAGATGTACCTACTTATGTAACTGTATCCTTTGAACAAGGTATTCCTAAGAAGATAGATGGAGTTGAATATGGTCCAGTTGAAATTATCAAAAAGCTTAACGAACTAGGTGGAAAAAACGGAATTGGTATCATAGATCTTGTTGAAAATAGATTAGTTGGTATGAAATCAAGGGGAGTATATGAAACTCCAGGTGGAACGATTTTATATTATGCACATAAAGAATTAGAAACATTATGTTTAGATAGAGAAACATCACACTATAAAGAACTAGTTGCAACTAAGTTTGGAGAATTGGTTTACTTTGGTCTATGGTTTACTCCTTTAAGAGAAGCACTAAGTGCATTTGTAGATAAAACACAAGAAACAGTTACTGGAGATGTTAAGTTAAAGCTTTATAAAGGAAATATAATAAATGCTGGAATAACATCACCATATTCTCTTTACAGTGAAGAAATAGCAACCTTTGGAGAAGATCAAGTTTACAACCAAAAGGATGCAGAAGGATTTATAAATCTATTTGGATTGCCAATAACAGTTAAGTCAATGCTTTCAAAAAAATAGGAGGTAAGTTATGAAACTTTGGGGTGGAAGATTTCAAAAGGAAACAAACAGTTTAGTTAATGCATTTCATTCCTCTATATCTTTTGATTATAGATTGTATGAAGAAGATATAAAGGGAAGTATAGCTCATGCAAAAATGCTTGCAAGCTGCAATGTTATTTCTTTTGATGATATGGAGAAGATAGTTGAAGGGCTTAAAAGTATTTTAGAAAACATAGAAAATGGAGAAGTTAATTTTTCAGAAGATGCTGAAGATATACACATGAATGTTGAAACAATGCTTATAAACAGCATAGGTGAAGTTGGTAAAAAGCTTCACACAGGCAGAAGCAGAAATGATCAAGTAGCATTGGATTTAAGAATGTATGTAAAAAAAGAAATTGATAAATTGAAGAACTTAATATTGAAACTTGAAAATTCAATATATAAGATAGCATCTGAAAATGTTGACACCATAATGCCTGGATATACACATCTTCAAAAGGCACAGCCCATAACCTTTTGTCATCATTTGTTAGCTTATGGAGAAATGTTTAAAAGAGATTATTCTAGACTTGTGGATTGTTATAAGAGGATGAATGTATCCCCACTGGGAAGTGGCGCATTAGCAACTACTACTTATCCACTTGATAGATACATGGTAGCGGAAGAATTGGGGTTCGATGACGTTACCATGAATAGTCTAGACGGTGTATCTGATAGAGATTATGTAATAGAACTTAATAGCGCTTTAGCAATAATAATGATGCATTTATCGAGGTTTTCCGAGGAAATAATTCTTTGGTGCACTGGGGAATTCGGTTTTATAGAGCTTGATGATGGGTTTTCTACAGGTTCAAGCATAATGCCACAAAAGAAGAATCCAGATGTAGCAGAGCTTGTTAGAGGAAAAACAGGAAGAGTTTATGGGGGGCTTATAACTCTACTTACAATGATGAAGGGGCTTCCGCTAGCTTATAACAAGGATATGCAAGAAGATAAAGAGGCTATTTTTGATAGCTTAGATACAGTTAAATTATGTATAGATGTATTTAGTGATATGCTTTCAACGGTGAAGGTTAATAGTGGAAGAATGAGAGATGCAGCTGGTGAAGGATTTACCAATGCTACCGATGGAGCAGATTATTTAGTTAAAAAAGGGATGCCTTTTAGGGATGCTCATAAGGTGATTGGACAGCTGGTTTTTTATTGCATTGAAAAGAAAACAAAATTGGAAGATTTAACTTTAGAAGAATTCAAAGGGTTTTCAAGTTTATTTGACAAGGATATTTATGAAGCTTTAGATCTTAAAAATTGTGTTGAACGAAGAGAAGTTGTAGGTGGACCTAGTAAGTCATCTGTAAATATACAATTAGATAATCTAAAATATTTCATTAAAAAAGAGCAAAAGCATTAAGGGGGATGTTAGGTGAACAAGTTAAGGGTTGGAATAATAGGTGCTACAGGATATGTAGGTATTGAGCTTTTAAGGTTGCTTCTCACTCATAATGAGGTTGAGGTTGCGGCAATAAGCTCTTCCTCCTTTGAGGGGAAAAACATAACAGATATATACCCTAATCTACTAGGATATACTGAGTTAAAATGTGAGAATACTGATGAGGTTGTAGAAAAGAGTGATCTTCTTTTCTTAGCACTTCCTCATGGATTAAGTGAAGAAATAGCAAATACTGCAATAGCAAAAGGCAAGAAGGTAATAGATTTAGGTGCAGATTTTAGACTTGAAGATGAGAATGAATATGAGGAATGGTACGGAAAGAAGTATTTATATGGAAGTCTTCATGAAAAATCTGTTTATGGACTTTGTGAAGTAAATAGAGAACTTATCAAAAAATCACCTATAATAGCTAATCCAGGATGCTTTCCAACATCCATAGCGTTAGCATTAACTCCATTACTAAAGCACAAGCTTATTAAAAAGGATGGAATAATAATTGATTCTAAATCCGGAGTAACTGGAGCAGGAAGAGGACTTTCATTAACTTCTCATTATCCAGAAAGTAATGAAAATATATCTCCTTACAAGGTTGGAGGAGTTCATAGACATATTCCTGAGATAGAGCAGAGCTTAGGTAAAGCCTATGGTGAAGAAATAAGGATTGTATTTACACCACATCTTATACCAGTAAATAGGGGAATACTTTCAACTATATACTGTGAATTAAATGAAGAAGTGAGCTATGAAAAAGCTTATGACACTTTAGTAGAAGCGTATGAAAGTGAGAAGTTTGTTAATATAGTACCTAAAGGACAGACAGCTTCGATAAAGTCAGTGACATTATCAAATAACTGCCAAATATCAGTTCATTTTGATGAGAGAGCAAATAAGCTTATTCTATGTTCTGTGATAGATAATATGCTAAAGGGAGCCGCAGGTCAGGCTATACAAAATATGAATATAATGATGGGTTATGAAGAAAATAAGGGATTAGAATTTTTAGCACCAGCATTTTAACTTTTTAATTTGTCAGCAATTTTTAAAGAGGAGGAATAGAAATGGATATATTAAAAGGTGGAGTTACAGCACCGAAAGGTTTTGTTGCTTCAGGAATACATTGCGGATTAAAGAAGAAAAAAGAAAAAAAGGATTTAGCACTTATATATTCAGAAAAGATATGTGATGCAGCAGCAGTTTATACTCAGAACAAAGTTAAAGGATCACCTATACTAGTTACTGAAAAGAATTTATTAGATTATAAGGCTCAAGCAATCATAGTAAATAGTGGTAATGCAAATACCTGTACAGGAGAAGACGGAATAATAAAAGCTAACAGAATGGCTGAAGTAACGGGTGAAAGACTTGGTATAGATAAGGAAAATGTTATTGTCGCATCTACAGGAGTTATAGGTGTTCCACTTAACATAGAAGCAATTGAAAATGGAATGGCTGAGCTTGTAAACAGTATAAATAGAAACGGAAACATAGATGCTAGAGAAGCTATAATGACCACTGATACTATAAAGAAGGAAATAGCAGTATCAATAAAAGTTGGTGATAAAAAAGTTACTATAGGGGCTATGGCAAAGGGGTCAGGAATGATTCATCCAAATATGGCTACTATGTTAGGCTTTGTGACTACTGACGTTAGCATAGATGGAAAGTTGTTAAAAGAAGCTATTCTACATGCTACCAACAAAAGCTTTAATAGAGTAAGTGTTGATGGTGATACAAGTACAAATGATATGGTAGCAGTTCTTGCAAATGGTATGGCAGGAAATGAAAAAATTACGGATAAAGATGAGAGTTATTATAAATTTTTGAACGCATTGACTTTTGTATGTACAGAACTTGCTAAGCTTATTGCTAAAGACGGTGAAGGCGCAACTAAGATGATTGAATGTTATGTTAAAGGTGCTTTAAATGAAGAGCATGCAGTAGCGTTAGCAAAATCAGTAATTCAATCAAGCTTAGTTAAGACTGCTGTATTTGGTGCAGATGCAAACTGGGGAAGAATACTATGCGCTCTTGGATATTCAGATGAACCTTTAGAAGTAGAAAAAGTTGATGTATCTTTTGACAGCATAAAGGGATATTTAGAAGTTTGCAAAAATGGTATGCCAGTACCTTTTAGTGAGGAAAAAGCAAAACTAGTACTTGGAGAAAGTGAAATATCTATAATAATTGACTTAAAAATGGGCGAAGAAGAAGCTATCGCTTGGGGTTGTGACCTAAGTTATGAATACGTAAGAATTAATGGAGATTATAGAACTTAAAAATAATAGTATGCTGTTGAGATTAAGGTGTCACTGCATCCGATGCTTAAATAAGCTTGTTCATATAGCATCTCCTGTAGTAAAACCTTAATTTCAATAATCAATACAAGTATAGTTAGAACTTATTATTATAAAGAGGTGGCAACTATGAGCAGTATAGATTTTAAGAAGGCCAATACCCTTATAGAGGCGCTTCCATATATAAAAGAATATTATGGCAAGACTATAGTAATAAAATATGGTGGAAGTGCAATGAAGAACAAGACTCTTAAAGAAGCGGTTATAAATGACTTGATACTTATGAGTTGTGTTGGAATAAATGTTGTTTTGGTACATGGCGGTGGTCCAGAGATAAATGTATTCCTAGAAAAAATGGGGAAAAAGCCAAAGTTTATAAACGGTTTAAGATACACCGATGAAGAAACCATGGATATAGTGCAAATGGTGCTTGCAGGCAAAGTAAATAAAGAGCTTGTATTCCTTATAAATTCTTTAGGTGGAAAAGCTATCGGATTATGTGGCATAGATGGAAATATGCTTATAACTGAAAAGGTAAAAAGTGAAGAAGATTTAGGCTTCGTAGGAGAAGTAAAGAAAGTAAATACAGAAGTAATAGATAACAGTTTAAAACAAGGATATATATCCGTAATAGCAACTATTGGCATAGGTGAAGATGGAAAAGCTTATAACATAAATGGTGATATAGCTGCAGCTAAAGTAGCTTCGGCTCTAAAAGCAGAAAAACTCATACTTCTTACTGATGTACCTGGTCTTTTAAGAGATCCGAGTTCAGAAGAAACACTTATTTCAGATATAAGAGTGGGAGAGATTCCGGAGCTTATGGAGGAAAAGATAATAAGCGGAGGAATGATACCTAAGATAAACAGTTGTGTTGAGAGTATTAGAAATGGAGTTAAGAGAGTTCATATACTAGATGGAAGAATGCCACATTCTGTTCTTATAGAGTTGTTCTCAGATGAAGGTATAGGTACCATGATTCACTAATATAACACATAGCTGAAATAAAGTGACGGTGAATATTATTAATTAACAATATAGTAGTTAGATCTTTCTAAGACTCATTGAATTAACATGATTTCGATTTAACAGAGTCTTAAAGTAAATAGGAGGTGTAATAAAAATGGATTTTAAAGAGAAATGGAATGAGTTCTTCATGGATACCTATGGTCAATTACCTATAGCTCTTGTTAAAGGTGAAGGTAATTGTCTTATAGATTCTGAAGGGAAAAAATATATAGATTTTACAAGTGGTATAGGGGTATCTTCTTTAGGTTATGGGAATGAACAATTAAAGAAGGGGTTAAAGGATCAAATTGATTTGCTTCTGCATACTTCAAATATATTTTTCAATCCAGTAGCTATAGAAGCTGGAGAAAAACTAATAAAAGCAAGTAAGTTAAAGAAAGTCTTCTTTGCTAACTCTGGAGCAGAAGCAAATGAAGGTGCTATAAAGCTTGCAAGAAAATATAGCTTTGATAAATATGGTGAAGGAAGAGGAAAGATAGTCTCTTTAAAGCAATCTTTTCATGGAAGAACTCTTGCTGCACTAAAGGCAACAGGACAAGAAAAATTCCATAATTACTTCTTCCCATTTCCAGAAGGATTCGTATATGTAGAAAAAAACAATATAGAAGCCTTAAAGGAACAGCTTGATGGAACTGTATGTGCTGTAATGATGGAAGCTATACAAGGTGAAGGCGGAGTATATCCTTTGGATGAGAGCTTTGTAAAAGACGCAGTTGCGTTATGCAAAGAAAAAGATGTGTTAGTAATATTTGATGAGGTTCAGTGTGGAGTAGGAAGAACAGGAAAGTTCTTTGGATTTGAGCATTTTAATGTAGAACCAGACATAGTAACCCTAGCTAAGGGATTAGGTGGCGGACTTCCTATCGGAGCAATCTTAGCTGGTGAAAAAACTGCTGGAGTATTCAAAAAGGGAGATCATGGATCAACTTTTGGAGGAAACCCAGTAGCTCTTAAAGGTGCAAGTGTAGTTCTTGATGTGGTAACCAGTGAAGGGTTTATAGATGAAGTTGCGAAAAAAGGTGAACTTATAAAGAACATAATAGAAGGTTTTAATATTCCAGCAGTAAAAGAAGTTAGAGGAAAAGGACTTATGTTAGGTATTGAACTTGAAGGTGAGAGTAAAGATGTTCAAGAAAAAGCTTTAGCTAAAGGAATATTGACTCTTACTGCAGGAGCAAAGGTTCTAAGACTTCTTCCACCATTAACTATAACTGAAGAAGAAATAAAAGCTGGATTAGAAGTTCTTAAAGAATGCTTTTAGTACAAAATTAAGGCTACATTTAACGGTTGAGTTGAAATTTAGGTGTCATACATTGAATACTTTAATGAGCTTCGCAAAGAATCACTAAATTATTGATATATAAATAAAAATATCTTAGGGGGAAGAGTTATGGAGAATAAGCATTTACTAAAGCTAAATGATTATACAAAAGAAGAAATAATGGAAATACTAGAACTTGGGGAACAGCTTAAGTATGAAACAAAGCATGGCATACCTCATGATCATCTATTAAAAGGAAAGACTTTAGGAATGATATTTGAAAAATCCTCTACAAGAACTCGTGTATCCTTTGAGGTTGGTATGTATCAACTAGGTGGATCAGCCTTATTCCTAAGTTCACATGATATACAACTTGGAAGAGGAGAACCAATAAAGGATACAGCTAGAGTTCTATCAAGATATGTGGATGGAATAATGATAAGGACCTTCTCCCAAAAAGATGTTGAAGATCTAGCAGAGTATTCAAGAGTCCCTGTTATAAATGGACTTACGGATGAAGAGCATCCATGTCAGGTTTTAGCTGATTTACTTACAATAAAAGAATTTAAAAGAAAGTTTGAAGGTCTTAAGGTTGCTTTTATTGGAGACGGAAACAATATGGCAAACTCATTGATGGTTGGATGTTTAAAAGTAGGTATGAGTATAGGAATCGCTACACCAAATGGCTATGAACCACCTGAACATGTTATAAAAAGTGTGAAGGAAATAGAGGAAACTTCAAAAGGAACCGTGACTTTTGCAAGTAATCCATTGGATGTAGTTAAAGATGCTGATGTAGTTATTACAGATGTCTGGACTAGTATGGGCCAAGAGGATGAAACAAATAAGAGAAAAGAAGCATTTAAGGGTTATCAGGTAAATAGCGATCTTATGGGAATAGCTAAGAAAGACGCTATGGTTCTACATTGTCTTCCTGCTCATAGAGGTGAGGAGATAACAGAAGATATACTTGAGTTACATGAAAAAGAAATATTCGAGGAAGCAGAAAATAGACTTCATGCACAAAAGGCAGTTATGGTTAAATTGATGGCAAGTAAATAAATAAGTCTGTTCTTAAAGAATATTAAAGTATACTATGTAAAATAGAACCTTGGGATTAATGAAAATTAGTCACAAGGTTCTATTTTTTAGGGGGAAGAATAGTGGATTATATTACCATAGTTGTGGATAAATTTTAATTATTAATGATGATAAATGATGTGAAAACACTTCATTTCTAAAATCAGAAGATGAAGTGTTTTTATGTTACTTAAAAGCTCTAAGGTACTGCTTAGGATAATCAATATCTAAGTTTTTGTCTCTGGCATCATTTAATATTAAGAAAGGATTCCTTAAAAGTTCTCTTCCGATTGCAACTAAGTCAGCTCTTTTATTAGATACTATTTCTTCTGCCATATTAAGATCTGTTATTAAGCCAACAGCTATAGTTGGTATGTTGCATTTGTTTCTAATTTCATTTGAATAATTAACTTGGTACCCAGGGTATACAGCTATTTTTGCTGGAACTAATCCACCAGTGCTTACATGGACTATATCAATATATTTTTTAACTTCGTTTATTATTTCAATCATATCATCTAAGGTTATGCCATCTGTAGTATAATCATCTGATGATACTCTAAGTGAAATTGCTTTATTTTCTGGCCAGACTTCTTTAATAGCCTGTAGTATTTCTTTAAGGAACTTAGTTCTGTTTTTAACACTACCACCATACTCATCTGTTCTTAGATTTGAAAGTGGTGATAAGAATTGATGTATTAAATAACCATGAGCTCCATGTATTTCAATTGCATCAAACCCAGCTTTATCAGCCCTTTGAGCAGCTTCTTTAAACTTTGTTATGATTTCTTTTATATCGTTCTTAGTTAATTCTCTAGGAAGTATACTGTCTTCATCAAATCCAATTTTACTTGGAGCAACTGCTTCGCTAAAATTTCCTGTATATTTTCTACCTGCATGATTCAGTTGTATAGCTATTTTAGAGCCATATTTTTTTACACCCTCAACAATAGTTTTTAATCCGTCAATATGAGAATCATCCCAAATGCCTAAGTCATTATCTGATATTCTTCCATTTTCAGTTATGCCAGTAGCTTCTACAATAATGAAGCCCACTCCACCTATTGCTCGAGTTATATAATGATTGTAGTGAAAGTCATTAGCTTTACCATCATTATCTGCAGAATACATACACATAGGTGGCATTACAATTTTGTTTTTTAAAGTAGTATTCTTTAAGTCATACTTACTAAAAATATTCATATATTTCATCTCCTTTATATAAAGTTATTGAATAATGTTATTATAGTATATATACTATATTTTAGGAAGTAGTGATATTATAATCATATAATTTCAAAAAAGTAAGTAATATGATGAATCAAGACATGAGGGGGATAAATATGTCTGAAATTAAATTGGAACGAGGAAATTCTTCAGATAAATGTCCAATAGAAGCAGCAATAGATATAATAGGAAGTAAGTGGACGTTTTTAATAATAAGAGATTTACTAATAGATGGAACCATGAGATTTGGTGATTTAGTACGGTCACTAGATGGAATAAGCCCAAAGACCTTATCTGTAAGGCTTAGAGAATTAGAAAAAGTGGGATTGGTGGATAGGATAGTATACCCGGAGATTCCTCCTAAGGTAGAATATAAGCTAACTGAAAAAGGAAGAAACTTAGAAACTGTGTTTATAGAATTAAAAAGATGGGGACTTACAATAATTGAATAAAGAACTCATACAGGAGATTTAATTTATAATTGTTCGAATGACATGCGATTTATGATTCTTTGACATACTAAAATTGATAATTGAATTGAAAGTATAAAAAAGCACATATATTGATTTAAAATAAATATGTGCTTTTAAATATTAATCTAATTTGAAATTATTTGTGGGTATTATTAAATTTTAGTTTTTAAAATTAATAAATTTTATTACGAAGTGGTACATCCATAAATCAATTAAATAAGTGGATTTATATAATTGATTTAATATATGGATGTTTTATTCTCTTTCTACAATCATTGCAGTTCCTTGTCCGCCACCTATACATAAAGTTGCTAGACCTCTTTTAGCATCTCTATTTTTCATAGCATGTAATAGTGTAACTAGTATTCTTGCACCTGAAGCTCCAATTGGATGTCCTAGAGCTATGGCACCACCGTTGACATTTACTTTACTCACATCAAGGTTTAAATCTTTAGCGATAGCTATGCTTTGTGATGCATAAGCTTCATTAGCTTCAATTAAATCTAGATCTTCTGCTTTTAAATTAACCTTATCTAAAGCTGCTTTTGTTGCATAGAAGGCACCATAACCCATTATTGCTGGATCAAGTCCTGCAGAACCATAAGATGCTATTTTAGCAAGAGGTTTTATTCCTAATTCTTTAGCTTTATCAGCACTCATTATAACTAGAGCAGCAGCACCATCATTAAGCCCTGAAGCATTACCAGCAGTTACAGTACCATTTTCCTTAAAGATTGGTTTAAGTTTAGCTAGAGCTTCTATAGTGTTGCCGAATCTAGGAAATTCATCTGTATCAAATATGATTTCACCTTTTTTAGTTTTTATAACAACTGGAACTATTTCTTCTTTAAATTGTCCACTCTTAATAGCTTCCTCAGCTTTTTTCTGGGAAGAAAGAGAGAATTCATCTTGTTCTTCTCTAGTAACATTCCATTGTTCTGCTACATTTTCAGCAGTTACTCCCATATGATAATCATTAAAGGCATCCCATAGCCCATCTCTGATCATTTCATCTACTAAGTCATTGTGTCCCATTCTGTAACCCCATCTTGCGTTCTCAAGTATGAATGGAGCTGCAGACATGCTTTCCATACCACCAGCAACTATAACTTCAGCATCACCAGCTTTAATTATTTGTGCAGCAAGGCTTATGCTTCTTAAACCAGAACCGCAAACTTTATTAAGTGTTAAGGCTGGAATTTCTACTGGTAAACCTGCTTTTACAGCAGCTTGTCTTGCTGGGTTTTGTCCAAGACCAGCTTGAAGAACATTACCAAATATAACTTCGCTAATTAATTCAGGTTTTATTCCGGCTCTTTTTACAGCTTCCTTTATTACAACAGCTCCTAAATCAACAGCAGGAACATCCTTAAGAGTTTTTCCGTATGCTCCTATAGCAGTTCTTACAGCACTAACGATTACTACATCTTTCATAATAAGATACCTCCAAAAGTTTATTTTTTTATAATATTGAAACTAGGATAAAATTACGTCAATCATAATAGACTGGTCTGTCTATTGTTGCGAAATTAATTAGCACCCAAATTACTGAGAGCCAATTAATAAATCTTATGTATATTTATATGAAGATTAAAGAGAGTTTCTTTAGTCTTTATAGATTGAAATTAGATCATCTGACATTCTTCTTAATGTATTTATATCTTTGCTTAAACGATAATACACCAAATATCCTTCGTATATAGCAAATGCACGGTTGGATAGAGTAAGAACTTTTTCTTCAGGAACTTTAGAAAATCTAAGAACCTCAGCGAATACATAAATTAAGTTATTCATTGACTTAGTATAGTATTCTGCAAGATCTGGTTCAGAAAATGCTATCTCAAGTCCTAGTACTGCAAAAGGGCATCCAAAATGCTTGTTGTTTTCTGCACCAGAGATCATTGTAGATGTTAGAGTTTTTATAAAAGCTTCCCACTGATTGCCCTTGGCAGAATTTAATACCATCTCACCAATTTTTCTTTCAAAATAATCAGAAACACTTATAGCTAGATCTTTTTTACTTTTAAAGTGAAAATAGAAGGAGCCTTTAGGTAATCCCGTACCTTCCAAGATGTCGTTTATTCCAGTAGCATTATAGCCTTTTTGTATAAATAAATTAGCTGCGCATTCAATTAAGTTATTTTTAGATTGTTCACCTTTTGTGTTCTTAACCATGGTTTTATCTCCTAATTAGAAATATATCTTACAATTCATATAATAGACCGTTCTGTCTATTAAGTCAAGTTAAATTTTTAACAAGTTAGTGAAGAGTTACACTTTAGTTTTATTGAAGCATATACAATGTGCCAAAATAAAAAAGCTTACACTAAAAATAAAATAGTGTAAGCTTTTTGAATATTTGAATCTCTCTTACTAAAGTGTTATGTTCGAGTAGAGTACTGAAATTAAGTGGTTATGCAGGAGTTTTTTATAAAAAGTTATTCTTAAACTCTAAGTATCCATTTTTTCTAAGCTTGCAAGCAGGGCACTCTCCGCAGCCATTTCCTTTAACTCCGTTATAGCAAGTTAAGGTTTCGTTTTTTACTATATCTAAAACCCCTAGATCATGAGCCATCTTCCAAGTCTCAGCTTTATTAATCCACATTAATGGTGTAAAAATCTCAAATTGATAATCCATAGCTAAGTTTAAAGTTACGTTTAGGGATTTTATAAATACATCTCTGCAATCTGGATATCCGCTGAAATCACTTTGAGAAACACCAGTTATAATTGTATTTATTCCTCTTTGTTTTGCAAACACAGCTACAAATGTTAAGAATAATAAGTTTCTTCCATCTACAAAGGAATTAGGAAGTCCTTCAGTAGGTGCATTTTTATCAACAGTTATGTCTTGTCTAGTTAATGAGTTAGGAGCTAATTGGTTTAATAGATTAAGATCTAGGATATGATGTTCGATGCCATGTTTTTTACATATATCCTTTGCACATTCTAATTCTAATTTGTGCTTTTGATTGTAATCAAAAGAAACTGCTATAACTTCTTCAAATTTTTTCTTTGCCCAAAATAAACAAGTTGTACTATCTTGTCCGCCACTAAATACCACTACTGCTTTTTTCTTATTCATAATTGCACCATCCTCTTAATTTTATTTTTTTACTTAGTATAAAGCATCATAAGCTTATTATTTAAAATTGGATCAGTATTAAATCTACCTCGTAGGGTAGTTGTTATAGTTTTAGTTCCAGGTTTCTCTATCCCTCTAGTAGTCATGCAGCCATGTTCACCTTGGATTATTACAGCTACATCTTCTGATTCAGTTATTTTTTGAAGAATTTCAGCGATATCAGTTCCGATTCTTTCTTGAAGTTGAAGTCTTTTTCCCACCATGTCAGCAATTCTGGCTATTTTACTTAAACCTATCACTTTTTTGTTAGGAACATAAGCTACTGCGACTTTCATATTGTACATTAAAGCTAAGTGGTGTTCGCAGTGACTAAAGATCTCTATATCTTTCATAAAAACTAAGTCATTATTATTGCTCCTTACATCTAAATCATCTTCAAAAGTAACATTGAACATAGAAGCAATATCATCATTGGTATAGTTCATACCATTAAAAACCTCTTCATACATTTTAGCCACACGCTTTGGTGTATTCTTTAAACCTTCTCTTTCAGGATCATCGCCAAGGGCTATTAAAATACCTCTTATATGTTCTTCAATTGCTTTTATATCAATTGCCATATATTATACCCCTCTCTTTGATGGTTCCCAAATTATTTTGTGAAGCTGAACTTGAAGATTAACACCATTCATTTTGTTATCCTTCATAAACTCTACAATATTATCTAAGGAAATTTGTCCAAATACAGGACTAATATATACGCTTGTCTTTTCAACTAAATCATATCTATCAATTATTTCTTTAGCTTTTTCTAAATCTTCAATACTTCCAGAAACAAATTTTACTGTGTCGTTTTTAGTTAGAAATTTAAAGTTATCTAAGTTCATTTGTTTTTCCATATTACTTGATGGAAGCTTATAATCCATAGTAAAACTAGGTGGATTGTAGATTTTTGAGAAAGTATCAAGCAGTACACTACCATTTGTTTCGATTTCAACATGAAGTTCTTTATCTTTAGCTATTAGTTCTAGTAGTTCAATTATTCCTTCTTGAAGAAGTGGTTCACCACCAGTTAATGTTATATTTTTAACTTCTGTAGATTTTATATAGTTATATATTTCTTCTGAAGACATAAGATCATAGGGAGCGTTTTTTTCATTAGCCCAAGTTGTATCACAATAGCTGCAATTTAAATTACAGCCTGCAAATCTTATAAAAATAGCTAATTGTCCACATCTACGACCTTCACCATTTATACTTACAAACTTTTCAACAACTTTGAAATTCATATTAGTTAACCCCACTTTCCTCGTATCTAGCACTATTTGTAGGTGTTTCATAAACTGTAGCACTCTTTACGTCGTAGCCTTTTTCCTTCATCGTTGTATAAAAGAAAGCTGCAAAGTTCTCTGCTGTTGTTCTGAAATTCATCTCTATTATCTTAAAACCGTCTTTCTTTAGACAGCATAATGTCTCTTCTCTAATAGATCCTTTTTCTATTATCAAAGCATGATCGTAATAATCAACCATAG
The DNA here is from genome assembly GCF_014193895.1 of Clostridium fungisolvens. Taxonomy (NCBI): domain Bacteria; kingdom Bacillati; phylum Bacillota; class Clostridia; order Eubacteriales; family Clostridiaceae; genus Clostridium; species Clostridium fungisolvens. The sequence goes on along the minus strand of NZ_BLZR01000001.1, from coordinate 4,148,420 downwards.
CTTTAACATCTTTTTTTAAATCTCCGAAATCAATTACCATTCCTTTAAGCTGACCGTCAGTCACTAGAGTTTCAGCCTGGACTTCAATTTCAACCTTCCATCTATGACCATGAATATTTGCGCATTTTCCTTCGTACCTTGAAAGAAAGTGGGCACTGTCAAAACTGTGTTCTGTTTTTAAAGTATACATGTTCTTCCTCCTAATCTATTTCAAAAACTTACTTCCGTAGTAACAACAGCCAATAGCTCCATTAAACTGAGGTTCTTCTACAGAAATTATTTCTTCGTAATCATTCTTTAAGTAACCTTTTATAGCAGAGTTGTTAGCAACTCCACCTGTTAAAACCAATTTATCACCTCTAAAGTTACTTAAAAGAGGACGTAATCTTTTGTACATTGAGTAGTTAACCCCAGCACATAATCTTTCTACTGCGACACCTTCGGCAATTTTTCCTATAAGCTCTGACTCTGAGAATACAGCACAAGTAGAATTAAGATCCACAGGATTTTCCGAATACTTGCTCATTTCTTCGAAAGAGATTTCAAGAACATTTGCCATGTTTTCTAAGTATCTTCCACAGGAAGCAGCACATTTTTCATTAAGTTCCAAGTCTGTAGTTAAGCCCTTTTCTATCTTGACGATCTTAACATCCTGCCCGCCAACATCTAATAGTATAAAATCCTTTAAAGAACTCTGATAGATTGCTCCGTAAGCATGAGCTTTTATTTCATTTATTTGAGTAAATAGTTTTAAATCTGTGTTATTCTTTCCATAACCAGTGGATACAGCTTTATCGAAGTGGCCAATATCTAATTTATCTAAATCAACCACTATTTTACCGTCCATGTGGCAGTAATCTCTATAAAATCTCATGGTACTGATTTTTTTCTTTATAACTAGGGTGTTGTCTTCCATAACTACAATTTTAACTTCTCTACTTCCAAGATCTATACCTAGAATCCTCATTAGTTAGCCTCCTTTAAATCCAATAGCATATCAAGAAAAGCCTCTAATCTAAGCTTAGTTCTTGCATCTAGAGTATTTAACTTATCACCTTCGATATTCAATATAGGGATATCAAGTTTATTCTTTATAATAATATCTTCAACAGCTCTGTAGCAGAAAGCTTGAGTGTAGTGGATTATTCCATCTAGCTTTCTTTCTTCGACTTGTTTTTTTAGTTCTAAAATTCTAAATTCAGTGTTATAAGGGTAAGTATAGTCATAATACTGCTCGTAGATATTTTTGGCTTCTATTCCCCTAGGGAAAGCAAATTCTCTTTGAACCTCATTATATACAAAATGAGCATTAAAGTTTTCAACAAAGTCATATATATCAGCAGTCATTGGAGGAACCCCTATATAGCCAAGACGAAGCTTTTTATTTATAGATTCCCTTGTTTTTATTTCATTTATTGCTTTCTTTAAATCAGCTTCAAATACATCAATATCACCGTTAAAATCACTTAAGCTAACTTGATGAAGATGGTTTTCAAATCCATTGGCTTTACAGTCTATATAAGTTAACTCATCTATTTCTTTTCCAAGAGCTCTAACTTCATTTAATCTTTTTCTAACAGTTTCAACTTCTGATTCTTCAACATTGAAGTGATCCATAAGCTTCTTTATTTCTCTTTCAACATCTTCTAAGGTGTGGCTATGAGGAAAAGAGAAAGGGTGTACCTTTATTCCTTTTAATTGAAGAACTTCAATTAAAGCCTTGGTATTGGAGCAGTCACCTTCCATAACGCCAATTACTTCTTTTATACCGTTTTCTAAGCAAGCTCCATAGAGGCCTTTAATCCAAGTGCACATACTTTTTGGAAAGCCATCTTTTTCAGCCATATCTATATATTTTAAATAGTTATCAGACACTACAAAAACATTATTCAAATCTACTGGCGTGTATCCAGCAGCAATAAGAACTTCTATAGGAACTGTTGTTGTCAAACCTATCTTCTTAATTTTAAATCCCCCTTAACTTATACAACTCGAACCATATTACTGAAGGCTCTGTTAAAACCTTGTGTTGAACATAGCCTTGCTAAAAAATAAAAAAAGGATTTTACTAAACTTTATTAACTTATGCATATTGATTCAGAACTTAAAAATTCTAGAATGCAACATATATAAGCTAAGTTTTTCGTAAAATCCTATGACATACTTTATAGTTTAAAAAAAGGCGTAAAAAGCCCATAAACAAAAAACACTACCTAGACGGGTAGTATACGTCCTAGTTTTGTTTATAGACAGGATGGTTACGAACTGTCTTTATTAAATTATATAATTACGTACTTTACTATAATATACGATATGCAACAAGTCAAGATAAAAGTATAACAAAGCACAGCAGTTGAGATAATAGAATGTTTTTAATTTTTAATAAATTTCAATCAATCTTTTAACTTCATAAATTTTGAAATTTGGTTTGAAACTTAAAGTTAAAAAATATACTTTGTATAATAAAGTAACTTGGTTTAATATTTTTACTTCTTTTTATTCCTACCTGTAAAACATAATATTTCGACAAAGTATTTCTTGTTTCGCAAAAGTTTAAGATCTTGTTGTATTTTGGGTGTTTGCATGGAAATTTGCAAAACAATGGATTTAATTCATAGATGGTTAAATATGCTGTATATTATTAGAAGAAACTTTATAATTAATATCTAATAATTAAAGTTTTACAATTTTATTGTATAAATATAAAGGATATGCAATGTTACAAGTACTACAAGTTGTGGTTCATTTCTACAAAAAAAGCTAATGTCGATAATATGAAGTTTTCTTCTTTTATTTTTTAAAATCATTATTAGAAGGATTAATCAGAGGCGAATTTGAGAAAAGTGAGTTAAAAAAACTAAAGAAAACTTTATGTTAACAAAGATGACGATATTGTGTATCATTATGAATATAATTATATTAATCTAAGTTTTTCTAATTGATACGAATATGTATATATAAAATTGTTACAAAATATAAGGTATGCACCTATATTTCCACGGTATAAAGAGACAATTTAGATTATAAATAGATAAAAAAGAGTAGGCAAAAACCGATTTACTATATTGCTATCATATGGAGTTTTTAATAAAAAGTCATCATTATAATACTTTTAATCTGTAGCATAATATATATATAACATTCCAGAAGTATTTTAAAATTCAGAGCTTTCATTAGTAGTTTTATGTAGTGAATGTTATGAAAAGCTGGAGTGTAGTATCTTTCCAAAGCCAAAGATGCATCTTAGATCTAACTTTATTGTATAGTGAGAGGTTCTATGTGTTCACAGCATAAAGCTTTATCGTAATATGCATCTAGACGCCATAAACTAAAAAATTTGTGGAGGTGCTAGTAATGAATAGTAGACATAGAAGAGTGTACACAGAAAAGACTTTTAAAAAGAATGGTACAAAAACACAGAATCAATGGGCTAAAAGTAGATTTCCTACCACAATAGAAGAACCAAGCAAAAACAAAAGTGGAGTAATGGCAGAGGAGCAAGGTTGGACATAAGATACTAGTTTATTTAAAAGTTCTAGCTATATTTATATATAGCTAGAACTTTTTCGCTTCAGAGATTTTTTAAATTTAAAATAATGTTGCTAAAAAGATTACAACTCTTAGTAACTTTAGTAACAAAGAAGTTGATTTTAGCTGTATTTTACAATTGTTGAAATATGATGGTGATCGGAGTGACAAAAAAATACAAGTGGATAAATGAATTATCCCCAAGAAATTAACATTTTTTCATATATTTTTATGATTTTTTATTTAAAAGCAGTTATAATTAATAGTATATAAGTGATTAGGCAATTGTTGGCTAAGGGGGGATTAATTTGGAGTTTTACAATCCAAGTGAAAAGATAAGACGTATGAGAAAAAAGTTCAGAGTTAATCAAGCCGCACTAGAGGGGGTTAACATGACTAGAGCTTTCATCAGTATGATGGAGAGCGGTAAGAGAAATGTAAGCAAGGCAAGTTCTAAGCATCTTGCAGAAAGATTTAATGAAATAGCAAAAAGAATTTCTGTAAACTTAAATTTAGACGATGAGTATTTTTCAAGACAACCAGAAGAAGATGCTAGATATTATATTGAAAATGAATTGAAGAATGAAAATGATCATAAAAAGCTTGAAGAGCTTATAGAGATTGGTAAAAAGTATAGTTTAGATGATTTATTGGCTACAGTATACAAGTTAGATGGAGAAAAGTATTTTTCTGAAAAAGAATATGCTAAAGCCTTCGAGTCTTTTAGTTATGCATTAGGTAAATATAAAGAATTGAAGGATGATGCATCTCAAGTATATATCTATAATATTTTAGGTAATTGTAAGGCTCATAGAAATGAACAAGAAGAATCTGTTTTTTACTATAAGCAGGCAATATTTTACGCTAAGTTAGTTGATGATTCGATATATTTTTTTAGGGCCAGCATTAACCTAGCGATATCATACTACTATACTCAAAAATACGAAAAATGTATAGAACTTATAGATGAAGTTATGGTCAATATAGATAAGGATATGCTTAATAATGATAACAAATTACAGCGAGATGTTGTAACGGATGCTAGAATGACAAGAGCAAATTCATTGTATTATATTGGAAGACAAGAAGAAGCCATAAAAGAGCATCTTAAAATAATTGAAGATAATAAGGATAATAAAGAGAGAAATGATGTGCTATTGGCTTATTCATATAATAATATAGGTGAATTTTATTACAATATGGGTAGGTATAATGAAAGCTTACAGTATATTAGTGAAGCACAAAAGTTAAAGAATAAAGTTAGTAAGAATACTCTAGCGAATACTTTAAATACAAAAGCAAAAGTTTTTTTTAAGCAAGGGCTTTATGATGAATGTTTAATGATTTTCGAGCTAGCAATTAGCCTGGCAGAGCAGTATAAAAGATTTGATATGCTTTTTGAGAACTATAGAGATATAGTAAAGGCCTATGAGTCTAGAGAAGAATTAAGTAAAATAGAAGAAGTGATGAATAGATTTTTAGAGATTTTAGATGACCATGAAGTAGAGAATGGTAAAAGTTATGCTCTTTACAAGCTTATTGAAGTTGCTATAAAACAAAATGATAGTAACAAAGCTCTTGCTTTATTGAATAGATTACAAACTTTGCTGATAAATTAATTATTGTTAAATCCATTAAAATATAATGCAAAAGTATATTATATGTATTATAATAGTAACATAGTTAATAAATGGGGGTAATGGGAATGAAAAATAAAGTTGCAAAAGTTATTTTTATTGTTATTTTATTAGGAGCAATTATAGTTCCGACATTTGGAACAGGTAGTAAAACTATAAGTGGGGGAACATTTACAACTCAAGGAGTCGATAATCCACTTCAAAGCTAAGATTAATTTTTAAAATGAAGCTAGAAAGAACATATATGTTCCTTCTAGCTTTATTTTTTTATTAATTTTTAAGCATAAAATATCTAGCTTGAGGTTCTTTTTATAATATATAATAAACATAAGATTTATTGGATAAACAATAAACGAACTAGTAGAAGTAAATATAAGGGAGGGAGAATGATGGATCTATTTAATTATCACATGCACAACCACTATTGTGATGGAAAAGGTGAGCCAGAAGATTATGTTAAAAGAGCTATTGAATTAGGATTCAAGGCCATAGGTTTTTCTAGTCATGCACCTGTAGCTATACCTAACGAATGGACGATGAAGCAAGAAGACTTATCTAAATATGTTGAAGAAATACTGGGATTGAAAGAAAAATATAAGGATAAGATAGAAATTTACCTGGGACTAGAGATTGATTATATAAAGAGTATCATGGGACCAGGGGATGAAATATATAAAACTATTTCATTGGATTATTGTATAGGATCCGTTCATTTCATGCCTATAAAAGATACTGGAGAATATTTAACTGTAGATTACAATGAAGATGAGCTAAGGGCTATAATCGAAAAAGGGTACGATGGAGATTCTTATAAATTTGTTGAGGCTTATTATGGCTTTATTAGAGAAATGGCAGAAAGCAGTAAACCAGATATAATTGGACATCTGGATTTAATAAAGAAGTTTAATAAAAAGAATTTATTCTTTAAAGAAGATAATCCAAAATATGTGGAACAGGTTGAAAAGACCTTAAAGGTAATAAAAGAAAATGACCTCATTGTTGAGGTGAATACTGGTGGCGTAACTAGGGGATATATATCAGAGTATTATCCAAGTGAATGGATTATAAAAAGATGCAAGGAACTAGATATACCTATGAACATAAATAGTGATGCTCATGTGGTTGATAATTTGGCAGGATGCTTTAAAGAAGCAGCAAATCAGTTAAAGGAAAATGAGATAACTGAACAAAAAGTTCTTCTTGGACATAATTGGGTATATAGTAAGCTGTAATTTATGAGATTGTTCTAAAGCTATTTAAATAGTTTTTAGTACAATCTCTTTTTTTGATGTTTTAGGAAAGATAGGTGCGTAAAAACTCACTGAAGACGGTAACTTCAGTGACTTTACTACTTACTTAAAATATTGGAATAGTATGTTGAATTTATACATTTATCTATTGTTTTATAATCATTATGGCAAACAGCGCTGTCGTAAGTTAGTTTGTAGAATTTTATAGCTTTATTCTGGTCATTAATAAAATCATAGCTTTTAAAAAGAGTAAAATATATCTCTGTTTCGTAGAATTTATTGTCTAAGTTTATATATTCCAACACTAGAGTTTCATATTTAGCTAAGAGTTCTTTAATTTTTGTTAAGTCTTCACATTCCATATATATATCAAGAAGATTACATGAAGCAACAAGTTTATTTTCTAGTTTATCACTTGAAGTCACAAGAAGCTTGTGTATACTGACAGCATTATCTAAAAGTCCTTTTTCCTTAAGTATGTTGGCTTTTAAGGTTATTAAACTAAAGGAATTAAAGTCATTTATGTCGAAATTACTCTCGAATAGAAGGATATTTTCTAGTGCATCATCAAGGCTTCCTTCAATTTTTAAAACTAATATATAATTTAAAAGTAGTTTACCTTTCTTAGAACTGCAGATATTTAAATCGTTATTTAAGGTCTCTGCCAATATTTCTTTTGCTTCACATACCTTATTAAGCTTCAATGCTAAGGTGCTTAAGCATATTGCAATCTTTGCCTTTAGATTATCATCACAGTTACTTTCGAGTTTATAGGCTTTAGAAAAGCATATATAGGAGTAATAGATCTTCCCCTTTGAGTTAAGTTCATCCCCTAGATTTACATAAAAGGACAGAGAATTCTCTTCACTTTCTACTAAGTATGCTAAATCATCATTTTCTATTAAAATTTCATCAATTTTAGAATCATATAATTTAAAACGCATTTTATATCTTCCTTTAGAATATATTTAGGTTAGAAATATATGACCAGATTAGTGGTTTTATTCGAAAAACAGCCGCTAATAAAAATTTTACCATAAAAATACAATTTCATGAACACCTATTTACAAAATATGTAAAAATAATTATTATTAAATTAAGGTAATGAGGAGGGGAATATATGATAGATCCAATTGGGGAATGGGATTAGTGTAGTATTTTAGCCGTCTTTAATTTTTTATTTGTATTTATAGCGTAATGTAAAAGAGATTTCAAAATAGCATAGGGAACTATTTTGAAATCTCTTTTATTGTTAAACATTTTGTAAGTTTTTAAAAACTTTTGTATTCTTCACCAGATATTTCGGTAAAGAATAAAAGGGTAAAATCATATTCGTCTGTAGACTTTCTCATCTCTTTAATTTTTTCAAAAGGGTGCTTATCGCATACAGCACTTTCAAAATACTCACCTAGAGGATTTACCACTCTGTAACTAAAAAAATAATATCTCATAATCTCCTCCTAAAATAATAAAACATTTAATATTTGTACTGGTAAATTCTTATGTATAAATTATAAATACATTAATATATGTAAAGCAACTTATTTTGTGCTTATTACTTAGATTGTAAAAAATAAAATAATTACTATTTTTAATTGACCATTATTGAGGTAAGGCATATAATAATATTAACATATGAACAATTGCTCATGTGTTTGTTGGAAATTATTATGAGGTGATTATATGATAAATGAAAAGATTGAAAGTTGTAATTGTACCATAATACATGAAGATGTTATAAGGGAAGTAAATGATAAAATACCACAAGAAGAGACTTTATATGATTTATCGGAGCTTTTTAAGGTTTTTGGAGATAGTACAAGGATAAAAATAATTTGTGCACTTTTCGAAGCTGAGATGTGCGTATGTGATATAGCTGCTTTATTAAGGATGACTCAATCAGCGGTTTCACATCAGCTAAGAGTGCTAAAAAATGCAAGATTAGTTAAGCCTAGAAGAGAAGGAAAAATAGTTTATTACTCATTAGATGATGAGCATGTAAAGAATATATTCAACCAAGGATTAGAACATATTACTGAAAGATAAATTAAAATGAACATAACTATAGAGATGCTGTCTTAATGTGTTTGTAAAAATTATAGTTATTAAATTTAGTATTTGAAATTTAGATAAAAAGGCACAAGTTCTGCAAAGGGGGATAAACTAAATGGAAAAAGTAAAGCTCTATCTGGATGGGCTCGATTGTGCAAATTGTGCAGCCAAGATAGAAGACAAGATAAATAAATTAGATGAGGTGAAGGAAGCAAGTGTTAATTTTGCTAACGGAACTTTAGTTATGACAGTGAATGAAGAACAAAAAGAAAGTATAATCTCAAAGGTTACTGATATAGTAGTGGGGATGGAACCACATGTTAAAGTTAGGAAGGCTACAAAGGCAAAGGTAAGCAAATCAGTTAAAGCTATAGCTGTTTGCAATGATGGTTGCTGCGAAGAGCATGACCACCATGATGAAATTCATAGAGGGCAAAATTTAAATGCAAAGCTTAAGCATAAAGAGCCTATTAATAATCATCAAAGTCACTTATCTTCTCAGGGTCATGATCATAGTCATGCTGGACATAGTCACGGACATTCAGAACATGAGCATAGTCACGAAGATGAAGAAGATGGACATCATCATGGACACGATCATGAACATGGTGGTGAGTTATCTAAGTTTAGAGTTGGAAGAATAGTAGCTGCTATAGTTTTATACGCCATAGGTTTTATATTTGATTTTAGTTTCTATGGCGAGCTTGGAATTTTCTTAATCAGCTATGTGTTAGCTGGAGGAGATATAGTTTTATCGGCTTTAAAAAATATTAAAAAAGGCGAGATATTTGATGAAAACTTCCTAATGGTGCTTGCAACTGTTGGAGCTTTTGCAATAAAAGAGTTCCCAGAAGCAGTAGCAGTTATGTTGTTCTATCAAATAGGAGAAGCTTTTCAAGATATGGCTGTTGATAAATCAAGAAAATCAATACAAGGACTTATGGACATAAGGCCTGATTATGCAAATTTAAAGCTTCCTACAGGAGAACAAAAGGTTGATCCTGAAAGTGTAGAAGTAGGAGATATAATTATAGTAAAAGCTGGAGAAAGAGTGCCGTTAGATGGAATCATTTTAAAAGGAGAAGCATCTGTTGACACTTCAGCGTTAACTGGTGAGTCAATACCTAGAGAAGTAAAACTAGGAGATGATATTCTTTCCGGTGCCATAAATAAAAATGGTCTTTTAGAAGTTAAGGTGACAAAAACTTATGGTGAATCAACTGTAGCTAAGATATTAGATCTTGTAGAGAATGCAGGAAATAAAAAGGCACAAACTGAAAAGTTTATAACAAAGTTTGCTAGATATTACACACCAGCTGTGGTTTTTGCTGCATTGGCTTTAGCGTTTATACCTCCAATAATCACTGGAAGTCATAGTTTTTCACAATGGATTTATAGAGCACTTGTATTTTTAGTTGTTTCTTGCCCTTGTGCTTTGGTTATCTCAATACCTTTAACCTTCTTTGGAGGAATAGGAGCTGCTTCAAAGCAAGGGATATTAATTAAGGGTGGAAACTATCTTGAAGCATTAAACAGAGTAAAGACAGTAGTTTTTGATAAAACAGGTACTTTAACAAAGGGTGTATTTAAGGTATCAGCGTTAGAAAGTAGAAATGATTTTACTAAAGCTCAATTGCTCGAGTTTGCAGCCTATGCAGAATTCTATTCAAATCATCCAATTGCAGTGTCTATAGTTAGAGAATATGAAAGAACTATTGATAAAAATAAAATAGATTACTTTGAAGAAATATCGGGAAGGGGAATAAAGATAAAGTTTGATGGACAAGAGGTTTTAGCAGGTAATGTAAAGCTTATGGAGGAGTTCTCTATAGAAACTGAAGTACATGATGCTATAGGTACGGTAATTCATATTGCAGTAAATAAAAAATATGCAGGTTATATATTGATTGCAGATGAAGTAAAGCATGACTCTAAAGAAGCTATTGATAAGTTAAGAAGTTTAGGGATTGATGATATTGTAATGCTAACTGGTGACAACAAAAAGGTAGCAGAAGCAGTAGCAAAAAAATTATCAATAAAAAAGGTATACTCAGAGCTTCTTCCAGCTGATAAAGTAGAAAAATTAGAAAATATATTTAGTGCTAAGCAGGAAAAAGACTCCATAGTTTTTGTAGGTGATGGAATAAATGATGCGCCTGTGCTTGCAAGAGCTGATATCGGAATAGCAATGGGTGGAGTTGGCTCAGATGCTGCAATTGAAGCTGCCGATGTGGTAATAATGACAGATGAACCTTCAAAAATAGCAATGGGTATAAATATTGCAAAAAGAACTAATGTTATAGCTTGGCAAAATATAATATTCGCATTAGGAGTAAAGCTTGTAATTTTAGTACTTGGAGCTCTAGGGATTGCCAATATGTGGGAGGCTGTTTTTGGTGATGTTGGTGTAGCTCTTATCGCAGTACTAAATGCTATGAGGATATTAAAGGTTAGAAATAATTAACTAAATTGATTTTTAAAACCTATTCATTTATAAAAATGGCAATATAATATGTAAATAAATATTATATTGCCATTTAATTTTTAAAACTATTGACATATCGTAACTTCACAAATAAAATCATAATTAATAATAAATTCAGAAAATAATTTGATAATATGCCCGTTAAAAATAAATGCGTTGACGGAGACAGTCATTTAGTATTAAAAGCCACAGAGAGTCGAGGTTAGGTGAGAATCGATGTTTTTTCTAGGTGACAATCACTCTTGAGCAGAAACCTGAAAGCAATGGCGCAAGTAAGGAACTTCCGGTAAGCCCCGTTATAGGCAAGGGTTTGATTGAACCTGGTGATATCTTTTTTATAAGGCGGAGATGATAACATATCCCACTTTAAATGATTTATATCATTAGAGTGGGATTTTTTTAACCTTTTTTAATGGAAAAACCTATGGGATATAACTTAATAATAGAAAATAAGATATATAATGGGAGGTTGCGATGGAGAGACATGTATTATCTGTTTTGGTAAAGAATACAGCTGGAGTACTAAGTAGAGTTTCAGGATTGTTTATGAGAAGAGGTTTTAATATTGATAGTTTATCTGTAGGTAGAACGGAAAATCCAGACTTTGCAAGGATGACAATAACTCTTATGGGAGGAGAAGAAACTTTAGATCAATTCATAAAGCAGCTAAACAAGCTGCAGGAAGTTATTAAAGTAATAAAACTTACACCTGACAACTCAGTTATCAGAGAACTTGTATTGATAAAGGTCAAAGCTGATGCAGCACAAAGAGCAGCGATTAATGATGTTGCTAAAATCTTTAGATGTAAGGTTATAGATTTGGATACAGAAACCTTAACTATAGAACTTACTGGAGATGATAGTAAGATATCTGCGCTAATAAAACTGATGGAAGAGTATGGTGTAAAGGAAATTGTAAGAACTGGCCTTACAGCCATCGAAAGGGGAAGCAAGGATATAAATTCCTATGGAGACTACTTCGAAGAGGAGTATGTAGGTTAAAGACTTATATATTAGTGTATTAGAAGAACTACTAAAGTAATATGAAATCTGTATATTTCAATAAGGATTCTATTTGTGGGGAACTTTAATAATTCTATGTCAGAAAATTATTTATAGTAAGAATTTTCGGTAAAATATTGGGGCGTAAAAATGAAAAATAAGTAGTAAGCAATAAGCAGTAAAAAGGGGATTTATATAAGGGGCTTTAATTAATGAAAGTTAACGGTTCAAGTTTGAATTAAGACAGAGAATTATCAAATGGGGGAGTGAATTTTGAATAAAAAAATCTATATCTTAGATTCTACCTTAAGAGATGGGGCACAAGGACAAGGGATTTCATTTTCTCTAGAAGATAAAATCAAGATATGTAAATGCCTAGATGATTTAGGCATAGATTTTATAGAAGCAGGAAATCCTGGATCAAATCCAAAGGATTTAGAATTATTTAAATCTATGAAGAATATTAAACTAAATCATGCAAAGCTAGTGGCCTTCGGAAGCACAAGAAGGGCTGGGAGTAAGGTGGAAGATGATAAAAATTTAAAAGATCTACTAGATGCAGGAGTAGAGACTATAGTGCTTTTCGGTAAGTCCTGGGACTTTCAAGTGAAGGATATACTAAAAACTACCTTAGAAGAAAACTTAGCAATGATATATGATTCTATAAAGTTTTTAGTTGATAAAGGAAAAAAAGTGATTTTTGACTCTGAGCATTTTTTTGATGGTTTTAAGAGTAATGAGGAATATGCTCTAGAGACCTTAAAGATTGCAAAGGAAGGCGGAGCAGAAGTAGTAGTTTTATGTGATACAAATGGAGGAACCTTACCTTCTGAGATATCTAAGATTGTAAGTAAAACTAATAAAGTTTTAGGGGATAACTTGGGGATACATTGTCACAATGATATGGGGATGGCAGTAGCCAATTCAATAATGGCAGTTGAAGAGGGGGCTACCCACATACAAGGAACTTTCATAGGTATAGGTGAGAGATGTGGAAATGCCAACTTATCTACGATTTTACCAACTCTGATTTGTAAATACGAGTATGAACTTAATGCAATAAAGAATCTAGATAAGCTAACAAAAATCTCAAGATATATTTCTGAAATATCAAATATAACGCTAAGTGATGATACCCCTTATGTAGGAGCTTCTGCTTTTGCTCATAAAGGTGGTATGCATATAGATGCAGTAGCTAAGGATCCAAAATCTTATGAACATATAAAGCCTGAGCTTGTAGGGAATAAGAGAAGATTTTTAGTTTCAGAGGTTAGTGGAAAAAGTACTATATGGAAAGAAGTTCAAAAGATCTTCCCAAATATAAAAAAGGATAGTGAAGAAGTAAAAATAATAACTGATAAGCTCAAGGAATTAGAGTTTGATGGTTATCAGTTTGAGGGAGCAGAAGGTACTGTTGAACTAGTTATGAGAAAGGTTATAGGTAAGTATGAGCCATTCTTTAAACTAAATCATTTTAAGATAATAGGTGAACAACCTTCCTTAAAAGGAACCTTCAGTTCAACAGCTTTAATAAATATAACAGTTGATGGTAAGACTGAAATCACTGCAGCGGAAGGTGATGGACCAGTAAATGCGTTAGACAAAGCTCTTAGAAAAGCCTTAGAAGTTTTTTACCCTCAGCTTAGAAGTGTAAGACTTGTAGACTATAAAGTCAGGGTCTTAGATTCAGAGAGTAATACAGGGGCAAAGGTTAGAGTTCTTATAGAATCTACTGATGGAGTAGAAAAATGGAGCAATGTTGGGGTATCAAAGGATATTATTGAAGCTAGCTGGGTAGCTCTAGTTGACTCAATAGAATATAAACTAATAAAAGATATAGAAAGAAAAGTAAGAACTTATTTTTAGGAGGTATTTTTAAAATGGGGATGACAATGACTCAAAAGATATTAGCAAGCCATGCAGGGCTTGAAACAGTTAAGGCAGGGCAACTTATACAAGCAAAGCTTGATTTGGTTTTAGGTAATGATATAACTTCACCTGTGGCTATAAAGGAATTTAAAAAACTTGGTGATTCAGAAGTTTTTGATAAAGATAAAATTGCAATAGTACCAGATCATTTTACACCAAATAAAGATATAAAAGCAGCAGAGCAATGTAAGTTTATAAGAGAATTTGCACAGCAAAAGGAAATAACAAACTTCTTTGATATAGGTGAGATGGGAATAGAGCATGTTCTAATACCTGAAAAAGGATTAGTTGTAGCTGGAGATGTGGTTATAGGAGCTGACTCACATACTTGTACTTATGGGGCATTAGGTGCATTTTCAACAGGAATAGGTTCTACAGATATGGGAGCAGGAATGGCTACAGGAGAATGTTGGTTTAAGGTTCCTTCAGCGTTAAAGTTTGTATTAAAGAATAAACCTGCTAAGTGGATAAGCGGTAAGGACGTAATCCTTCATATCATAGGTCTTATAGGTGTTGATGGAGCTTTGTATAAATCAATGGAGTTTACAGGGGATGGACTTAAGTATCTTTCAATGGATAGCAGATTTACTATGGCAAACATGGCAATTGAAGCAGGAGCTAAGAATGGAATATTCCCAGTGGATGAAAAAACAGTTGAGTATATGAAAGAACATTCTACAAGAGAATATAAAGTTTATGAACCAGATGAAGATGCTGAATATGACGAGGTTTATGAGATAGATTTATCTACTTTAAGACCAACAGTAGCTTTCCCTCATCTACCTGAAAATACTAAGACTGTAGATGAAGCTGGTGAAGTTAAGATAAATCAAGTAGTTATAGGTTCTTGTACAAATGGAAGATTAGAAGATTTAAGAGTAGCAGCTTCAATACTTAGAGGTAAAAAGGTTGCTAAGTATGTAAGAACTATAGTTTTCCCAGGAACTCAAAAGATTTACTTGCAGGCTATGGAAGAAGGACTATTAAAGGATTTTATTGAAGCTGGAGCAATTGTTTCTACTCCTACTTGTGGACCTTGTCTTGGTGGACACATGGGAATACTAGCAGCAGGTGAAAGAGCAGTTTCCACCACAAATAGAAACTTTGTTGGAAGAATGGGACATGTAGAGTCAGAAGTTTATCTAGCAAGTCCAGCAGTAGCAGCAGCTTCAGCATTGACTGGAGTAATAACTGACCCAGAATTAGTTTAGGAGGAGTAGCTAAAATGAAAGCAAGAGGAAGAGTTTTTAAATACGGAGATAATGTTGATACAGATGTAATAATACCAGCAAGATACCTAAATACTTCAGACTTTAAGGAACTTGCAGCTCATTGTATGGAAGATATAGATGCAGACTTTGTTAATAAGGTAAACCAGGGAGATATAATGGTTGCCAATAAAAACTTTGGATGTGGTTCTTCTAGAGAACATGCACCTATAGCAATCAGAGAGAGTGGAATAAGCTGCGTTATAGCTTCTACATTCGCAAGAATCTTCTACAGAAATGCTATCAATATAGGACTTCCTATATTAGAGTGTGATGAAGCTGTAGCTGGTATAGATGCAGGTGACGAAGTAGAGATAGATTTTAATGATGGAGTAATTAAAAATCTTACAAAACAAGAAGAATACAAAGCAGAGCCATTCCCTGAGTTTATGCAGGAAATCATAAAGAATAACGGGCTAGTAGGTTATATAAAGAATAAAGCGTAGTGCTTAGTTCATTGTAGCAATTAATTGGTTATACATCCAACGCTTTAATGAGCTTACGCAAAGAATTAATATGATTTTGTCATATTCCATGGCTAAAACTGTAAACTCACTACGTTCGAACAGTACAGTTTATTAACGCCATTCCATCTGAAAAAATCATTTAATTCTAATAGCTCGCTCATAGAGCGTCTCCTGTATAACCAATTAATTCAAAAACTATTCTTAGCAATAACCATGAATAATAACTTTAAAATATAACAATATATGAAGTTTACAATATAACAACTTAAGAAGTTAGCTTTATAACAATGTATAAACATAAGAATATAAGAAGTTTAGAATATAAGTATTTAAAAATACAAAACTTTGACTTTATAAAAAGTTAAAAAGTCATAAATTTAAATTAAATGAGATTAAAGAAATCTAAAAGGCTTTAGCAATAGGCGTGAACATTAAAAGGGGGATTTAAGTTGACATATAAAATAGCTGTAATAAAGGGTGACGGAATAGGACCAGAAGTTGTAGATGAGGCTTTAAAAGTATTAGAGGTAGTTGGGGAAAAGTATAATCATAAATTTGAATATAAATTTTTACTAGCTGGAGGTTGTGCTATGGATGAAAAAGGCACTCCACTTCCAGAAGAGACTTTAGAAGAATGTAAAAAAAGTGATGCTGTGCTTTTAGGTGCTGTTGGTGGTCCTAAGTGGGATAATCCAAATGCAAAGCAAAGACCAGAACAAGCTCTTTTAGGACTTAGAGGAGGTTTAGGACTTTACTGTAACTTAAGACCGGCACTGCTTTATGCACCACTAAGAGCTGCATCACCTTTAAAGGATGAAGTTATTGGTGAAGGAATAGATTTTTCAGTGGTAAGAGAACTTACTGGAGGAATCTACTTTGGAGATAGAGGAAGATTTGAAGAAAATAATGAGCAATATGCTTATGATACTGAAAAGTATTCAGTAACTGAAATAAGAAGAATAGTAAAAACAGCATTTGATATAGCTTTAAAGAGAAACAAGCTTTTGACTAGTGTGGACAAAGCTAATATATTAGAAAGTTCAAGATTATGGAGAACTGTAGTTGAGGAAGTTGCAAAGGACTATCCAGAAGTTACTGTAAATCACATGTATGTTGATAATGCAGCAATGCAGATTGTTAGAAACCCAAGACAATTTGATGTAATAGTAACTAGTAACTTATTTGGAGATATATTATCAGATGAAGCTTCGATGATAACAGGATCTATAGGAATGCTTCCTTCTGCTAGTATTGGAGAAAACAACATGGGGATGTATGAACCTATACATGGAAGTGCACCTGATATAGCAGGGAAGGGACTCGCAAATCCACTTGCAACAATTCTATCTACAGCAATGATGCTTAGATTCAGCTTCAATCTTCAAGAAGAAGCTGATGAAATTGAAAAAGCTGTGCTAAATGTACTTGAAGCTGGATACAGAACAGGAGACATATTCAGCGAAGGCATGAAAAAAGTCGGCACAAAGGAAATGGGAAGCTTAGTAATTGAAGAATTAAAAAAGAACTAAGTTTAAAAAATAAATTATTAGGTAATGGAGGAAGCGAAATGAGAAGTGATTTAGTTAAAAAAGGAGTAGAAAGAACTCCTCATAGATCTCTGTTTAAAGCAGCAGGCTTTACTGATGAGGAGCTAGATAGACCGTTAATAGGAATTGTAACTTCACATAATGAAATAATTCCAGGACACACTCACCTAGATAAAGTGGTTGAGGCTGTGAAAAAGGGAGTACTGCTGGCAGGGGGAACTCCAATAGAATTTCCTGTTATAGGAGTATGTGATGGTATTGCTATGGGTCATATAGGAATGAAATATTCCTTAGCTTCAAGAGAAATCATAGCTGACTCCGTAGAATGTATGACAAATGCACATGGTTTTGATGGACTAGTACTTATACCGAACTGTGACAAGATTGTTCCCGGTGTAATTATGGGTGCATTAAGACTAAATGTACCTTCAGTTGTTGTTAGTGGAGGGCCGATGCTGGCAGGAAAGTTTAAAGGCAAGGATGTAAGTCTTTCTACTGTATTTGAAGCAGTAGGTGCACATAGCAGTGGAAAGATGAGCACTTGTGATCTTAAGGAGTTAGAAGAGAAAGCGTGTCCAACTTGTGGCTCATGCTCAGGAATGTATACAGCAAACTCAATGAACTGCTTAAGTGAAGTACTTGGTTTAGCTCTCCCTGGCAATGGAACTATACCAGCTGTTTATTCAGAGAGATTAAGACTAGCAAAGCATGCGGGTATGAAAATATTAGATTTAGTTAAAGCGGATATAAAACCTAGAGATATAGTAAATGAAAGAAGTATAAGAAATGCTTTAACTGTAGATATGGCTTTAGGATGTTCAACTAATAGTGTACTTCACTTAGCTGCCATAGCTAATGAAGCTAAAGTAGAATTTGATTTAGATAAGGTAAATGAAATAAGTAGTGTAACACCTAATCTTTGTAAGCTAGCTCCTGCAGGTGGACATCACATAGAAGATTTATACTGGGCAGGTGGAATAAAATCTGTAATGAAAGAGCTTGCAAAACTTGATTTATTAGATTTAAGCTGTATAACTGCTAGTGGACTTACACAAGGACAGATAGTTGAAACAGCTTCAGAAGCAGATCACTCTGTTGTAAAGTCAGCAGAAAATCCATATAGCAAAACTGGTGGAATAGCTGTACTAAGAGGAAACATAGCACTAGATGGAGCTGTAGTTAAGAGATCTGCAGTAGTTGAAGAAATGATGGTACATGAGGGACCAGCAAGAGTATTTGATTCAGAAGAGGATACAATAGATGCCATACTTGGTGGAAAGATAAATAAGGGTGATGTAGTTGTAATAAGATATGAAGGTCCAAAAGGCGGCCCTGGAATGAGAGAGATGTTGTCTCCAACTTCAGCACTTGCTGGAATGGGACTTGATAAGAGCGTTGCGTTAATCACTGATGGAAGATTTTCTGGCGCAACTCGTGGAGCTGCCATAGGACATGTATCTCCAGAAGCTTACGAAGGCGGACTTATCGCTTTAGTAGAAGAGGGAGATAAGATTTTAGTAGATATACCAAATGGAAAGCTAGAACTTCAGGTAAGCGCTGAAGAAATAGAGGCAAGAAGAGAAAAATGGGTTTTACCAGAACCAAAAATAAAAGAAGGCTATCTCAGTCGTTATGCTAGACTTGTAAGCTCTGCTAGTGCTGGGGCAGTACTAAGATAGGAGGATCCTATGAGAATAAACGGCTCAGAAATATTAATCAATACTTTAATAGATGAAGGGGTAGATATAATCTTCGGCTATCCTGGTGGAGCTGTACTTAATATATATGATGCTATCTACAAGAATGAAAATAGGATAAAACATGTGCTTTCATGCCATGAACAAGGTGCTGCTCATGCTGCAGATGGATACTCAAGAGCTACTGGCAAGGTAGGTGTATGTCTTGCAACCTCTGGACCAGGTGCTACAAATTTAGTTACTGGTATAGCAACTGCTTATATGGACTCTGTGCCAATGGTTGCTATAACAGGAAATGTTACAACTCCATTGCTTGGAAGAGACAGCTTTCAGGAAGTAGATATAGTAGGTATAACAATGCCAGTAACTAAACATAACTTCATAGTAAGAGATGTAGAGGAGTTGCAAGAAACTATAAGAAAAGCGTTTTATATAGCTAAAGAAGGTAGACCAGGACCGGTTCTTATAGATATTCCAAAGGATATAACAGCAAAGCTTTGTGAATATGAAAGTAAAGCTCCTATTGAAGTTAAGAAAGAGTACAAATTTGTAACTGATAAAGCCTTAGCAAACTTTGCAGAGTTTATAAATAAAGCAAAAAAACCTTTAATATTTGCTGGTGGTGGGGTTATAAGCTCAGGAGCTACAGAGATATTAAAAGAACTAGCACTTAAGATAAATGCGCCGGTAACAACTTCTCTGATGGCAATGGGAGCTTTTCCAGGAGATCATGAACTTTATACAGGTATGATTGGAATGCATGGCACTAAAGCTTCAAATCTTTTGGCAACTAAAGCTGATTTGATAATTGCAATAGGAACTAGATTTTCTGATAGAGTTGTAGGAAGCAGAGATCATATAAAGAATGCAAAAGTTATTCAGATAGATATTGATCCAGCAGAGTTAGATAAGAATATTAAAACAGATGCAAATATCGTTGGGGATGTTAAATATACTTTAGAAAAGCTTATTGATCTTATAGATGAGAAAAGGAATGATCAATGGTTAGATCTTATGAGGGAGTATAAAGCTCTAAAAGCTCATAAAGAGGATAACGAAAACTTAACACCAGAATTACTATTTAGTAGTTTATATAATAGCTTTGGAGAAGAGCTTGTTATGACTACAGAAGTAGGTCAGCATCAGATGTGGGCTGCACTTCATTATACTTTTTTAAGACCGAGAACACTTATAACCTCAGGAGGTCTTGGCACTATGGGATATGGCCTTGGAGCTTCAATTGGGGCGAAGCTAGGTCTGCCACATAAAAAGGTTGTAAATATAGCTGGAGATGGAAGTTTTTCTATGAATGCTATAGAACTTGCAACAGCAGTTAGTAATAGAGTGCCAGTGATAATAATCATATTAAATAATGGCTGTCTTGGAATGGTTAGACAGTGGCAAAACTTCTTCTATGAAAGCAGATACTCTTATACCACACTTAACAGAGGAACAGACTATGTTAAGCTTGCAGAAGCTTATGGAGCAAAAGGTTTCAGAGTAACCGAACCTTCACAGCTTAATGAAGTGTTAGACAAGTCCTTTAACTCAGAAGTACCTGTAGTTATAGATTACGTTATAAATATAGATAAAAAGGTATTTCCTATGGTTGCTCCTGGAGCACCTATAGATGACATAATATCTGAAGCGTAGGAACACAGATAGCAATCAAGCTAACAGATAATAAAATAGGGGGTGGAATATTGAAGAGAATCAAGATTTTTGATACTACTCTAAGAGATGGGGAGCAAACGCCAGGGGTAAACTTAAATCTAAAAGAAAAACTAATCATAGCAAAAAATCTAGAAGCTCTAGGTGTTGATGTAATAGAAGCTGGATTTCCTACAGCCTCCATTGGGGATTTTGAAAGTGTTGCTTCTATAGCTAAAACTATAAAAACCTCAACAGTGGCAGCTCTTGCGAGGGCAACTAAAGGGGATATTGATAGAGCTTATGAGGCAATAAGGGATGCTGAAAGTCCAAGAATACACACTTTTATTGCGACTTCGCCAATTCACCTAAAATATAAGCTTAATATGACTGAAGATCAAGTTCTAGAAAGAGCTGTGGATATGGTTAAGTATGCTTCAAGCTTATGTTCTGATGTTGAGTTTTCTGCTGAGGATGCTTATAGAAGCAATCCTGAATATCTAATTAGGCTTTTTACTGAAGTCATAAAGGCAGGAGCTAAGGTTATAAATATACCCGATACTGTTGGGTATGCATTACCAAATGACTATGGTAGTTTTATTAAGCATATAGTTGATAATGTTAAAGGAATAGAAAATATAGATGTATCAGTTCATTGTCATGATGATCTAGGAATGGCTGTAGCTAACTCCTTAAGTGGTATCATGAATGGCGCAACTCAAGTGGAATGTGCCATAAATGGGCTTGGAGAAAGAGCAGGGAATGCTTCACTTGAAGAAATAGTTATGGCTATTGAAACAAGAAAAAGTTACTTAGATATGGAGACTGGAATAAAGATAAATGGGATATGGAGAAGCAGTAAACTTGTTTCTTCTTTAACTGGAATTGTGGTTCAGCCTAACAAGGCTATTGTAGGAGAAAATGCTTTTGCTCATGAGTCTGGAATACATCAAGATGGAGTTTTAAAAGAAAAGTCAACCTATGAGATAATCACTCCTGAATCCATAGGGAAGGTTCAAAATAATAATATAGTTCTTGGCAAACATTCAGGTAGACATGCTTTTTCAAGCTATTTAAAGGAAAATGGTATTGAGATGGATGAAGAGACTATAAATGATGCATTTGACAAGTTTAAAAAGCTTACTGATAGAAAGAAGAATATTACTTGGAAGGATATAGAGGCGATTATAAATAATAATGCCAATATAGCTGAAGAAACCTATAAGTTAGTTTCTTTTCAGACGCTTGGAGGTAATAGAAGTATACCGACAACTACTGTGGAAATTGAGTTTAATGGGGAAATTTTAAGAGAAAGTTCAGTGGGGGATGGTACTGTCGCTTCAGCATTTAAAGCAGTTGAAAGGGCTATTAATATACCAATAAAGCTTAAAGACTACACTATACAATCAGTTAGTGATGGTGAAGATGCACTGGGAGAAGTTACTGTAAAGATTGAAGAGGCAAGTAATATATTTGTAGGAAAGGCTCTCTCAGGCGATATTATTGAAGCTAGCATAAATGCATTAATAAATGCAGTAAATAAAATGATAGAAAAAATAGAAAAGGATGGGGAATAGAATGGTAAAGATGTATTATGAAAAAGATGGGGATTTAAGTTTATTAGAAAACAAAAAGGTTGCTGTAATTGGATATGGAAGTCAAGGACATGCTCATGCTCTTAACTTACATGAAAGTGGAGTAGATGTTACTGTAGGATTATATAATGGAAGTAAGTCCTTTGAAAAGGCTCAAGCTGCAGGGCTTAAAGTTGCTACTGTAAAAGAAGCTACAGAAAACTGCGATATAATTATGATATTAGTTCCTGATGAAAAACAAGCAAAACTATATAAGGAAGAAATAGAACCAGCTTTAACTGAAGGTAAGGCATTAGTGTTTGCACATGGATTCAATATTCACTATGGACAAATTGTTCCTCCTGCATTCGTTGATGTATTCATGGTAGCTCCTAAAGGCCCAGGACACATGGTAAGAAGAACTTATACTGAAGGTTCTGGTGTTCCATGTCTTATAGCTGTACAACAAGATTATTCAGGAAAAGCAAAGGATTATGCTTTAGCTTACACTATAGGTATAGGGGGAGCAAGAGCTGGTGTTCTTGAAACTACTTTTAAGGATGAAACAGAAACAGATTTATTTGGAGAGCAGGCTGTACTTTGCGGAGGTGTTACTGAGCTTATAAAGGCTGGATTCGATACTTTAGTTGAAGCTGGTTATTCTCCAGAAAATGCTTACTTTGAATGTCTACATGAAATGAAGCTAATTGTTGATTTAATGTATCAAGGTGGAATGAGCACTATGAGATATTCAATAAGTGATACTGCTGAGTATGGTGACTACGTAACTGGAACTAAGATAGTTACTGAAGATACGAGAAAAGCTATGAGAGATGTACTTAAAGATATCCAAGATGGAACTTTCGCAAGAAACTGGTTAGTTGAAAATGCAGTAAATAGACCTTACTTTAACGCTAAGAGAAGAATGGAAAAAGAGCACCCAATTGAAAAGGTTGGAAAAGAATTAAGAGGCATGATGAGCTGGATAAAGACTGATTTAGACTAGTTTTAGAGGTTGCTATAAATTACCACGGCTTTTATTTGACAAAAAAACAAAAAAAACTACAAATCGTGTTGACATTACGACAATAATTAAATATAATTGTTTTCGTTGAGAATACTTTCAGGCATAAGGGAGTAGCAGACAACATTTAATGTTGTTGCAGAGTCAACATACTGATGCTTTTCATCTGGCTTTGTATTAAATTGTGAGACTTATGTATAACGAGGGTTGCGTTATACATAAGTCTCATTTTCTTTTTATTTTTAATAAGTTAAAATTATCTTTATATCTCTAATAAATCTAAATAAATTATTCTAAGAATTAAAATAGAAATAGAGTTTTCCACATTTTTACGGAATTTTTATTTTTACATATTAAAGTTTCAAGAACTTATGATGAATTTCTATTAAAAACCAATTAATTTAAGGGGGACATATGAACGTATTATCAATTTTTCTAACTGGACTAGCTTTATCAATGGATGCTTTTGCTGTATCTCTTACTTTAGGAATAAAAGCAACAAACAAAGATAAAAAAAATATAGCCATGAAAGCAGCACTATATTTTGGAGGATTTCAGGGGGCTATGCCTCTTGTAGGATGGATACTAGGAATAAATTTTACTCAGTATATAGAGAAGTTTGATCATTGGGTTGCATTTGCCTTACTTTCAATAATTGGTGGAAAAATGATTCTTGATGTTATAAAAAATGATGAGGATGAAGAGAAAGAACAATTAGCTACAACTAGTACCAAAGAATTCATACTGCTTGCTATTGCAACAAGTATTGACGCATTAGCAGTTGGAATAGGCTTTGCTTTTCTAAAGGTTAATATACTTGAAGCAGTATTAGCAATAGCGTTAACAACCTTTGTAGTTTGTTTTGTAGCTGTATTCATAGGAAAGAAATTTGGAGAACTACTAAAATCCAAAGCAGAATTGCTTGGAGGAGTTATATTGGTAGTAATAGGGACTAGCATATTGCTTGAACATTTACATATATACTAAAAATATTTTATAGTATAAAAAAGATTGATAGGTTCTTAACAGAATTTAAGCAGTTATATTTTTAACATTATAATTAATGGACGTATTTGAAGTTATTAATCTATATATAATAGAAGCAGCTGAAGCTAAAGTTAGATCAGCTGCTTTTAGTTTTATTGAGCAGATGCACCTGTTGTAGGGGCAACATAAACTCTTTGAGCTAATTCGTCATCTAACATATAAAGAGCGGCAGGATTTGATTCTGCTCTTCTAAGTTTTTTAATTATCTTATTAAAATTATCTTCTTCTTCTACTTGTTCATCTATAAACCATTTTAATAGGGATATAGTAGAATGTTCTTTTTCTTCATTTGCTATATCTGCAAGATTATATATTCTTCTTGTAACTTCTTGCTCATGCTCATAGCCTTTTTCGAAAACATCAATCATATTTTCGAATTTTATTTGTGGTTTATGTATGGCCTCAAGGGTTACATCACCATTTTTTTGATAAACATAATCATAAAACTTCATAGCATGAAAAAGTTCTTCTTGAGCCTGAACTCTAAAGAAATTTGCAAAACCATCTAAATCCTCTGATTGAGCAAAGGCAGCCATTGCTAGATAAGTATAAGATGAATAAAACTCATAATTTATTTGTTCGTTTAAAGCCTCAATTAATCTTTCGCTTAACATTTTTTATCCTCCTTTTAAATATGTTTATATATTAGGTTATTTATATTAGTTGTTGTTATTATAAATTTATATGGTAAAACAATCAATATTTAACATGAAATATTGTCGGATAATAAATATCATTTGTTGAATAAATAATAATATTCAGATAAATTACTGGCATAAAGTATTAATAGAACTTTATATAAAAACAATTTCATATTAAAACAATTTTATGACTAAGATATAGATAAGTTTAAGTTAAATGTGGTAATATATATAAGGAATAGAGTAGTATAGTGGATTTTATTACTCTTCATCTATCTAAAATTTTTTAATTTGTGGGTAAATTAAAAGTAAAACAATAGGATTTATTGGCCTGACAGATGAACAAAGTTCAGAAAAACAGGTGTATAAAAAATATACGGCTAAGTTTTTTAGCGATCTTATAGAATTTAATAACTTATTTGTTAATTTAAGAAGAGGTGACATAAATGGAAAAAAAGAAAAATATATCTATGGCTGTCATAAAGAGACTACCAAAATATCATAGATATCTATTAGAATTATTAAAAAATGATGTTGATAGAATTTCATCTAAAGAATTAAGCGAGAAGATAGGATTTACAGCATCACAGATAAGACAAGATTTAAACTGCTTTGGTGATTTTGGTCAACAAGGCTATGGTTATAATGTAAGAGATTTATATAATCAAATAATTGCTATTCTTGGTCTTCAGAGAGATTATAATACTATAATTATAGGTGCTGGTAACATAGGTCAAGCGCTTGCAAACTACACTCAATTTGAAAAACTAGGATTCAATCTTCTTGGGATGTTTGATGCAAATCCAAGATTAACAGGCATTAGAATAAAAGACGTAGAGATAAAAGATATAGACGTTATCAAAGATTTTCTAAAAGAAAACCACGTTGATATAGCAATATTATGTGTTCCAGACAACAATGCTCAAAAGGTTTGTGATGAACTGGTGGAGAATGGAGTAAAGGGTATTTGGAACTTTGCACCTATAGATTTAGTAGCTCCTAAAGACGTTATTGTAGAAAATGTTCACTTAAGTGAAAGTTTACTAACACTGGCATATTTAATAAATGAATCCCAAAATTAAATAATAAATACAAATACTAGTTTAAAAATTGTTAAAAAAGACACAAAATATATTGCAAATATATTCTTAAACAAGTATAATCATAATTGAAGTTTACGAGCTTCAATTATTTTTTGATTTTGTTTGTTATAATATTAACAAACGTCGAAAAAATTTAACAAATTTAGTAAGCTTTTTATTGTAATATAAGATTATGCAAATAAAACTTATATGCTTTGTTAAGAATATAACTACTTTAAGGAGGCCAAAACAATGGAATTAAAAAATGTTATCCTTGAAAAAGAAGGAAATATTGCTATTGTGACAATAAACAGACCAAAGGCTTTAAACGCACTTAACTCAGAGACATTAAAGGACATAGACACAGTTGTATCAGAACTTGAAAAAGACAAAGAAGTTTATGCTGTTATATTAACAGGAGCTGGTGAAAAATCATTTGTAGCTGGTGCTGATATATCTGAAATGAAGGACTTAAATGAAGAGCAAGGTAGAGAATTCGGAGCTTTAGGAAATAAAGTTTTCAGAAGGTTAGAAGTGCTGGACAAACCAGTTATTGCAGCAATTTCAGGTTTTGCATTAGGCGGTGGCTGTGAATTAGCCATGGCATGTGATATAAGAATAGCTTCTGTAAAAGCAAAATTCGCTCAACCAGAGAGTGGACTTGGAATAACTCCAGGATTTGGTGGAACACAAAGACTTCCTAGAATAGTTGGACTTGGTAAAGCAAAAGAATTAATATATACTGGAGACATAATTAATGCAGAAGAAGCATTAAGAATAGGTTTAGTTAATAAAGTTGTAGCTCTAGAAGATTTAATGACTGAAGCTAAAGCTCTTGCTAATAAGATAGCTAAAAATGCTCCAATCGCAGTTAAGTTATGTAAAGATGCTATAGACAGAGGAATGCAAGTAAGCATTGATGAAGCTATAGTTATAGAAGCAGAAGATTTTGGTAAGTGTTTTGCTACTGAAGATCAAACTGAAGGTATGACTGCATTTGTTGAAAGAAGAGAAAAGAACTTCAAAAACCAATAATTAAATTTATGACTTTTTGAAAATTTCTTTAATTCATATTTAAATTTAAAAATATTAGTAAATACTAGACGGAGCAAGTAAAATTGCTCCGTGAAAAATGAACATATATAAAAGAGTAATTAATAGTTGCTCTATACTTAAATAAATAGCAGGAGGGAATAAATAAATGGATTTCCAATTAACAAGAGAACAAGAATTAGTAAGACAAATGGTTAGAGATTTTGCTCAAAATGAAGTTAAGCCAATAGCAGGTGAGATTGACGAGACTGAAGAATTCCCAATGGAAAATGCAAAGAAAATGGCTGCACTAGGTATGTTAGGAATTCCTTTCGATAAGAAATATGAAGGTGCTGGCGGAGATGTTTTATCATACATCCTTACAGTTGAAGAATTATCAAAAGTTTGTGGTACTCACGGTGTTATAGTATCAGCTCATACATCACTTTGTGGATCAGTAGTTAACGAATTTGGTAATGAAGCTCAAAAACAAAAGTACCTACCAGATCTTGCTAGTGGAAGAAAATTAGGTGCATTCGGATTAACTGAGCCAGGTGCTGGAACAGATGCTGCTGGACAACAAACAGTTGCAGTTTTAGATGGAGATAACTACATCCTTAACGGATCTAAGATATTCATAACAAATGGTGGAGTTGCTGAAACTTTCATAATATTTGCTATGACTGACAAGAGCAAGGGAACAAAAGGAATATCAGCTTTCATAGTTGAAAAATCATTCCCAGGATTCTCAATAGGTAAAGTTGAAAACAAGATGGGTATCAGAGCTTCATCAACAACTGAACTTGTAATGCAAAACTGTATCGTTCCAAAGGAAAACTTACTTGGTCAAGAAGGTAAGGGATTTGGTATAGCTATGAAGACTCTTGATGGAGGAAGAATAGGTATAGCTGCTCAAGCACTAGGACTTGCTGGTGGAGCATTAGAAGAAGCTAAAAACTACATGATGGAAAGAAAGCAATTCGGAAGACCACTTGCTGCATTCCAAGGTTTACAATGGTATATAGCTGAAATGGATGTTAAGGTTGAAGCTGCTAGATACTTAGTATATAGAGCTGCATGGCTTAAGCAAAATAAACTTCCTTACACAGTAGATGCTGCTAGAGCTAAACTATTTGCTGCTGAAGTAGCTATGGAAGTAACTACTAAGGCTGTTCAAATATTCGGTGGATACGGATATACTAAGGAATACCCAGTTGAAAGATTAATGAGAGATGCTAAGATAACTGAACTATACGAAGGAACTTCAGAAGTTCAAAAGATGGTTATATCAGCAAACATTTTAAAATAGTTTTAGGGAGGACAGAAAAAGATGAAAATAGTAGTTTGTTTAAAGCAAGTACCAGATACTACAGCTGTTAGAATAGATCCAAAGACTGGAACTCTTATAAGAGAAGGTGTTCCTTCAATAATAAACCCAGAAGATAAGCATGCTTTAGAAGCAGCTTTAAGAATAAAAGAAGAAAAAGGTGCTCATATAACTATAGTAAGTATGGGACCTCCACAAGCACAAACAGCTTTAAGAGAAGCATTATGTATGGGTGCTGATGAAGCTATATTAATAACTGACAGAGCATTTGCTGGAGCTGATACTCTTGCAACTTCAAACACTATAGCAGGAGCTATAAGAAAATTAGAATACGATATAATATTTGCTGGAAGACAGGCTATCGATGGAGATACTGCACAAGTTGGACCAGAAATAGCAGAGCATTTAAATATACCTCAAGTAACTTATGTTCAAGGTGTTACTGTTGAAGAAGACGGTCTTTTAGTTAATAGAGCATTAGAAGATGGTTATGAATTAATAAAGGTTCAAACACCAGTGCTTTTAACAGCAATTAAAGAATTAAACGAACCAAGATATATGAATGTAGGTTTAATCTTCGAAACTGCTGGTAAAGAAATTCAAATATGGTCAGCAGACGATATAGATGTAGATAAGAGTTTATTAGGACTAAAAGGTTCTCCAACAAAGGTTAAGAAATCAATGACTAAAGAAACTAAGGGAGCTGGAGAATTAGTTGAATTACCAGCAAACGAAGCAGCAGAGTACGTATTAAGAAAATTGATCGAAAAACACTACATCTAAGATTTGGGAGGTAAAATATTATGAATATAGCAGATTATAAAGGCGTATGGGTATTCGCTGAACAAAGAAACGGCGAACTTCAAAAAGTTTCATTAGAACTTTTAGGAGAAGGAAGAACAATTGCTGATAAGCTAGGAGTTAAGCTAACAGCTTTATTAATAGGAAACAACGTTAAAGGATTAGCTGAAAAGCTAGGAGCTCACGGAGCTGATGAAGTTTTAGTTGTAGAAAATGAATTATTAGAAAACTATACAACTGACGGATACACTAAGGTTATCTGTGACCTTGCTGCAGAAAGAAAGCCAGAAATACTATTCATAGGAGCAACATTTATAGGAAGAGATTTAGGTCCTAGAGTTGCAGCTAGACTTACAACTGGTTTAACAGCTGACTGTACATCACTTGATATAGATGCAGAAGGAAAATTCCTTCTTGCTACAAGACCAGCATTCGGTGGTAACTTAATGGCTACAATCGCTTGTACTGATCACAGACCACAAATGGCTACTGTAAGACCAGGTGTATTCTCAAAGATAGACACTGAAAACAAAGCAGTAGTTGAAGAAGTTAAGATTAGCTTAACTGATGCTGATGTTAGAACTAAAGTTGTTAAAGTAGTTAAAGAAGCTAAGGATATAGTTGATATAAGTGAAGCAAATATCATCGTTTCAGGTGGTAGAGGAGTTGGAAACAAAGAAAACTTCGCACTTCTAAAAGAATTAGCTGATGCTTTAGGTGGAACAGTTGCTGGTTCAAGAGCTGCTACTGAAGCTGGATGGCTTGAAGCTGCTTACCAAGTAGGTCAAACTGGTAAGACTGTTAAACCAACAATATATATAGCTTGTGGTATATCAGGAGCTATCCAACATACTGCTGGTATGCAAGATTCTGATATGATCATAGCAATCAATAAGGATGCTACTGCACCTATCATGAAGATGGCTGACTATGCTATAGTTGGAGACTTAAACAAAGTTATTCCAGAACTTATTGCTAAAGCTAAGGCTAGAAAAGAAGAAGCATAAAATTATTCAATTAGTTAAACATAATTCTTGAATATAATTATAAGTCCTACCTAAAAAGGTAGGACTAAATATATAAATCTTAGGAGGTATACCCATGGAAAAGATATTTGTTCTTGGTGCTGGTACAATGGGAGCTGGTATAGTTCAAGCTTTCGCTCAAAAAGGATATGAAGTTATAGTTAGAGATATAAAGGAAGAATTTGTTGATAAAGGAATAACTGGAATCAGCAATGGTTTAAGCAAATTAGTTGCTAAAGGAAAGATGACTGAAGAAGTTAGAGAAGAAATCCTTTCAAGAATATCAGGAACTACTGATATGAACTTAGCTGCTGACTGTGATTTAGTTATAGAAGCTGCAGTAGAAAACATGGCTATAAAGAAGCAAATATTTGCTGAATTAGATAAGATCTGTAAGCCAGAAACTATATTAGCTTCAAACACTTCATCTTTATCAATAACTGAAGTTGCTGCTGCAACTGGAAGACCTGATAAAGTTATAGGAATGCATTTCTTCAACCCAGCTCCAGTAATGAAGCTAGTTGAAATAATCAGAGGAATGGCTACTTCACAAGAAGCTTTTGATGCAGTTAAAGAAGTTTCAATAGCTATAGGCAAGGAACCAGTAGAAGTTGCTGAAGCACCTGGTTTCGTAGTTAACAGAATACTTATACCAATGATCAACGAAGCTGTAGGAATACTTGCAGAAGATATAGCTTCAGCTGTTGATATAGATAAGTCAATGATGTTAGGTGCAAACCACCCAATGGGACCTCTAGCTTTAGGAGATCTTATAGGATTAGACGTATGTCTAGCTATCATGGATGTTCTTTACAATGAAACTGGAGATACTAAGTACAGAGCTCATAGCTTACTAAGAAAGTATGTTAGAGCTGGTTGGTTAGGAAGAAAGTCAGGTAGAGGATTCCACAACTACGCAAAATAATAATTCATTATATGAATTTTGAAACACAGTTCTTAATAGAACTGTGTTTTTTTACTGTTAATGAAAGTATAAAATTTTTTATTAACTAAACCTATCAATATTAAAGGGGTAGAACAGCTTTTTAGGGTAAACAGTAAAAAGCCAGATTTTCCTCATTTACATTCGGAAAGGCAGATGCGTTAAGAAAAGTTCGATGAAGAAGGTCGCTTGAGCGACTTTTTTATGGTTAAATAGCGCGTTGAAATGTAGAGTGAGCTAATCTTACAGTTAATTAAAACTAATATGTCTTCAAATCTTACTCAAATCATATAGTAGATTAGAAAATGCTTGAACTAATATGTTTTGATAATATGCAAACTAGTATTTTCCACTAGTTTATGCTTATAGTTAATTTTTTTTATATACAGTTATTTATTAATTAAATGTTGTTAGGTATTTATAACTCTAGATGGACAACCTTGTAATTAAGTCTGTATTTTACGATATATTCCATAAAACTAATATGTATTAAGTTGTAATTTTTTAAAAAGGCGAATTCATATATCGTATTTCTTCAATTCTTGTAAATCTATTACCTTGAAATACGCTATCATACATCAAGTCCATGTAGTCATGTACCTTGTCTAAGTTCATAATTATAAAAAAACTAAGGTATCTTCGAATATACTTTGAGGCCACCCCATGAAAGCTTGATAGCCATTTTTTCAAATTTGGCCAAAGGTATTTTATTCTATACTCAGGCTCTACCTTAATGGATTTGTTTTTATTATGTCTCATTGCTACTGAATTTATATATCTGTCTCCGTATGCAGCAATATATGAGCTATTTTCTATTTTAGAATAGACTTTCTCATTGAAAGCTCTTCGATCCCATTGATGCTTAAATATTGGTTTTATAAACATAGAGTCTTCCTGTCCTTTTGCACCAATAACCCAAATGTTTTGTCTTGGAGTTGCAGCGGATATTATTTGTGAATTTCTACACCCTTTAAAGTTCTCTTTTAAAATAACCTTTCCTACATGTACAATTCCCGATAGACTATCTGGAGTTGAGTCTATACTTAAGGCTTGAAGTATTTTATGTCTCCAATAAAAAGCTGTTCCAATACTTATATTTAGCTTTTCTGCGCAGAATTTTAAGGTCTTATTTTCCGCCATTAATTCAGTAAATTCCATCCAAGTTCTAGTGTTCTTCTTTGAATAACTCCACAATGAATTAGTTGTACGGGAAAAGGTTTTTTGACACACTTTACATTTGTATCTTTGAATTCCATGATAAAAACCATATTTAATATACCAAGTTGATTCACAAATTGGGCAAACTTCTACAACTCTATCTTTATAAAAATCTTTTTTTAAAACATTGTTAGTATGCAGATCAAACTTTTTTAATTCAACATCATGCTGTAGCAAAAGGAACACCTCTCTAAGAAAATCTAATAATTAAGCTATCCTCTTAATGCTTGCCGCATATTCATGTTTTTAATCACTACCAACATTTATTTAACAAACAGTTTTATACTAGAAAAATTCATTGGAATGCTCTTCTTCGGTGTTTTTTTGAGCAGCAGTTTTTTCCGGACATAAGTTAAGAAATTCTTGAAGTAGAATAAGTTTTATACATAAAAATATTGAAGTAATGATATTTTATATGATTGATGAAGTAAATAAGACGCATATATTAGCTAAATGATTTTATGAATTAATATAAATAAAACTTGCTGTAATTACTAATAATATCCTAAGGACATTTTAAATATTGTAATGATGTATTACTTGAGAAAAACAAATTTTAAAACCTATTTTCTAAATACACAGGAGTTAAAAAAGCGAGATTGTAATTTAATTGGTACATCATTAATAGTCTTGTACAATTATTTTAGATAGAATTAGGAGGCAATTTAATGAGCAGATTTACCTTACCTAGAGATATATACTATGGAAAAGGAACTATGGAGCAGTTAAAGGAATTAGAAGGAAAGAGGGCAGTCATAGTTACAGGGGGAGGGTCTATGAGGAAGTTTGGCTTTCTGGATAAGGCTATAAGCTATCTAAAGGACGCTAACTTTGAGGTTAACTTGATAGAAGGCGTTGAACCAGATCCATCAGTTGAGACGGTTATTGATGGATCTAAGAAGATGCTTGAATATAGACCAGATTGGATAGTTGCTATTGGAGGAGGCTCAGCCATAGATGCAGCTAAGGCAATGTGGGTTTTTTATGAATATCCAGATGAAAACTTTGAAAATATAAAGAAGCCTTTTTCTATACCTAAACTTAGGAACAAAGCTAAATTTGTAGCTATTCCATCTACCTCTGGAACTGCAACTGAAGTAACAGCATTTACAGTTATAACAGATTACAAAACTAAAATAAAATATCCTCTAGCTGACTATGATATAACACCAGATATAGCTATAGTAGATTCAGAGCTTGCTGAAACGATGCCCGCTAAGCTTACAGCGCATACGGGAATGGATGCACTAACTCATGGTATAGAAGCTTATGTTGCATCACAGCATACCTGTTTTACAGATCCTCTAGCATTACAGTCCATTGAAATGGTCAGAGATAATTTATTGAACTCATATCAAGGGGATAAAGAGGCTAGGGAAAGGATGCATTATGCTCAGTGTTTAGCTGGAATGGCCTTTAGCAATGCGTTGCTTGGAATAACTCATAGTATGGCCCATAAAACTGGGGCGATATTTAATATTCCACATGGTTGTGCTAATGCGATATATTTACCTTATGTTATTGATTATAATAAAAAGACTTGTTCAAAAAGATATGCAGATATAAGTAGAAGATTACAGCTTCAAGGAGAAACTGATGACGAATTAGTAGAATCACTTAGGCAGCTTATAAGATTGTTTAATGAAAAGCTTGGAATACCTAATAGTTTAAAAGAATATGGAGTTAAAGAAGATGTATTTAATAGTAACCTACAACTTATAGCGGAGAATGCAGTGGAAGATGCATGTACTGGCTCTAATCCAAGAAAGATCACAAAAGTGGAGATGGAAAAACTATTTGTTTGTAGTTTCCATGGAACGAAAGTTTTTATATAGAAAAATAATAGGTGTTAACTCATTGATACTAAATAAATTTGTTAAATCATTAAGGTTAACGTTGATTATAGAGAATTTATAATTTATTCGTCGATCTACGAATTAAGATTAAGCTGTTTAGAAATAGTATTTTAGTAACTGAAGCTTTATAAGATGTAGTTTGTGTAAGTAATTTTAATTATTAAATGAAAACTTGTATTTGGTGGTAAAGATTTTACTTAAGTAATTGTAAAAAACTAAATATAAAAGTATAATTATATTTAAGTAAAATATGTAAGTTGTGATAATGCTTGTTAAAGAAGATGGCAACTTATAGACGAGTAGGAAAAGGTGATAAAAATGGATTATAAAGATGTAGAATACTATGATGATAAAGTAATTTTAAAGGATGCAGAAAACTTTAATATAAAGCAAGTTTTTGAGTGTGGTCAGTGCTTTAGATGGATTAGACAAGAGAGTGGCACTTACATAGGGGTAGCACATGAGAGAGTGATAGAGGTAGAAGAAAGCGGAAAAGATATAATAATACATAATACAAATAGAGATGATTTTAATAACATATGGATGGAATATTTTGATTTAGAACGAGATTATACAGCTATAAAGGAAAAGTTTTCAGGAGATCCTTTATTAGAAAAAGCAGTAGATTTTGGATATGGTATAAGGATACTAAAGCAAGATCCTTTTGAAATACTTATAAGCTTTATAATATCTGCAAGAAATTCTATACCGGTGATTAGCAAAACAATAAATAAAATAAGTGAGAAGTGGGGTTCGGCTATTGAGTATAAAGGAAAGACTTATTACGCCTTCCCTACGGTAGAGCAATTTTCAAAGGCATCCTTGGAGGAAATAAACACTACAGGGGCATCTTTTAGAAGTAAGTACATTTATGATACTGTAGAGAAAGTAAAAAGCTGTAATGAGCTCTTAAACAGTAATAAGGCTATAGAAGCAATGACTGATGAAGAAAAAGAATTACTTAAATATGATTTAGTAATGATTTCTGAGCTAAATGATGATCAGTGCCATGAAGCTCTTCAAAATTTTAAAGGTGTTGGTGCGAAAGTAGCTGACTGCGTAATGCTGTTTTCTATGAAAAAATACTCAGCTTTTCCAGTGGATGTATGGGTGAAAAGAGCTATGGCTCATTTCTATTTGGCTCCTGATGTATCGCTTAATAAGATAAGAATTTTTGGAAGAGAGAAGTTTGGTGAACTTTCAGGCTTTGCTCAGCAGTATTTCTTCTACTATGCTAGAGAAAACAATATAAAAGTTTGATGAGGATAGGATGAAGGTAATAGAGGTATACTAGATTTGTATAAACTAAAGCCAATATAAACCATCATAAGTAGGCAACAAGATAGAATTTAAGTTTAAACAACTTTTATTATCTTGTTGCCTATTTTTTTCTAACATCTTTAGATTTCTTTACCGAAATGTGAGAATCGCCAGGATGTTTTGTTATGAATTTAAGATACTTTATTATCTTATCATCACTCTTAAGTCTCGATATAGTATAAAGTCTTACTGATAGTTCCTTGTTAGAATAAAGTGCATGGATCTGCTTATGACAAGGGATGCATAGCATTACTGTGGCTAAATCCTTGCCGCCTTCTTCTCTTGGAATTAAATGATGAACAGTTACTTTAGAAACCTCTCTTCCGCATAAATCACAAATATACTTCTCATTGTACATAATATCACCTACAAATTAAAAGTTTTCATTATAATTAAGAAACTGGTCGAAGTTATAGATAATTATATTATCTGAATTCTCAGTAGAGATAATTCCTAGAGATTAATAAATCAATAATACTACTAAACTTAGCTAATAATTTTAATGAGAAAGAATTAAAATTATGACAATTATTGTATTAAGAAAGTGAGATAGATGTTATAATAATGTGGAATATAGAAAAATCACATATATTATAAAGTTAAATAAAAGACTTATCTACAGAAATTTAATTTGTATCTGTTGAAAAATTAGAATTTGTGGTCTTTAATGTGTATAAATTAATAATTGAACTATGAAATTTATATCAAATATTAATAAAAAATTAAGGTAATACTAAGAAAATAGCTAGTGTATAGATATATTTCGTATATTATACTATAGATACGGCATTTTAATGAAGAAGTATTACAAGTTAATGATTCTGCTAAGTGAAAAATGTAGTAATATGTAGAATTGCAGAAAGCAACAATAGGATATATTTATAAAATTAAACCTATAATATAAGCTTGATTTTAAGGTTTTACGTTGAAGTATAATATACTTAATTTTATGAGGATATGTGATTATGAAAGAAAAGTTGGCAAAATATAAGTATCATATTATAACAGTTTTTTCTGTATTAGTATTAATGGCAGCGTTTTATAAATATCTTGGTGAATATGTATATATCTTTACAGATATAAAAAAGATGAAGGAAAGAATACTAGGATATGGAACTTATTCATGGCTAGCATTTTTAGTTATGCAGGTACTTCAAATAGTAATATTCATAATACCAGGTGAAATAGTTCAGGTAGCAGCAGGTTATATATTTGGTCCTTGGATAGGATTTGCCTTATCTATTATAGGAGCAATAATCGGAAGTGCTATAACCTTTATACTATCTAGAAAACTAGGAAAACCTTTTGTGCAAAAGTTAGTAAGTGAAAAGGATCTATGGCTATTAAAGAAAATCGAACATTTTAAAGAGGAACATAAAGGGGAAAGAGAATCTGGTAAAAGCTCAGAAGAGAGGCATAAGTCCTTAAGAAGAATAGTTTTGCTTTTATATTTAATACCAGGAATACCAAAGGATATTTTAGGATATATATGTGGAATATCAAGCCTTTCTTTAAAGGAATTCCTTGTCATATCAAATTTAGCTAGAGCACCAATGCTTTTTGTGTCAATATTTTTTGGACATAACCTTTCTTTAGATAAGATATCAATATTAGTAATTGTTTTAATAGTTATGGCTTTGATTATTCTTATAGGAGTATTAAAGGGAAAAAAACTTATCAATAGGGAAGAAAACTAGACTTTAAATTTTAGGGGGATTAAATGAGGGGGAAAATACAATTTAAAGAGGAAAGCTTTGTAAACTTAATTGCGGTGTTACTTATGGGAGTGACTCCGCTTATAATGGTTCCAGGAGCCGCAGATGTTTACTATACACCGAAATTATACTTTATTTATTTTATATCAGTGATATCGTTAATTTATTTATATGTAAAGAAAGATACATTAACCTTTAACTGGATCGATAAATTATTATTATTATTTATAGGGATTATTTTTATTTCAAGTTTAATGGGAGTCGATGTACAAAACTCGTTTATAGGTAAAATGACAGATAGAGAACCATTTTTATTATATCTATGTTATTTTATTAATTTCTTATTGTTATCAAAAAAATTTAAGTTATCGAAAAGTTTTATAAATATTTTATTGATTTTTGCGTCAATTGTTTCATTATATAGCTTCATTCAATTCTTCGGTATCAATCCTATACAGCTTGATAAGGTAAGGAGAATTTCCGAGTATGAACCTTTTAGTACTTTAGGTTATAGAAATGCAATAGGTGCTTATATAAGTATATTTTTGCCAATAACCGTAGCTTTATTTATGTATAAAGGTGAGAAAAAATATATTTTTGCTACTGCAATTTTATTTTTGGGGTTAGTAAGTAGTACTACTAGAAGTAGTTGGGTAGCTTTGATTATCTGTATAGTAATATTATTTGTGCTATCCTTTAAGAGTAAAAAGAGGTTACTAAATTTAGGTATAGTTTTAGTTACTATGGTTGTTATATTCTTTGGGATAAACTATTTAAAGAGTGGAGCTATTAATGCTAGATTGCTGTCAATAAGTGATGATGCCATATCATTAAAACAGTCAGGAAATGAGATGGCTGGTTCTGGAAGAATATATATATGGAAAAATGGTATAAAGTTATTATGGGACAAACCTGTACTAGGATATGGTGTAGATAATTTTAGTACTGCTTTTTTAGGCGCTCATAAATCTGAAACAGAATTTATGGTGAAAAGCTTAGGGGGAGTTGTTACAAAAGCCCATAATGAGTATCTACAGATACTTATATGCAATGGAATATTTGCGTTACTCTTATACTTAGGGATTTTAGCTACAATAGTGTTTAAAGCAGGGGCTAAGGCAATAAAGGATGGAAATATACATCTAATAGCTATCACACTTGGTATAATATCCTATTGTGTGCAAGCTTTCTTCAATATAAGTATAGTGAGTGTGGCTCCAGTGTTTTGGGCAATGCTCGGTATAGGTTGGGGAATAGCTATGCAAGAAGAGTATGACTTTGGTTTAGCTAATGTATCTATATTAAAAAACTTTAAAAGACTTGAACCTATTAAGATATTTACATTTTTAATTATGGGACTTATTCCGTTTATAATAATTCCATCTTCTTATGATAGGTTTTATGAACCTAAAATACTACTTGTTTATGTAGTAGTTATGGTAACCATGATGTTTGTATATGATAGAAAGAGATGGTCACAGAACACAATAATAGATTATCTTATAGCAGGTTTTATATTATGGCTTTTACTATCAACTGTATTTTCTGTGTATGTACCTATATCCATAACTGGAAGGGAGACTAGAAGAGAAGGTTTTGTAGCTATAGTATTCTATTGTTTGATATTTTTAATAATGTATAAACATTTTAAGTATTCTAATAGGATATTTAAATTAATTAATATCTTCATCTGCATGATAGCTATCTATGGTGTACTACAATATCTAGGATTAGACTTTATACCTCATGATGTCTTTAGAAAGAACTGGGGAAATCATGCTTATTCTACAATTGGTAACAAAAACTTTTTTGCCACTTTAATGACTTTATATTTACCGATAAATATAAGCTATTACTTAAGAACATCAGAAAAGAAATATTTATTAAGTTCCTCTATAATATTTTCAGGACTAGTAGCATCAATTACTAGAAGCAATTTTGTTTCCTTTGGTGTTTATTCAATAGCCATCTTGTATTACTGTTTTAAGAATAAAAAGTATATGAAACGCTATCTTGCATCTTTAGGAATCTTTGCAGTAATATTTATCATGCTAAATTCTCTGACTAATAGCACTGTTTTATCTAGACTTAGTTCTATTGGTATCGATGCAACAAGGATAAGCTCAACAGATAATGATACTGTTGGAAGTTCAAGAATGTATATATGGAAAAGAGGTATTACTTTTATTCCAGAACACCCTATACTAGGCAGTGGACCAGATACCTTCGGGGTAGTATTTTTACAAAAGTATTTTGATGAGCTTGGGTATATGCAAAAGTTAACTGGAGGAATAGTGGATAAGGCTCATAATGAGTACTTACAGTTAACAGTAACTAGTGGTATACCTGCGCTTATAATTTATCTTTCCTTAATTACTTTGGTAATCTTAAGACTTACAAAGAAGTTTAGAGAAAGTACAAATAATTATCAATTATTGTATTTAGGACTACTTATGTCTATAGTAGGATATTTAGTACAAGCATTCTTTAATATAAGTGTAGTAAGTGTTGCACCTGTATTTTGGGCTATGCTTGGAATAGCTGCTAATGTAGGTGAGAGTAATCAAATTAAAATAAATGAATCAGAAATGATAGGTGAAAATTTGTAAATAAAAAAGAGCTAATTATTAGCTCTTTTTTACTGCATAGAAATTATTAGTGAAAAATGGTAGTCTTTGAAGTCCTTAATAGCTTCTTATGTCTATGATAAATAATCTTAAATATTATCACTTGGATAAGAGTTAGAGCTATGATTGTTATTCCACAGATCATAAAAAAGTTTTCCGGCAAGGCATTTATAACTGGATCAGTATTTGGGTCAAATAACCATAAATCATTGCTGAAAAATAGCTTGTGGAAATTTTCAAAGGTTTTATCAAAATTATTTAATACTAAAATAAGTATAGATATTGAAAAAACAGATAGAATATAAAAAGTATGGTTGAATATATTAAATATTTCCTTTGTAAGATATTTTTTCTTAAATATCAACAATAATACAAAGATTATGGCAGTAGACCAAGTTATGATATGAAGATATATAAATATATTTTTCACATCTACGAAATGTGTTTCTCCGCCAGCACTCATTATAAAATCTGGGAATTTTAATTTATGTATAAAAGGTGATTGAAGATATTTAATAAGTACTTTGTAGTTTGTCATAAGTTGTCCTTCTGAAAGGGAGGTAGCACTTGTAATGTCAAAAGTTTTTATGCTCATCTTGTATAGTGGTGTAAAGTTTAAGGTTGCTATTGACCACAATCCAATTGAAGCAACGGTTAAAATAAGAGAGAGAATAAAATTTGAAATCTTAGTTAAATAACTATAATTTTTAGAAATCATCATAACGTCCTTTCGTATAGCATAGAATATAAAGTTTCATATTTAATTATTATCATTTTTTATAAAAAATAAATAGCTTTATAAAAAATAATATAATAAATTTATGAATTATTTATGTTTTTATATGAAAATTAACTGATATATTTAAAAAAATTACTAAATATATCAGTTAATTTTCATAAAGGCTATAATCATTGAGAAAATAAAAGAAAAAATTAGAAAAAGAGAGATAATTTCATAAAATTAAACAATTTAGTCCGAGAAAATGGATAAAAATATCAATTAGTTGTTGAATTATTAAATAGTATTGTCTATTATAATAATTGTATTAGCACTCAATATTAACGAGTGCTAACAAATAAGTTAAATATTAAATTTATATACTCTAAAAATCATAAGGAGGGTTTAGAAAATGAGAATTAAACCACTTGGTGACAGAGTTGTTATCAAAAGATTAGAAGCAGAAGAAAAAACAAAAAGCGGTATAGTTTTAACAGGAGCAGCAAAGGAAAAACCACAAGAAGCTGAAGTTGTAGCTGTTGGACCTGGAGCAATTGTTGATGGAACTAGAATTCAATTAGAAGTTAAAGTTGGGGATAAAGTATTATTCTCAAAATATGCTGGTACAGAAGTTAAAATTGATGGTGAAGAATACACCATACTAAAACAAGAAGATATACTAGCAATAGTAGAATAATAGACAGGAGGTAGAATTTGATGGCTAAGCAAATAAAGTTTGGTGAAGAAGCAAGAAGAGCTATGCAAGCTGGTGTAGATAAGCTTGCTGATACTGTAAAAGTAACTTTAGGACCTAAGGGAAGAAATGTTGTTTTAGACAAGAAGTTTGGTGCACCACTTATAACAAATGACGGTGTATCAATTGCAAGAGAAATAGAATTAGAAGATCCATTTGAAAACATGGGTGCTCAATTAGTAAAAGAAGTTGCAACAAAGACAAATGATGTTGCTGGAGATGGTACAACAACTGCTACATTACTTGCTCAAGCAATAATTAGAGAAGGTTTGAAGAATGTAACTGCTGGTGCTAATCCTATACTTCTTAGAACTGGTATAAGAACTGCAGTTGAAACAGCTGTAGATGAAATCAAGAAGATATCAAAACCAGTTGAAGGTAAAGAAGACATAGCTAGAGTTGCTGCTATATCAGCAGGTGATGAAGAAATAGGTAAGCTTATAGCTGATGCTATGGAAAGAGTAGGCAACGAAGGCGTTATAACTGTTGAAGAATCAAGATCAATGGGTACAGAACTTGATGTTGTTGAAGGTATGCAATTTGACAGAGGATATGTATCACATTACATGGTTACAGATACAGAAAAGATGGAAGCTGTTTTAGACAATGCTTTAATACTTATAACTGATAAGAAGATAAGCAATATTCAAGAAATTCTTCCAGTACTTGAGCAAATAGTTCAAACAGGAAAGAAGCTTCTTATAATTGCTGAAGATATAGAAACAGAAGCAATGGCTACTCTTATAGTAAATAAGG
Source organism: Clostridium fungisolvens (assembly GCF_014193895.1). Taxonomy (NCBI): domain Bacteria; kingdom Bacillati; phylum Bacillota; class Clostridia; order Eubacteriales; family Clostridiaceae; genus Clostridium; species Clostridium fungisolvens. The sequence goes on along the minus strand of NZ_BLZR01000001.1, from coordinate 4,106,448 downwards.
TAAGAGGAACATTTAACTGTGTTGCTGTTAAGGCGCCAGGTTTTGGTGATAGAAGAAAAGAAATGCTTGAAGACATAGCAATACTTACTGGTGGTATAGTTATATCTGAAGAGCTTGGAAGAGATCTTAAGGAAGCTACTCTTGATATGTTAGGTCAAGCTGAAGTTATAAAGGTAACTAAGGAAAACACTACTATCGTAGGTGGTAGAGGAGACAAAGAAGCAATCACTAGTAGAGTGGCACAACTAAGAACTCAATTAGAAGAAACTACTTCTGAGTTTGATAGAGAAAAACTTCAAGAAAGATTAGCTAAGCTTGCTGGAGGAGTTGCTGTTATAAAAGTTGGAGCAGCTACTGAAACAGAATTAAAAGAAAAGAAATTAAGACTTGAAGACGCTTTAGCAGCTACAAAAGCAGCTGTAGAAGAAGGTATAGTACCTGGTGGTGGAACAGCTTACGTAAATGTTATAAAACAAGTAGCTGAGTTAACATCAGAAGTTG